>JBKPRD010000154.1:0-21556 GCA_046734415.1 Actinomycetota bacterium | reverse complement strand
GCTCTACACCGCGCTCGCCCGCCGGCGCCGTCCGGCCCGCGGGGACGGCGATCCCCTCGCGGGCCGCCCGTGGATCCTCTGCGACCTGCACATGCACACCGAGTGGTCGCACGACTGCTCGATCCCGGTCCCGGACCTGCTCGACCACGCGGAGGCGATCGGGCTCGGGGCCATCGCGATCACCGACCACAACCGCTTCGGCGGCGCGTCCGAGGCCGTCGAGCTCTCACGCGGCCGCGACCTGACGGTGATTCCGGCCGAGGAGGTCAAGACCGACGGGCAGGGCGAGGTGATCGGGCTCTTCCTCGAGGAGGAGATCCCGCGCGAACTCTCGTTCTCCGACACGATCGCCGCGATCCGCACGCAGGGCGGGCTCGTCTACCTCCCCCACCCGTTCGACCGCCGGCACGCGATCCCCGATCCCCGCACGCTGCACCGGCACCTGGCCGAGATCGACGTCTTCGAGGTCTACAACGCGCGCCTCCTGCGCGAGTCGTTCAACACTGAGGCGCTGCGCTTCGCGCGCAAGTACGACCTGACGATGGGCGCCGGCTCCGACGCGCACGTGCTGCGGGGCGTCGGCACGGGCGCCGTCCGGATGCGCGCGTTCAACGGCCCGGAGGAGTTCCTCGTCAGCCTGAGCGGGGCGGAGATACTGAGGCGGCCGAAGTCCCTCGTCTACCTCCAGTCCCTGAAGTGGGTGGCCCAGGCCAAGGAAAGGGTCCGCTAGAGGAGAAACGTAGCGTGGCCCCCGTGACCTCCGTGCCCTCCGACGAGATCCACGAGAAGTACCTGCGCAAGGCGATCTCCGAGATCAACGAGCTCGGGGACGAGATCACGCACGCGGCGGGTGGAGCGGCGGTGCCGGTGCTCGGCTCGGGCCACCCGCTCGCGGACATCTTCCTGCTCAAGCACCGGCCGCAGCCCTCGGAGGCCCAGGAGGGGGTTGCCTTCTTCGGCCGTTCGGGGCAGGCGGTGCTGAAGTCGCTGCAGCGGCTGCGCGTCGACCCGATGGCCGTCTACGGGACCAACTGCGTCAAGTTCGCCGAGGGAGCGGCCGACGACGAGGCGCGCGGGTGGCTGACCCGCGAGCTGCACATCGTCCAGCCAAAGCTCGTCGTGCCGATGGGCGACGATGCCCTCGCGTTCCTCAACGACCTGGAGTTCCCGCTCGCCCAGCCGGTGGAGGCGACGGTCGGCGAACTGCAGCAGTTCACGCCGACGACGCAGGCGCTCGTGGTGCCCGACATCGACGCCTCGCTCGACGAGCAGCCGGCGAAGACCGCGTTCTGGAACGCCTTCAAGGTGGTCGGCGCCTGGTGGGCGGAGCTGCCGCCCTACTGAGTCGTCCGCGCACGGTCGCGTTCGTCGCGCTCGCGGCCGGCCTCACGGCCTGGTACTACGCGGTCGACTCGCTGCCGGGCCTGTCGGACTGGTGGGACGTTGTCGTCCTTTCGTGCGTGCTGATCCCTGCAGTCTTCTCGTTCGACCTGATCGTCCTGCCGCTCGCCCGCGCGCGCGGCCTCCTTCCGCTCGCGCTGGCGCTCGGCGTCCTCGCCGTCCTCGCGACGCTCGCCGACCTCGAGGTGCTCGCGAACTTCGCCAAGCTCGCCGGCGTGACGTTCTTCGCCTTCTGGTTCCTCGCGTTCTTCGAAGAGCTCAGCCTGCTCGTCATCGTCGCGCTGGTCATCCCGTGGGTCGACGCCTACTCGGTCTTCCGCGGCCCCACCGGGCACATCGTCGCCAAGCACCCGCAGGTCTTCACGAACCTGAGCTTCGCCTTCCCGCTCCCCGACGAGCAGACCGCGCGCCTGGGCCTCCCCGACCTGCTCTTCTTCGCTCTCTTCCTGGCGGCCGCGTCGCGGTTCGGGCTGCGCGTCGGCTGGACGTGGGTCGGGATGGTCGCCTTACTCGGCTTGACGGTTGCGCTGGCTCAGTGGACCGAACTGAACGGCCTGCCGGCGCTGCCGGCGATCTCGCTCGGCTTCCTGCTTCCGAACGTCGACCTGCTCTGGGTCAAGGCGCGGCGCTGGCCGCGGCTGTCCTGATCCGCGGGGTCAGCGCTTGCAGTTCCCCTGCACCCACGCGGCGATGTGCGTGGAGGCGGCGGTCAGCTTCTTCTGGTCGACCTCGGTTGCGATCTTCTGCAGCTTGGCCAGCGTCTGCGCATCGGGTGTCGCGCCCGGCTTCAGGTTCCCGACGGCGTCCGCGATCTTCGTCAGGTACGCCGCGAGGGCCTGGAAGTCGGCTCGAATATCGGACGGCGTACGGTCGGCGAACTCCTTCAGCAGGCGCACCTGCTGCTTCAGGTCCTGCGAGTTCCCGGCGCCGGTGAACGCCGCCTGGAACTTCTTGCCGAGCTCGGCGAGCTCGCGGCAGTTCCTGGCCGAGGCGATGCCGCCGAGGCTCGACGTCGTGGTCGCGGCCCTGGTCGTCGGCGCAGCCGCGGTGGTCGTGGGCTCCGTGATCGCCTCCACAGTCGAGAAGCCGACGCCTCTCGTGGTGCCGGCGGACTGCTTGCTCCCGCCGCCGCCGCAGCCCGCCACGGCGAAGCCGACCAGCGCGAGCACGGCCAGACCGAGGACCAGGGTTGCGCGTCCCATCTCCCGCGGCGAGGCTAGCACGCTGCGGCGCGCGGGACCACGTCCGCGCCGATCAGCTCGACCATCTCGATGTCGGCGTGGTCGAGGTGCTGCAGGTACACGCGCTCGACTCCGACCGCCGCGTACTCGCCGAGGCGCGCGACGACCTCCCCGACGGTGCCCGTGATCGTCCGATCGCTCTCGAGCAGATCCTGGAGGTCGAGCCCCGAGCCCTGAGCCACAGCACGGCCGCGGCGCTCGACCTCCGCCCGGTCACGGCCGACGACGCAGCCGGTCATCAGCGAGAAGGCGATCGGTTCCCGCCCCTCGGCGCGGCAGGCCGCGTCGACCCGCTCCTTCCGCTCGGAGCAGTCCTCGACCGACGCGAACGCGGTGTTGTACTCGTCGGCGTAGCGCGCGGCGAGCCGGCAGCTGCGCGGGCCGGCGGTGCCGCCGACGATCATCGGCGGCCGCGGGTCCTGCAGCGGGCGTGGCGAGAGCTCCGCCCACTGGCGCCTGACGTGCTGGAGCTGCCGCTCGAGCTCGTCCATCCGCTCGCGCAGGTCGGGGAACGCAAAGCCGAACGCCTCGTGCTCGCGCTCGTTCCAGCCGGCTCCGAGTCCGAGCTCCACCCGTCCGCCCGAGACGTGGTCGGCGGTGGCGACGACCTTGGCGATTTCCCCGGCGTGACGGAAGGTGACGGGCGAGACGAGCGTCCCGAGCCGCACGCGCTCCGTGACGGCCGCGAGCGCGGAGATCGTCGCCCAGGCGTCGAGGGCGATCCGGGTCGGATCCTGGAACACCGATTGGTAGTGGTCGGAGCGGAACAGCGACTCGATCCCGGTCTCCTCACAGGCGCGGGCGAGCGCGAGCCACTGCTCCCAGGAGACGTCCTCCTGGCCCTCGATCATCAGCGCGACTCTCATCGTGTCAGCAGCGACACCGTCTCGACGTGCGGGGTGTGCGGGAACATGTCGACCGGCTTGACGCGCCGCAGCGCGTACCCCCATTCCCCGGCGAGCTCCTTCACGTTTCCCGCGAGCGTCGTCGGGTTGCAGGAGACGTAGACGATCGTCGGCGCCTCGAGCCGGGCGAGTCTGCGCAGCGCCTTGCCCGACAGCCCTGCGCGCGGCGGGTCGACGACGGCCAGGTCGGGTCGCCCCGCACGGTCCGCCAGCTCGTCCAGCGACGCGCCGACCTCGCCCGCGAAGAAGGCCGCGTTCGTGATCCCGTTCAGCGCCGCGTTCTCGATTGCGCAGGCGACCGACTCCTCGTTCGCCTCCACCCCCCAGACCGTCAGTGCCCGGCCGGCCATCGCGAGACCGATCGTCCCGATCCCGCAGTAGAGGTCATAGACCGTCTCGTTCCCCGTCAGGCCCGCGAGCTCGATCGCCAGGCCGTAGAGCCTCTCCGCCATCTGCGTGTTCGTCTGCAGGAACGCGTTCGGGCGGATGCGGAAGCGCAACCCGAGCAGCTCCTCCTCGATCGTGTCCTCGCCCCAGAGCAGGTCCGTCGGCAGGTTCGTCACCTCGGCCGGAGAGTCGTTGACGGCCCAGTGGACCGACCGCACCTCCGGGAACTCGCGCAGTGCCGTCACCAGCCGGTCTGCGCCCTGCAGGTCGCCCGGCGCCGTGACGAGCTGGACGAGCGCCTGACCCGTGTTGCGCCCCTCGCGCACGACGAGGTGGCGCAGGTACCCCCGCTGCGCCTCCTGGTCGTAGGGCGGCAGGCCCTCCTCCTGCGCCCAGTCGCGGACGGCTTCGCGGATGCCGTTGCCGAGGTCGGTCGTCAGCCAGCAGCGGTCGACCTCGAGCACCTCGTCCCACCGCCCCGCGCGGTGGAACCCCAGCGCGGCCCCGCGCGAGGTCGCGGTGAACGAGTACTCGAGCTTGTTCCGGTAGTGGAACTGCTCCTCCGCCGGCAGGATCGGCTCGACTGGCGGCTCCGGGATGCCGCCGATCCGCGCGAGCGCCTCCCGCACTTGCGCCTCTTTCGCCGCGATCTGCGCCTCGTACCGGAGATCCTGGAAGCGGCAGCCGCCGCAGCCCTCGTAGTAGTGCCTGCACGGCGCGTCCGTGCGCTCCGTGCTCGGCACGAGCACCTCGGTCGCCGTCGCCTCCGCGTAGCCGCGCTTCACCTTCGTCACCCGGGCGCGAACGGTGTCCCCGGGCAGCGCGCGGCGGACAAAGACGACGAAGCCGTTGAGCCGCGCGACGCCGTTGCCTCCGTAGGCAAGGGAGTCGACGTGAAGCTCGAGCTCCTCGTTCTTGCTGACGGGAGCAGCCACGCTCCGGAGCCTAGTTCAGAGCTGCTGCCGGACGCCCGGGCAGCCACGAGGCGCGGATCCCCGGGGCGGCCGCGGTAGACCGGTCAGGCGAGCGTGGTGACGAAGACCGTACGGTCGCGCGGGCCGTCGAACTCGCAGAAGAAGATCCCCTGCCAGCGGCCAAGGCCGAGCCTGCCGCCGTCGAGCGGAACGAGCACGTTCGGCCCGATCAGGGAGCCGCGGACGTGCGACGGCGCGTTGGGCCCGTCCGGGTCCTCGACGTGCTGCCACGGCCAGCCGTCGTCGACAATCTTCTGCAGCGCGGCCTCCAGATCCCGGGCGACGAGCGGGTCGGCGCCCTCGTTGATCGTCACGCCGGCCGTCGTGTGCGGCACGTAGACGAGCGCCGCCGCCGCACCGTTCGCGCCGTCCAGCGCAGCTTGCACCTGCTCCGTGATGTCGACGAGCTGCGTCTTCCGCTCCGTCCGCAGGCTAATCCGCTGCACGCAGGTATCCTAGGCGACCCCCGATGGCCGACGTCCTCTCCCAGCTCGAGCTGGACTCCTACCGCGAGCAGGCGGACCGCTTCATCGCCGCCATCAACGAGGAGTACTACCTGCAGTACGCGGGCCTGAAGGACACGCTCGAGCTGGAGCCGATCTACGAGGAGTTCGCGGAGCTGACGAGCCTCGAGCGGGCGAACGCGATCGGCGCGGCGGTCGACGGCGACCGCCGCGTTCGCGAGCTCTGGCGCTTCGCGTGCCAGGGGTATCTCGGGAACCTGACGCGGGAGCACGACGAGCGCGCTGCCCAGGTCGAAGCCGAGCTGACGGCGACGGTCGACGGCGAGCAGATCGCGTACCGGATGATCCGGCCGACGATGGCGAACGAGGCCGACCGCGAGAAACGGCGGCGGCTGGAGCAGGCGCGGAACGAGCTGACGGAGGAGCACATGCTCCCGATCCAGCTCGAGGAGGTCGGCGTCGTGCAAGCGGGCGTCCGGCAGCTCGGGGCGCCCAACTACGCCGAGCTCCACCGTCGCCTCGGGTTCCGGCTCGACGAGCTGGCCGAGCGCGCGCGGACGTTCCTCGACGAGACGGAGGCGATGTTCGAGCAGGCCGCAGACCGGCTCTTCCGGGCACGCGTGGGCATCGGGCTCGACGAGGCGGAGCGCTGGGATGTCGCGCGGCTCTTCCGGGCCCCGGAGTGGGACGCCGCATTTTCGGGCGACGGGATGCTGCCCGCCCTCGAGGCGACGCTCGCCGACCTCGGGATCGACCTCGAGGCGCAGGAGAACGTCGAGCTCGACGTCGAGCAGCGCGAGAAGAAGACGCCGCGCGCCTTCTGCGCGCCGATCGAGGTGCCACAGCGCGTGGTGCTCGTGATCCAGCCGATCGGCGGCGTCGACGACTGGCGCGCGCTCTTCCACGAGGCGGGCCACACCGAGCACTACGCGCACACCAAGGCCGATCTTGCCGTCGAGGACCGGCGGCTCGGGGACTTCGCCGTCACGGAGGGCTGGGCGATGCTGATGGAGCACCTGGTCCAGGACGCCGCCTGGCTGAACCGCCGGCTCGACGTCCCGCGGCCGGCCGACATCGTCACCGAGGGCGCGACCAGCCTCCTCTACCTCGTCCGCCGATACTGCGCGAAGCTCCTCTACGAGATCGACCTGCACCAGGCCGACGACCCGGTACCGCTCCGCAACCGGTACGTCGAGCTGCTCGAGGACGCCCTGAAGATCCGGCCGAGCGACACCGACTACCTCGGCGACGTCGACGACGGCTTCTATGTCACCGAGTACGTGCGCGCGTGGGCGTTCGAGGCGCAGCTGCGCCGTTTCTTCCGCGAGAAGTTCGGCTCGACCTGGTTCGCGCGCCGCGAGGCGGGCTCGCTGCTCCGCGAGCTCTGGTCGGAGGGCCAGCGGCTGACCGCGGACGAGCTGCTGAAGGAGCTGACCTCAGCCGAGATCGAGCTCGAGAGTGTCGCGGAATCCGTCCGCGACGCACTCGCCGCCTCGTAGCTGGGCGGTTAGAGCGCGCCGCCGGCGGCCGGCGGGGCGGACGGGTCGACGCCCTGGTCGCCGACCGGAGTCCGGGCGAGCGCGTCCTCGGCGAGCAGGATGTTCGACTCGAGCGCCCGCTCGACGAGCCTGAGCAGGTCGCTCATCGACGAGACCTCCTCGCGCTGCTCCTTCAGGAACCAGTGCATCGCCTCCTCGCCGACGAAGTCCCCCTCCTCGCGGGCGAGCCTGAGCAGGTTCGCGATCTGGTCGGTCACCCGTTTCTCCTGCTCGAGCGCGACCCGCACCGGCTCGGCGGCGTCGGCGAAGTCCGTCTTCGGCTCGTCGACGCCCGGGATCGTCACCGGCACGTCCGCGTCGAGCAGGAACTGGACGAGCATCATCGCGTGATTCCGCTCCTCGACCGCCTGGCGGTAGAAGTGCGCCGCCAGGTTCGGCAACGTCTCGGAGTCGTAGTGGACCGCGACCGCGATGTACTGCTGCGAGGCCGCGAACTCGTAGCCGATCTGCTCGTTGACGGTGTCGTGGAAGCGGCCCATCGCGCCAACTCTAACGACGCGTGGCTTAGGCTCCCGGCGTGAGGACGCAGGCGCTCGCGCTCGTCGGAGCCGGCCTCCTCCTCGCCGGCTGCGGCGGCGGAGGCGGGAAGACGGCCGCGCCCACGACGGCCGAGACGACGACTGCGACCGCGACGACCGCCGCCACCAGCACCGGCGCGGCGACCCCGAGGACGAAGGTGATCGCGATCCGGATCGTCGGCGGCAAGCCGGCCGGCGGGATCACGCGGGAGACGGTCGACAAGGGGCAGCTCGTCGATCTCGTCGTCCACTCCGACGTCGCCGACGAGGTCCATCTGCACGGCTACGACCTGCACCAGGACGTCGAGGCCGGAGGAACGGCGCGGATCCGCTTCCGGGCAAAGATTCCGGGCGTGTTCGAGGCGGAGCTCGAGAACCGCAAGCTCCAGATCCTCGAGCTCACCGTGCAGTGACGTGCGCGCCGGGCTTCAGCGGACGACGCGCGAGCCGGCGCCCGCGACGAGCGCCTGGACCTCGGCGAGCGTCGCCGTCGACGTGTCGCCCGGCGTCGTCATGGCGAGCGCACCGTGGGCGGCGCCGTACTCGACCGCTGCCTGGAGGTCGCCGAGCTCGAGCAGCCCGTAGATCAGGCCGGAGGCGAAGCTGTCGCCGCCGCCGACACGGTCGAGTATCTCGAGCCCGGGGCGCGGCGTCGCCTCGACGAAACCGTCCGCGCGCGACCACGCGATCGCCGACCAGTCGTTGACCGTCGCGCTACGGACGGCGCGCAGCGTCGTGGCGACGACCGAGAAGTTGGGGAACTCGGCGGAGGCGCGCTCGATCATCGCGCGGAACGAGGCGGCCTCCAGCTCGGTCAGGTTCTCGTCCACTCCTTCGACCTCGAGGCCGAGGCAGGCGGTGAAATCCTCCTCGTTCCCGAGCATCACGTCCACCCTCGTCGCGAGCCGCCGGTTGACCTCCCGCGCCCGCTCGACTCCGCCGAGACCCTTCCACAGGCTCGGCCGGTAGTTGAGGTCGTACGAGACGACCGTCCCGTGCCGAGACGCGGCCGTCACGGCCTCCTCGATCACGTCGGGCGTCGTCTCCGAGAGGCCCGCGAAGATGCCGCCGGTGTGGAACCAACGGGTGCGGAGCGTCCCGAAAAGGTGGTCCCAGTCGACCTCGCCCGGCCGCAGCTGCGAAGCCGCGGTGTTGCCGCGGTCGGAGACGCCGAGGGCGCCGCGGACGCCGAAGCCGCGCTCTGTGAAGTTGAGACCGTTGCGCACCGTCCGGCCGATGCCGTCGTATGGCACCCAGCGGACGAGCGACGTGTCGACCCCGCCCTGGAGGACGAGGTCCTCGAGCAGTCGGCCGATGTCGTTGTCGGCAAAGGCCGTGATGGCCGCCGTCCGCAGCCCGAAGCAGCGCCGGAGCCCGCGGGCGACGTTGTACTCGCCCCCGCCCTCCCAGACGCGGAACGCGCGGGCGTTGCGGACGCGCTCCTCGCCCGGGTCGAGGCGCAGCATGACCTCGCCAAGGGCGACGAGGTCGTAGCGGCACTCCTCCGCGGGACGGATGCGGAGGCCGGTCACAGCGCCAGCGCCTCCGCCGTCAGGCGCTCCACCTCGGCCCAGTTCCCTGCCGCCAGCAGCGCCGGCGCGACCATCCAGCTCCCGCCGACAGCGAGCACCTGCGGCAGCTCGAGGTAGGCGGCGGCGTTGTCGCGGTTGAGCCCGCCGGTCGGGACGAAGCGCGCGTCCGGGAAGGGCGCCGACAGCGCGCGAATCAGGCCGACGCCGCCGATCACCTCGGCCGGGAACAGCTTCACCACCGCGACGCCGAGCGCGAGCGCCTCGGTCAGCTCCGAGGCGGTCGCGATCCCGGGCATCGCGACCAGCCCGAGCTCTCCGCACCGCTCCACGACGGCGCGGTCGAGGCCGGGCGAGACGGCGAACGCCGCGCCGGCCGCAGCCGCCGTCTCCGCCTGCTCGACCGAGCGGACGGTGCCTGCGCCGACGACGAAACCGGCCGTTACGAGCATCTCGATCGCGCGCGCGGCGGCGTCGCTGCGGAACGTGATCTCGACCGCGCGCGCACCCGCGCCGGACAGCGCTCGCCCGAGGTCGGCGGCAGAGCCCGCATCCTCGATCGTCACGACCGGGAGCACGCGCTGCGCGCCGACCACGTCGAGGGCGTCCGTCATGAGCGTGATCTTGCCCTAGCCGTGCCCGGCCCGAGCACCGAGACCACCATCGGAACCGGCCGGTTGACCTAATCTTCCTGCATGAGGTTCCGGCGGCCACTGTTCGGCCTCTCGCTGCCGTTGGCCGCCGCCGGCTGCCTCGCCGGTCACGCGGCCGGGTACGCACTCTTCGGGACGAGCCGGCAGGACGCGCACATCCACGGCTACCTCTCCGTCGCGCCGCAGTTCCTCGCGATCTGCGCCGCCGTCGTGGCCGCGACGCTCGCGCTCCGTTCATCCGGTCGCCTGCGCGGCCGCGCCGCCGCCTGGCCGTTCGCCCTGCTGCCCCCGCTCGCCTTCTGCGCCCAGGAGCTGATCGAGCGCCTGGTCGCGGGGCTGCCCGCGCACGCGGTCCTCGAGCCGGCGGTCTTCGCCGGCCTCGCGGCCCAGCTCCCGATCGCGCTCGTCGGGTTCCTCGCGGCACGCGCGCTCCTCCGCGTCGCCGATGCCGCTGCACATGCGCTTCGGCGGCTCCCGCCGCCGGTCGCGCGCGGCACGCTGCTGCTCGTGCCGGCGAGTTCGCCGGCCCCGGTTCGGCCCTCATTCCGGTTCGATCGCCCCGCCCGCGCGCCTCCGCGTTCCTGAGCTCGTCCAGAGACTCGGAACGCAAACAGGAGGAGGATTCCCCATGCGGTATCTCGCATCACTTCTGCTCATCGCGGGCGCGCTGACGGCAGCGGCGTCGGCGTCCGCCTCGCCGCAGGTCGTCAGGCCGACCGTGCTCACGATTTACGTCGGGAAGCACGGCGTCCCCGGCGGCCCGAAGAAGTTCACCGTCCACAAGGGCGCCCACGTCGTCCTCGTCGTGCACAGCTCGATCGGCGAGGCCGTCCACCTGCACGGCTACGACATCGAGAAGCCGATCCGCAGCGCCAGGGTGCCCGTGCGAATGCCATTCGTCGCGAAGGTGACGGGCGTCTTCGAGATCGAACTCCACCTGACCGAGAGCCGCGGGCTGCGCATCGCCCTCCTGACGGTGAAATGACCTGGGTCCTCGCGCACGGGATCGGCGGGATTCGCGACCTCCCTGTCCCGCGCTACGTCTTCTTCTACGGCGCGGCGTTCGTCCTCGTCGTCTCGTTCGCCGCGCTCGCCTTCCTCTGGCGCAAGCCGGTGCTGGCCGCCCGTCGCGACGGGCGGCCGCTCCCGGACTGGCTGCAGCGCGTGCTCCTCTCCCCCGCCCTCCGCGTCGTCGTCGGCGCGCTCTCGGTCGCGCTGCTCGTCTTCCTCTGGCTCGGCGCGCTCGTCGGCAAGAACTCGAGCGGAGTGAACTTCACGCCGACGTTCGTCTACGTCTACTTCTGGATCGGGATGCCGCTCGTCTCCGCCGTGTTCGGCAACGTCTGGTCGGTGCTCTCGCCGTGGAAGGCGGCGGCGGAGGGGGCCGGGTGGCTCGCACACCGGCCGCAGCCGCCCTTCGAGTATCCGCAGTGGCTCGGGCGCTGGCCGGCGGCGGTGCTGCTCCTGTCGTTCGCGGCGATGGAGCTGACCTACGTGAATCCCTCGGACCCGCACGCGCTCGCGCTCGCGATCGCGATCTACAGCCTCGTCACATGGGCGGGCGCGATCGCGTTCGGGGCGGAGATGTGGTTCCGGTACGGCGACGGCTTCTCCGTGTACTTCGGGCTGCTCTCTCGCATCAGCCCGTTCGGCCGGCGCGAGGACGGCGAGCTCGTCGTGCGCACGCCGCTCTCGGGGCTCTCGATCAGGGACACCGTCCCGGGAACCGTCGCCTTCGTCGCGGTGATGCTCGGGACGACCTTCTTCGACGGCTTCAGCCGGACGAGCATCTGGCAGAACCGCTACTACCAGGTGCAGGTCGACCTGCTCGACCGGCCGAGCCTCGCCGACCTCGTCGGCCAGCTGATGAGCGTCGCCGGGCTGCTCGCCGCGGTCGCGTTCATCGCGCTCGCCTTCCGCCTCGCCGTCCGCGGCACCGAGGCGATCGCCGATCGGGAGAACCTCGCGCCGGAGTTCATCGACAGCCTGATCCCGATCACGCTCGTGTACGTGATCGCACACTACTTCTCGCTGCTCATCTACCAGGGCGAGGTCGGAGTGCGGCTCCTCTCCGACCCGTGGGGCCGCGGCTGGGACATCTTCGGCACGCACGACTTCCAGCCGAACTTCACGTTCCTGACGCCGCACACGATCTGGTACGTACAGGTCGCGGCGCTGATCGTCGGGCACGTCGCCGGGCTCGCAGTCGCGCACGACCGCGCCGTCGGCCTCTTCAGGACTCCGCGGATGGCGCTCTGGACGCAGTACCCGATGCTCGTGCTGATGGTGCTCTACACGGTCGGCGGCCTCTGGGTGCTGAGCCAGGGATGAGCATGATCCTGGCGCACGGCGGCATCCCGGGCTTGATCGCGGAGACCGGTAGCGTCTTCCTCGGCCTGGCGATCTTCGGCTACTTCATCCGCCGCTCGGCCAAGAAGGAGCGCGAGCGGGAGAAGAACGGAGACAAGCAGGGACAGGCCTGAGGGCCTGTCCCTGCCAAGCCTTTGTCGCTAGACGAGTCTCCGGGGCATGGCCAAGAGCCCCCATTGGAGAGAAGTCTCGTCCTGATTCGCCCGAATACCTGACCAACATTGGCTAGGCGGCGCGTGATCGAACCGGTCCGGCCGCTCGCGCGAATCAGGCCCCGTACGACGGCCACGACGACGATCCCAACCGACCGGCCGTCAGAAAGGAGCCGCACCGAATGCGCAAGCACCGGGCATTCATCATCCTGGCGGTCGTCGGCGCAGCGCTCACGGCGCTCTTCGTCGCCCGCCTCGCCCCCGGCTCGAGCACCGCGTCGAGCCACCGGGAGGCGCCGCTGATCTCGGAGGATCCGACTGCGGACAACACCGACCTGTACGCGTTCCGCAGCCCGGACAAGCCGAACACCCTCACCATCGTCGCGAACTGGATCCCGGGTGAGGATCCCGCCGCTGGGCCGAACTACTACACGTTCTCCCAGGGCGCGAAGTACAACATCCACATCGACCGGAACGGCGACGGGAAGCCGGACGTCACGTACAGCTTCCGCTTCAAGACGCCGACCGGTCCGTACTTCCTCGGCAACACGCAGCAGACGTGGCAGATGTGGCGGAACAACCACGGGTTCGCGAACGGCAAGACCCCGATCAACAACATCGGCCCGCGCTTCAACGGGTTCGTCGGAGTCAAGGACTACGAAGCCGCCGCAGAGAAGGAGATCGTCACGAAGCGCGGCCTGAAGATCTTCGCCGGACAGCGGGACGATCCGTTCTTCGCCGATGTCGGCGCCATCTTCGACCTGGTCGCGATCCGGAAGGCCGGCACGACCGGGAACATGGGCGGCGGCAAGGACTTCCTGTCCGGCTACAACGTCCACACGATCGCGCTGCAGATCCCGATCGGCCTGGTCGACACCCCGAGCCACACGATCGGCGTCTGGTCGTCGACCGAGCGCCAGAACGTGACCGTGAACGGCAAGGTTCGCCCCGGCTGGACACAGGTCTCCCGCCTCGGCGAGCCGCTGATCAACGAGGTCGTGATCCCGACCGGGCTCAAAGACCTCTGGAACCGGACGAAGCCCGCACAGGACGCGCAGTTCAAGAAGTACTACGAGACCCCGATCCTGGCCGCCGTGCTGAACAAGCTGTACAAGCTCGGTGTCCCGGAGACGGGCCGTGACGACCTCGTCGCGGTCCTCGGCACCGGCATCCCGAAGGTGACCTTCACGGGCAACACCTTCGCCGACGAGCTCCGTGTCAACCTCGCGATCCCCGTCACCCCTGCGGGCAAGGTGAGCCGCATGGGCGTGCTGGGCGGCGACAACGCCGGCTTCCCGAACGGACGCCGGCTCGGCGACGACGTCGTCGACATCGAGGAGCAGGCGGTCGCCGGCTTCCTCAAGGGCAAGAAGGTCCCGCTCGGCGACGGCGTCAACGTGAACGACGTGTCGTACCTCGACCACTTCCCCTACGTCGCGGCCCCGCACCAGGGCTACGAGAACGCGAAGGCCACAAGGTAGGACATCCCAGCGATCGCGGCCCGCCTCCGGGCGGGCCGCTGGCTGTCCCGACCATGCGCACCCGCATCCTCGTCACCTCAGCCGTTCTGATCGCAGCCGCCGTAGGGGTATTGCTCGGCGGCGTCTTCCGCGACAGGACCTCGGCCGCCTCGGCCGCGCTCGCCGGCGCCCAGGCGACGGAGGACTTCAGGGCCGGCTTCTCGCTGAACGCGAGCACGCCGGCGCTGATCGGCGACCTCCAGTCGCGTCTGCGCGCGAACCCGCAGGACCAGCACTCGTACACGCTGCTCGGGCTCGCCTACCAGCAGCGCGCCCGCGAGACCGGCGACCCCGGCTGGTACACGCGTTCCGACGGAGTGCTCCGCCGCGCGCTCGCGCTCGACGCGAAGGACTACCTCGCGGTCGGGGGCCTCGGCTCGCTGGCGCTCTCCCGCCACCGCTTCCACGACGCCCTCGCCCTCGGCGAGCAGGCGCGCGCGCTCAACCCCTACTCGGCCCGGACCTTCGGCGTGATCGGCGACGCGCTCGTCGAGCTCGGACGCTATCCCGACGCCTTCCACGCGTTCGACACGATGAACAGGCTGCGGCCGAGCCTCTCCTCTTACGCGCGCGTCTCCTACGGACGCGAGCTGATCGGACACACCGCCGCGGCGATTCGCGCAATGAAGCTCGCGGTCGACTCCGCCACCGGCGCCGCGGAACCGGCCGCGTGGACGCACGTCCAGCTCGGAAAGCTCTACTTCGGCCACGGGCGAACCGCCGAGGCCGAGCGCGAGTACCGCTTCGCGTTGCGCATCTTTCCGGGCTACCCCTACGCGCTCGACGCGCTCGCACAGGCGACCGCCGCCCGCGGCGACTACCGCAGCGCGATCTCCCTCGAGCGGCGCGCAGTCGACGCCGTCCCGCTCCCGCAGTACGTCGCGGCGCTCGGCGACCTCTACCGCGTGACCAGCCGGCCGGCCCTTGCTCGCCGGCAGTACGCGCTGATCGGCACGATCCAGCGTCTGCTGAAGGCGAACGGCGTCAGGACCGACCTCGAGATCGCGCTCTTCCAGGTCGACCACGGAATCGCGCTCCGCCACGCGCTCGACCGCGCGCGCATCGCACGCGCGGAGCGCCCCTCGATCGACGGCGACGACGTCCTCGCCTGGGCGCTCGCCCGCAACGGCCGCTGCGCGGAGGCGCTCCCCCACTCGCGCGCGGCGCTGCGCCTCGGCACGCAGGACGCGCTGAAGTTCTTCCACCGCGGTTACATCGAGCGGTGCCTTGGGCACGACCTCGCCGCGAAGTCGTGGTTCCGGCGGGCGCTGGCACTGAATCCCCGCTTCTCTCTGCTTTGGAGTCCCGTAGCGAAGCGGTGGGCGGGATGAAGAAGCTCGCCGCCGCCCTGATCGCCGCAACAGCCAGCGCATTCGCGCTGGCGTCCGCCGCGAATGCGCATCCGCTGGGGAACTTCACGATCAACACCTTCAGCCGCGTGCAGGTGTCCAGCGAGCGCATCTACGTGCGCTACGTGCTCGACCTCGCCGAGATCCCGACCTTCCAGGCGCGGCAGGCCAGCGGGATCGACGGCGCCGTGTACGCGAGGCGGATCGCCGCCGGTGCGCGGCTGCGCGTCGGCGGCCGACAGGCCCGGCTCGTCCCGATCGCCCATGCGCTTGCCTTCCCGCGCGGTGCCGGCGGGCTGCCGACAACGCGGCTCGAGGTCATCCTGCGCGGACCGCGAGTCGCCGGGACGAGCCGGATCTCGTACCGGGACACGAACTACGCGGGGCGGCTCGGCTGGAGGGAGATCGTCGCCGGCGCGCACGCGAGCAGCCGCAGCGACGAGCTGCGCGCCTACCCAAAGGACTTGCTCCAGAGCCCCCTGCACGTCACCTCGCTGACGACGGCGCTGGCGCCGACGACCTATCCGCCGCCGGGGCTGACGCAGGGCCGCGCCCTCCGGGCGCCCGACCGCGTCGCCGACGGCGGCTTCGCGAGCCTGATCACCCGCGACCACCTGAGCGTCGGCTTCGTCCTCCTCTCGCTGCTCGTCGCGATGTTCTGGGGCGCGGCGCACGCGCTCTCCCCGGGGCACGGGAAGTCGATCGTCGCCGCCTACCTCGTCGGGTCGCGCGGCACGCCGCGGCACGCCGTCTTCCTCGGGCTGACGGTCACCGTCACGCACACGATCGGCGTCTTCGCGCTCGGGCTCGTCACGCTCAGCCTCTCCGAGTTCATCGTCCCCGACCGGCTTTACCCCTGGCTGAACCTCGTCTCGGCGCTGTTGATCGTCGCGGTCGGCGTCAGCGTCCTGCGCTGGCGCGTGCGCGAGTGGCGGAAACGGGCCACGCCGCATCACCACCACGGCCACCACCAGCACGAGCACGACCACGCGCTCAGCGCGCGGCGCCTGCTCGGGATCGGGATCTCGGGCGGGATCGTGCCCTGCCCGACCGCGTTCGTCGTCCTGCTCGCGGCGATCTCGCTGCACCGGGTCGGCTACGGGCTGGTCCTGATCCTCGCGTTCAGCCTCGGCCTCGCCGCCGCGATGACGTCGATCGGGATCCTCGCCGTCAACGCGAGGCGCGTCTTCCGCCGCGTCGACTTCGACCGCGGCCTGATCCGCCTCCTCCCTGCTGTCAGCGCGCTCGTCGTGCTCGGCCTCGGCCTGGCGATGACCGCGCGCGCCCTCCCCCACGTCACGTAAGGAGAGAAAGCATGTTCGGACTCGACGACTGGATTGCCCACTTCTCCGACGGCACGACCGTGGCGATCCTCACGGCTGTGGCGATCCTGCTCGGGCTTCGCCACGCCACCGACCCCGACCATCTCGCGGCCGTCACCACGCTGATCGCGGCCGGCAGGGAACGGACGAAGTCGGCGGCCGCTCGTCTCGGGTTCGCGTGGGGTCTCGGCCATGCGACCACGCTGTTCGCGTTCGGCCTGCCGATCGTACTGTTCAAGAGCTACCTGCCCGAGCCGGTTCAGCAGGCGGCGGAGACGTCGGTCGGCTTCGTGATCGTCGCGCTCGCGGTCTGGCTGCTCGTGCGCTGGAGACGCGGGAACTTCCACGTCCATGCGCACGGCCACGGCCACGCGACTCGGGCGCGGTCGCCGCTGCAGGCGTTCGGCATCGGGCTCGTCCACGGGATGGGCGGCAGCGCCGGCGTCGGGATCCTGCTGCTCGCGGCAATCCACAGCCGCGCGGTTGCGGTACTCGCGCTGGGCCTGTTCGCCTTCTTCACGGCCGTCTCGATGTCGCTGCTCTCGACCGGCTTCGGGCTGACCCTCTCCAGCGGGCCTGCGCGGCGGTCGTTCAACCGCCTCGCTCCCGCACTCGGGACGGCAAGCCTGCTCTTCGGCGTCTGGTACGCGCTCGGCGCCCTCGCCGTTGCGCCGTACTACTTCTAGGTGGTGCACGAGCAGGCAGCCGGCTTCGTCCTCGACGCGCTCGACTCCGGCGAGGCGGAGGATTTCGAGCGACACCTCCGGCTGTGTCCGGCCTGCGAGGAGGAGCTCCAGCGGCTGCAGATCGCTGCGGCCGCCCTCGCATTCGCAGGCGAGCTGCCGCCCCCGCCGCCGGGGCTACGTCGGCGCGTCGTCGCAGTCGAGGTCGTCGCCTTTCCGTTTCGCCACCGCCGCTGGAGCGCGCCGCTCGCAGCGGCGGCCGCGCTCGCAGCCTGCGTCACGCTCGCCTTCGCCTTGGCCGGCAACGGCTCGCCCTCGCGCACGGTCTCGCTCCAGCTGCCTCCCCCGCCCGCGGGAAAGGTCTACGAGATCTGGTTCGTGCGCCACGGCCGCCCAGTCCCCGCCGGCTTCGCCCACGCGGGCCGCACCGAGGTGCGACACGTGCCTCGTGGTGCAGCCGTCGCGGTCTCGATCGAGCCCGGCGGCGGCTCGCGCGCGCCGACGGGACCGCTACTGCTGACGACCGAGACTGCGTAGGCTCCCATGCCGACGGTGAGGGACTTCATTCGCGGACAGGGTGAGGCTCGGACTCAGGCGCGGAACCTCGCCCACCTCTCGGACGAGGCGCTGCTCGCCCTCTGCTCGCGCGCGGACGACTCCGCGCTCGGCGAGCTCTACGATCGCTACGGCCGCGTCGCCTATGGCCTCGCGCTGCGGATCGTCCGCGACCGCGCGCTCGCCGAGGACGCCGTGCAGGAGGCGTTCCTCGCCGTGTGGCGCTCGGCCGGGACGTTCCTCGCGGAGCAGGGCAAGCCGAGCACCTGGATTCTGACCCTCGTCCACCGCCGCGCGGTCGACCTGGTGCGGCGCGAGGAGCGCCGCAGGGCCGACCCGATCGAGGACGCCGAGCCCCAGACGGGCGAGGCGACCGACGAGGAAGCCTGGTTGCGGGCGCAGCGGCAGGTCGTCCAGGAGGCGCTGCGCAAGCTTCCGCCCGAGCAGCGTGAGGCGATCGAGCTCGCGTATTACGGCGGCTTCACGCAGTCCGAGCTCGCCGAAAGGCTCGGCCAGCCGCTCGGCACGATCAAGAGCCGGATGTTCGCCGGGCTCAACCGGCTGCGCGACCTGCTCGCCGAGGCCGGCCTCGACGTCGACGCCCCATAAAAGAAGGGACAGGCTTCAGCCTGTCCCTTCGGAGCGAGGCTAGACGTGACCTACTTCTTCGAGGCCTTCCCTTCGATCGTGCCCTGCGTGCCCTTGCCGATCTGGATCTTGCGCGGCTCGGGCGCCTTCGGCTTGGTGACGTGGAGCTCGAGCACGCCGTCCTTGTAGTCGGCACGGATGTCGTCCTCGGTGACCCCCTGCGGCAAGCCGATCGACCGCGCGAAGCTGCCGTAGCGACGCTCGAAGCGGTAGAAGCGATCCTGCGAGACCTCCTGCCGGCGCTCGCGCTCCGCGCTGACCGTCACCGTGCTGTCCTCGAACTCGATCGAGATCTTCTCCTCGGGGATGCCGGGCAGGTCGAACGCGTAGACGAGCTCGTCCTGCGTCTCCCAGACGTCCAGCGGCGGCGCCCAGCGCTGCTCGCCGTTCGTGCCGGCGGATGCGCCGCGCAGGAAGGTGCCCATCAGGCGCTCGACGTCGTTCTGCCACTGCGCGAGCTCGCGGACGGGATCCCAGCGAACAAGTGTTGCCATCGTGGTTCCTCCTTGTTGCATTGACTCAATCGGAAGAATAAAACCTAAGCGTTCTATTGTCAAGTCTCTCGTTCACGTAGCATCGACCCATGGAAACGCTGAAAGGACGCGATTTCCTGCGGATCTCCGACTGGCGGAGCGACGAGCTGCTCGCCGTCCTCGACCTCGCCGACCGGCTCAAGGACGAGCGGAAGCGCTATGTCGACGAGCCCCTCCTTCCCGGCCGCAGCGTCGGCCTCCTGCTCGAGAAGCCCTCGCTGCGGACGCGGGTCTCGTTCGAGCTCGCCGTCGAGCAGCTCGGCGGCCACGCCGTCCATCTGACCGGCCCGGAGGTGGGCCTCGGCGAGCGGGAGTCGACCAGGGACATCGGCATCGTTCTCTCCCGCTACCTCGACGCGATCATGATCCGTACATTCGGCCAGGACATGATCGAGGAGCTCGCCGAGCACGCCTACGTGCCGGTCGTCAACGGCCTCACCGACGAGACGCACCCCTGCCAGGCGCTCGCGGACGCGATGACGATCCGGGAGCGGCTCGGCGGCCTCGACGGTGTACGCGTTGCCTACGTCGGCGACGGCAACAACGTCTGCGCGTCGCTCGCCGAGATCTGCGCCGCGCTCGAAATGGACTTCGTCGCCGCGACGCCGGCGGGGTACGAGCCGTCCGGCGTCGAGTCGCTGCGCGATCCGCGTGAGGCGGCGCGCGGGGCGAACGTGCTTTACACCGACGTCTGGACGAGCATGGGCCAGGAGGACGAGCGGGAGCGCCGCGCCCGCGACTTCGCCGGCTACCGCATCGACGGCGACCTTCTCCGGCTGGCCGCCCCGGACGCGATCGTCCTCCACTGCCTGCCCGCACACCTCGGCGACGAGATCACGGAGGACGTGCTCTACGGCCCGCAGTGCGCCGCCTGGGACGAGGCCGAGAACCGCCTCCACTCCGAGAAGGCGCTGCTCGCGCTGATCGTGCCCTAGACCGCCCCGTGCTGCCGCTGCGCGACAACGTCCCGACCCGGACCTTCCCGGTCGTCACGGTCACGCTGATCGGCGTCAACGTCGCGGTCTGGCTCTTCTACCAGCTGCCGAACCTCAACCGGTCCGTCCACGACTTCGCGTTTCACCCCTGCGAGGTGAACGGCAGCTGTCCGCAGATCGACAAGGGCTGGGTGGTGACCGCGATTACGTCGATGTTCCTGCACGGCAGCTGGCTGCACCTCGGCGGCAACATGCTCTTCCTCTGGATCTTCGGCAACAACATCGAGGACGCGATGGGCCGCGTGCGCTTTCTCGTCTTCTACCTCCTCGGAGGAATCGCGGCGACGACGCTGCAGGCGTGGGTCACCTTCAACTGGGGCCAACCGGGCGACACGCTGGTCCCGAACCTCGGCGCCAGCGGCGCGATCTCCGCCGTACTCGGCGCCTACCTGGTGCTGCTCCCGACCGCAAGCGTGCTGACGTTCGTGTTCTTCCTCCTGATCGAGATACCGGCCGTCGTCTTCCTCGGCATCTGGTTCCTCTTCCAGCTCTGGCAGGGCGGCTACGCCGTGACCCATCCCGAGTCCGGCGGCGGCGTGGCGTTCTTCGCACACGTCGGCGGCTTCCTCTTCGGCGTGCTGAGCGTGCGCGCGTTCAAGGTACGAGACCCGTTGCCACCGCGGTTCCGATGAGCAGCTTCGAGGAGCACGTGCGCGCCGCGCTCGACGCGCTGCCGCCGGACCTGGCGCGCGGGCTGGAGAACGTCGCAGTCGTCGTCGAGGAGGAGAACCGAGAGGAGCCGGATCTCTACGGCTTGTTCGACGAGCCGGAGTACCTGCCGGCGCGGATCGCGATCTACCGCCGCCCGCTCGTCGAGGACTTCGGTGACGACCCCGCAGCGCTCGAGCGCGAGATCCGTGTCACGGTCCTGCACGAGCTCGCGCACTACTTCGGGATCGACGAGGACCGGCTGGACGAGCTCGGCTATGCCTGAAGTCGCTCGCCTTCGGCTCGCTCCCGTGGGGGAAACCATGCTTCCCCCACAGGCCCCCTTCTTCCAGAGGCCGGGTTTGTCAGGGGAACCTCCCGGTTCCCTTCGGACCCCTCCCCCCAGGCATGGACGCTGGGGCGCCCATGCCTGACGGAGCCCTCGAGGGCATCGCGATCGCCTCCGCCGTCGTCGGAGTGATCGTGATCGCGATGTTTCTCTTTGGTCCCTGGCGCTAAGGAATACGCCGACCGGAAGCGACGTTTGGAGAGTCGATGAGAACTCTGGACGACATCCGCATCGAGATCGAGGAACTGACCGAGCGTCGTGCGCAGGTGATGCATGAGCTCTCTCGCGGGCACGACGCTGTGCTCGCAAAGGAGCACCAGCAGCTCGAGGAGCGTATCGCCGAGCTCTGGGACGAGCAGCGCGCCGCGCGCGCGGAGCGCCGCTGGGGCGACCGCGACCTGATCATCAAGCGCGCCCGCGCCGAAGAGCGGCTCGAACGGGCCGCGTAACAGCGCCCGCCGGGCCGCGCCTCTACACTGACGGCGACCAGGGGCGTTAGCTCAGCTGGGAGAGCGCCGGCTTTGCAAGCCGGAGGTCACCGGTTCGATCCCGGTACGCTCCACACGAGAACCCGCTGGAAACAGCGGGTTTCTCCTGGCTCATAGCGTGGACCGGCCGAAACGGGCCATCTAGGCGGGCGAAGCTTCGCCTGGCCCGATAGCGGGCCGGAAGGTGGCGGGGAAGCGCCCGGGCGCGCCGGGAGTTCGACTCGCCCCCGGCCTCCCAGTAGGGTTACGAGTCGTGGAACGGCTATCGAGGGCCGAGTTCGAGCAACTCTCGGCTGATGAGCAGAACAAACAC
>JBKPRD010000153.1:0-3115 GCA_046734415.1 Actinomycetota bacterium | reverse complement strand
GATGTTCTTTCGAGTGGTGACTTGCCGCGAATCACGCTTCCCGCTCCCCGGGTAGCGAATCTCCACCTCGGGCTCAGCGTCGAAGCGAAGCTCGTCTGCGCGCACGTGCGCAACGATCTCAATGTCCGGCTCGCGGCGAACGATGTCGGACTCGTGGGGAGGGCCGCTGGCAGAGATCTCCGACACATCGTCGTCCGGGCGGGAATGCAATTCTCCACGGTCAGCGTCAGTCATCTAGCCATCGCCTCGCTTCGTCATATCCGGTGCACGCGATCGTATTCCAACCAGGTGTCCGGATCACGGACCGAGCGGCCGAGCCGTTCTCCTATTCGCGCAAATGGGTGCCGCGGGCACGGCCCATCATGCTCGAGACCAAACGAAGCGCGCACTGTCCGCGAGGATTTCCAAGGGCCCAGAGTGGCGGGTTCCCAGCTCGTCCAGGCCGGCCGCCGCTATGTCGAGGTTGCTCGCCAGTCGCTCGAGCGGGAAATCGCGCGCCTCGAGCACGCCCGCGAGCCAGGTCAGTTGCCGTTCGAAGCCGCCGTAGCCGTTTGACTCCGCCACGGCCCAGTTGAGCAGGTGCTGGTTGTCGTGCACGCACCACGCCACTCCGGCGTCGCCGTAGCGGGCCTGCTCGTCCGGGAACTCGTCCCTGTAGCGGTGGCAGATCTCCTCGGAGAGCGCGCGGAGGTCTAGCTGCTCCCCGTCGCGGACTTCAGCGGTGACCGGCGCTGGCGCGCCGCTCGGCGGGTCGGTCACTCGGCCACGACCTCGTAGGTGTGCATGTGGTCGAGCCGCTCGAGCCGGATCGCGCTGTCCAGGTCCGGATCGATGCGGTCGTGTGAGATGCGGTGGCGGTCGCTCTTCATGTACGCCTTGAAGGCGCGGCGGTCTCGCCAGCGGCTAACCATCACGAGCTCGCCGGGCTCTCTGTCCGACTGCCATACCTGGAGGTCCACGAACCCGTCCGCTTCCTCCACGAGGCGGGCGCGGCGCTGGAACGCGGAGACCAGTTCGCCGGCGCGCTGCTCGGGGACGCGCAGGTGTGACAGTGAGACGTACATCACTGGAGTACGAACCGGCGCGACAGCGCCTCGGCGGCGGTCGCGGGGTCGTCGTGCAGACATTGGACGTCCAGCTCTGTCGCCAGCTCCGGAGTAGCGCCGCGTCCGGCGAGCACCAGTGGGCGCCTGCGGGCCAGGCCGCGCAGGTCGTTCGCGATCGGCACGAAGCGGTCGCTCGCCGCCGCCGCCAGCAGGACCACGTCGGCGCGGATCGTGTCGGCCGCCATGTGGACTGAGCTCGGCGGCGTGTCGGCGCCGAGGTAGACGATGCGCCAGCCACGTGTTCTCAGCACGAGGCCGAAGCAGACGAGTGGCAGCGTGTGCTGCTCACCGGACGGGCAGGCGAGCACCACCCGCCTCCCGGGACCCTGGTTCCAGCCGCGCGCAAGTGTCAGAAGACGACCCTCGATCAGGCGACTGGCGAAATGCTCCTGTGCGACCGTGATCTCGTTTCGCGCCCAGCGCTCGCCGAGCTCGCGGAGGTAGGGCATGAGCGCGTCGCGGATCGCTCGCTCGAGTCCGTGGGCGCCCAGGAGCCGGTCGAGCAGCGCGTGCGCGTCGTCCTCGTCGAAGCGCTCGAGCGCAGCGCCGAGTTTCTCGGCGAGCTCCGCCGGCGTCTCGACGGAGCCGTCGGGCAGGCGGCTGTTGTGCTCCATCCGGGCGACGTCGCGGGCCGCTTCCGCGGTTGACAGGCCGCTCCAGAGTTTCTGCTGCATGAGGCGAACGCGCCACTCGTCGCGCTCGCTGTAGAGGCGGTAGCCGCCCGCGGAGCGGCTCGGCCTGAGCAGGCCGTAGCGCTTCTCCCAGGCTCTCAGCACGTCGGGGCTAATCCCGACGCGGTAGCTCAGCTCGCCGATCCGAAGGTGAGCGGCCTCGTCCATCGCCTCGCCCCTACCCCTAGACAAACCCTTGACACCTCCCGCTGACCTGGGCGGGGCTGGGCACCGGAGCTTTACCGCAACCCACAGAGGAGGGAGCAGATGCTCGCAGCAGTAAAGGTCTCCGACAGCGTTCAGCAGGGCCTCGATAGCCTGTTCGGCTTCATCCCGAACGTGATCGGGTTCCTCGTGATCCTGGTCGTCGGCTACTTGGTCGCGCGGATCGTCAAGACGGTCGTTTCGAAGCTGCTCGACAAGGCCGGACTCGACCAGCACCTGCATTCAGGGCAGACCGGTGAATACGTCGAGAAGGTCAGCCCGGGGGCAAGCCCCTCGCGCCTGATCGCGTCGGTCGTCTTCTGGTTCATCTTCCTGTTCGCGCTGTCCGCTGCGATCGGGGCGCTTCAGATCCCGGCCGTGACCGCCTTCATGAATCAGGTGCTCGCCTATCTGCCGAACGTCGTCGTGGCGGTGCTGATCTTCGTCGTCGCGGGTGTGGTGGCCGCCGCGGTTGCCGGCCTGGTCGCCAAGACGATGGGCGACACGCCGACCGGGAAGGTCGTCGCCTCGGTCGTTCCCGCGCTGGTGATGGGGATCGCGATCTTCATGATCCTCAACCAGCTCAAGATCGCCCCGGAGATCGTGCAGATCACCTACACGGCGCTGATCGGCGCGCTCGCCCTCGGGCTCGCGCTGGCCTTCGGCCTCGGTGGTCGCGAGGTGGCCGCCGAGATGCTCCGCAACGCGTACCAGAAGGGCCAACAGCACAAGGGCCAGGTCAAGGCCGACATGCAGAAGGGCAAGCAGCGCGCCCAGGACCAGGCCCAGTCAGCGGTGCAGGAATCCCACCCGCGCGCCGAGCCGGCGCGCCGGGACGGCACCGGCGCTCGGCCGGCGACCGGCTGACCGCCGCACATAAGAACCAACACAAGGAGAAACGCAATGACTACGGATATGACGCACGCCTACGACTGGAACGGTCGTTCGCTGAAGGACCGCAACGGCGACAAGATCGGCACGATCGACGCGCTCTATCTCGATCAGCAAACCGACCAGCCGGAATGGGCGCTTGTCAACACGGGCCTGTTTGGGACGAAGTCTTCGTTCGTGCCGCTCGCCGGCGCCGCCCCCCGCGGTGAGGACGTCGTCGTCAAGGTCGACGCGCAGCAGGTG
>JBKPRD010000152.1:0-6767 GCA_046734415.1 Actinomycetota bacterium | reverse complement strand
GTCAGGAACGCCCGCGTCGGCGAGTTCCCCATCCCTGTCGCCTTGCCAGTGGCGGTCAGGGCAGTGGTCGTGGGCGAGTAGGTCGGGCCCTTGTTGAACTGCGGGTTATCCGCGAGTGCCGCGGAGGCAAACGCGACGCCGGTCACGACCGTCACGAGAAACAGGATCATGGATCTGTGTCGCATCTTCTTGCTCCCCTCTCTCTTCAGCGACTATTTCTTGCCACCGAGTCGCAGTGCGGTGGATTGTGCGCGCGCCGTCGAGCCCCGCGTGTGTGGTCGATCGCAACTCTCGACGGCGGTGATCGCAAACCCGGAGGCTAGGGGGAGGGACGAACTATCCACAAGGGGTGATTGCCCGATTTTTCGGCTTACAACGTTTGTCCGCCGGACGACTACAACGTCTGACGTAGGTTGCCTACTGCGACCAGATGAGGCGCCCTACATCGCGGGATTGAATGAAACGCCTGATTGGGTTAAAACTAAAGCGCCTTCGAGGGGAGGGCGTCTACCGTGGCAGCCAACCCGGGTCCGGTTCTGATCGTCGATGACGATGCGAGCTTTCGAGCTTTCGTTTCCAAGCTTCTTGCGAAGGCCGGTCATGCGACCGTGGAAGCCGCCACAGGCGAAGACGCGCTCGCGGCCCTGCACTCCGCGCGACCGGCTCTCGTTCTCCTTGACGTCTCATTGCCGGACATCAGCGGATTTGAGGTTTGCTGCGAGCTTCGCGATCAGTTTGGCGATGGGCTGCCCGTCATCTTCGTCTCGGGAGTAAGGACCGACGCAGCCGACTGCGCGATTGGATTACTCCTCGGCGGCGACGATTACTTAACCAAGCCGTTCGATACTAATGAGCTCCTTGCCCGCGTGCGCAGGGCGATCACCCGCTCCCGACCAGAGTTGGCACGTCTCGAGGCTCCACGAGATTTCGATCTGACCAACCGAGAATTCGAGGTGCTCCGAGGGCTTGCGCAGGGTCAAAGCGCGTCTGACATCGCGAGCGAACTGGTCATCAGCCCGAAGACGGTGAGCAGCCATGTCCAGCGCATACTCGCCAAGCTCGGAGTTCATAGTCGCACCCAAGCCGTCGCCGTCGCGTACCAGTCCCGCCTTCTGAACGCGTCGAGCGGGGACGTGGAGGAAGACACAGCTGCCACGCTCCCACGATGACACCCTGAGCCTCTAGCGTCGCCGGACGCGACGACTCCTTTTCAGGCCTGGGCCGCTTCGACACGCGCGCTTGAGTGCGCGCGTTTCCGCTTGAGCTACAGGCCCAACGGCTCAAGGCAATGGCTCAGGGACAGAGACTTGCCCGCTCATGAGACTTCCTCTCCCGGCTGAGACATGAGCGCCGACACGACGATCGAAGCAGGACGGCACCTCTGCCAGACAACGCTAAGGGCCGCGAACGAGCATGACGCGTGTGTCCAGCGGCCAGACCATCACGAAGTCGTCTCGACCGGACACACGCAGCCTGGCGCGCACGCTGCTTTCGCTCCGCTCGATCTCGCGAATAACCTCAGGGGACTCACCAACCACCGTCGCCTCGATGTTCGTGCCCAGGTCGGGAAGATCGATCAGGATCACGTCGCCGAGTTGAAGCATCTCGACATCGACCTCAATCGCCACCGGCTGCGAGTCTAGAGGCTGAGACGATTCTTGAGGCGCCGCCACATTCACCCCGGTAGTGCGCGGCGCAAAAAAAGACGACCTCGTTGCCTGACTAGGCTACAAGCCCAGCTACCTCCTAACCGTGAACAGAGGCTCCTTCTTGTCGGCGCAATCGTTCCAGCACCGAGTGACCTGCACCGCTCCCCGCGTCCATGTCACTACCAGCTCCGGGTCGTACCCTTTCGTCCCCGGGCCGAAGCAGTAGGGGGTCCCCCGCCGCTCACCGGAGAACCTCCCCGAAGGCCGCCTCCATCCGCTCGCTGCCAGGGTGCCTTGCCCCAGGCGGGCAGCGCCGCCCGATTCGTACTCGCTCGGGAACCCATCGTGCCCCCTCGGTCGATTTCGGGCGGCGCAATCCCTCGCGCTCCTCTCGGAGGCGACATTGCCCGCTTGGCGTAAGACGGCGTGTCGGCGTCAGTCGCCGGATTCGCTGCTCGCGTCGCGCATGAAGTAGCCCTCGACCTCAAGGATCTCAGGGTCGCCGCTGAGGTCGATGTTCTCCTCCTGCAGCAACGGCATCAGGTTCTCAGCGAACTGCTCCTGCTGTTCCGGCGACTCCCAGACCTCGCTGACGCGGAGGTTCCCGCTCGATCCGAAGCAGACGTGCGCGAGGAGCCCGTCTGGCGGCCAATGGCCGCCGTCCTGAAGCTTCTGGCCAACAGCGTTGTACTGCTCCGACGTCATCCCGCTCGGGCTGAACCGGATGAGGATCGCCATCACATACCTCCTCGTAGTGGGGACTGCGCGACTCTACGGCAGCGACGCCAGCGCCGCGGGCCTCACCTCCCTCGCCCGCGGAGCCTCTTACTCCTCCTTTGGAGATGGGCGGGGTGGCGCTACGGCCGCCCCGCAGGCTCAGAGGGCTGTCCAGTCGCCCTGTTAGGCGGATGGAGAAATGGGTTGGCCCCGACGCGCTCCCGCGCCGGGGCCAGCCGAAGACGATTCGATCTACGGGTCAGTGCGGCTCAGGATTTGTGTCCTTGCCGCAGGTTGGGTGGCCCGGCGAGCCCGTGCCCACCGTCTGCGCGTTAGGCCCCGCTCCTGCCTGTCCAGGTATCCCCTGGTTGTGGGGATTCTGAGTCTGATCCGTGACTTGGCCCTGGTTCGGATTCAAGTCATTCAGACCGTTGTAGGCGCAGACCGAACTGGCGTGCGAGGGTGCCCCAGTGGTGTTCGTAGCCTCGTTTGTCGATGTTGTAGTGCCCGGAGGGCCCTTTACCTCCCCGCCGAGCGCGACACTGACACCGACGCCGACGCCCAACAAAGCAAGTGCACAGAGGGCGGCTGCAGCCTTCCTGTACATCCCTCTCCTCTCCGCCTGCCGGTGAGTGACAGTGGCGGCAATCATCTGCCTTGTCTTCCTGCCTGTCAACAGCAGCCCGCCACCAAACGGTCGTCAGCGGCGTGACCTTTGGTCACGGCAATGAAGCTGTGGACTGGCGGGCGCTGGAGCATGATCGCATTGGTTGTCGTCGTTGGCGCTGCCGTGGCGGGCATCGCTTACGCCTCGATCCCGGACGCGCCTCCCGGAGGGGAGCACCCGGGGACGAGTACCGGCTTGAACAAGGACCCGCTCGGGCTCGTCCATCTCAAGGGAAACGCTTTGGGAGGCGGACTTGGCCGTAACGATCCGATCTTCTTCCTCCCGACTGGCTACAGGCCCACCAAAACCAATGGCCTCATCGTGCTCCGGGATTCCGGCCTGGCCCTTGTTGTCATAGACCAGGACGGACGGGTCTTCCAGAATCTCGGCGCGGCCACCGGCTCCATCGCCTTCGACGGGTTGTCCTTCCGCACCGACGAAGGCTAGAACGGTCGAGCACGGCAAGCGGGCGGTTCGGTGACGAGCCGCCCTCTCCGTCTTTCCGCTAGATCCAGCCGAGCCGAGCGACGGGCGGCACTAATGGCGACGCGGGGGCGGCCGTAGCGCCGCCCCCACCACCTCACCAGCCGCGGGCGCCACGCCCGTCCGCTTGTCGCTCGACAGTTGACCTTTGATCGCGGCCGGATCAGGATAGGCGGGCTTCGTCTAGCTGTGTCGTGCGGCCCTGGCAGGCGGATCGGGCCGCTTCTATCCACCGGGGGAGAGGGAGGTTCGGCAATGACAAGAAGCGTTCGGCGGCTGATCATGCTCTGCGTGGTCGCTGCCATTGCCGTGGGAGTCGCGGCCAGCGTGGCGGGTGCGAATAAGCCGGCCCGGGGCTGCACGAAGTGGTACACGCTGACGCCAGTGGACGTAAACGATCCGATTCAGGTGCTGACGGACAAGAACGGGGACGAGCAGATCTGCGTCGGTGAAAGCCAGAGAGGCAACGGCGCTCAGCACGAAGACAACTACGTGGATAACACGTCGAACTCGCAGGGGTAGCTTCTCTGCAATGGGGGTGGCGTGTCCAGCGCCGCCCCCACCACCTCACCAGCGATGAGTGCCCGTCACGAGACGGGAAGCGGCGCGGCCTCCTCGTAGGCGACGGCGCACCTGCAGCGGCACACCTCTCCGGCGGGACCGCTCGGATCCCCCGGAAACTGGAGCGCGAACCCACCGACCTCGAACGCCTCCCAGGGCTTCAACGGGACGGCAGGCTCTGGCTACCTGGCCCGTACACGCTGCGGCACGCGTTCGGGACCTGGATGCCCGACGCCGGGATCGAGCTGTTCGAGCTCGCCCGGCTGATGGGCACGAGCGTGGCGATGATCGACAAGACCTACGGGCACCTAGCGAAGGGGCACGTCGACCGCGTCCGCAAGCGCATGAACCAGCGGCCGTCGATCGCCGCTGGGCAGTCGACGGTCTCGCCAAAGGCGACTCGCCCCCGGTGACGGTCATGCGCAACCGCGTGACTGCGAGCGGCAAGCCTGCCACGCGCGGGGTCAAGAAGCCGGACCGAATCTCGTTCGTCTGAGTCGCGTCCGAAAGAGCGTCTAGCGCGCTGACGTCGCGAGCCGTAGGCTCATCGAGAGCCGGGGCCTCGCGCGGAAGCGTCCGAGCGCGCAGGAGGTTCGACCCCGCGCCCCAGCTCCCAAGAAGAGTCCGCGGCAGTCGCCCAGTGCGGCAGCAGCGAAGAGGAGATAAGGGGTCTCCGTTCTCGTGATGAGCGAAGTTCCATCCAGGAACAGCGCCAGCGTTCGCCCGGCAGGCAACCGGATTGAAACGGTCGGCACTCCGTGCTCGTTCAGGATCTCGACGCGACGGGAGGGTCGCGTTACAACGATTCTCATGCGGCGGTATCGACCGTGGCGAGCACCGGTGCGGTGGCTTCAGATCGGAGGAGCACTTTCCGCCGGTCGACGATGCGCCAGAGCCTCCAGCGCGCGGTAGGTTTTCGGCGCGAGCTGGTATAGACGAAAAGCTTGCCCCGGTTTAGGCCCGGCAGCCCGCGGCGGCCGGGCTTCGCGGGCTGCTAGACCGCTTGGTCAAGCCGATGGGCGCGGCTGGGATCGAACCAGCGACCTCCCGCGTGTGAAGAGGAGCCGGGCCTCAGCGCCCGGCTCTCTCTTGCGGCGTAAGCAAGCCAAAAACGGCCACCCTCCGGCCTCGCCCGGAGGCCCGCATACCTGCCGATTCGGGGCGATTCGGGTGGGTTTGGGCACTAGAAGCCCGCTTGTGCCCAAACCCGCGGGACGGCTCGATCCGCTTCTACATCGCGAGGTGGTTAAGGCCTTCCTGGCGCGACGCCAGCGCCGCTAGGGGGAGGGTCTAGTGAGTTCGAGGCGGGAGACTCTGGTCGCGAGACTCACGCCGCTTGACCTTTGCGGCTAGTGGTGTACCGGGTTGGTCAGCGTTGACAACTTGGAAGACAGCGCGGATGATTGCCGCTTCTGTTACTAGGCAGGCAAAGGGGGGATTGGCAATGCGCAGGCGAGCAGCTTTGGGAGCGCTGCTACTCATCGGCGTCGGTGTTCTTCTCGGAGCGACCGTGTTCCGGGCCGACATCGCACAGGCGACGGGACTGGACAAGCCCGTGACGCCGGTGCTGGAACAGAACCTCGATGGGAGCGGGAACATCAAGGTTCACGAGCAGGGGACGGCGAACGTCAACGTGACCAACAGCAGTCTCTCGGTGGCTGCGGCCGCCCCGATCACAGACGGTGGCCTAGCCACAGGGCTATCCGCTTCACCTTCTCCCGGGAACGTACTTGGACCCTTCGCGGTCCAGACGGCGAGTGCCCTCGTCATTCATCTGGACCCCAACGTTTCTTCTTTCTCCCTCAAACACGGCTCGAGTAGACCCGCTGAGTTCTTGGGTCCTGCCGAGGGCGGCACTTCGGATATCAACCTTGCGCTGAGTCGACCGATTTCATTCGACACCATGGTCTGCGTCGGCAGCGCGGCAGGACGTTGCACCTTCAGCTGGGTAGGTGCTCAACCCTGAAAATGATTCTCCTGTGCGGCGGCGAGTCTCTCAGGGCTCGCCGCCGCCCGCAGCACCCTTTTCGCCGCCTCGCTCCCTGCTCGAAGCTCGTCCGCCAGTAGCAGGTACGGGACGGGCGCTGGCCGTCCCCCCCGCGAGAGAGGCGGCCTCGCCGGGAACGCCGGATACCCGCCGATTCGGGGGGGTTTGGGCACTAGGAGGCAGACTGTGCCCAAACCGGTTCGGCTCGATCGGCTGAGGTCGGTACCAGTTCGGTGCCAAGATCAGCCACTCCGCCAGGTCAGCGGATGCTCGTGGCTCGGAACGGAAACGGCCTGCTAGGTCTTTACCTCTTCAGCCTTAGCAAGCCGAAGGATCCGGCGGCGAAACTCCTCCGCCGCCGCCTCCACCTCTTCTAAGTCGAACGGATCGCCCTCCTGCGGGGCGAACACCGCCGCCTTCCCCCAGCCGCGATCGGCCAGGAGCTTGCTCGCCTCCAGTCGATCGCGGTCGCGGCGAGTCTCGTCCCGGGCGATGTCCCACCAGAGCTGGATCAACGCCTCCCCGTCCCTCGCCGACTAAGGCCCTTGTCGCCTTGCCGAGCGACATCGGACGACCGCCGGGGTTTCCCGAAAGACAGAAGGGCCCCGCGTCGCGGGGCCCCTCCCTAAGCGTTGTCGACGACTCAGCCGACCTTGCGGGTGAAGATGCTCGCGTGGTCCGCGGCGCTGGAGATCGCGAAGAA
>JBKPRD010000151.1:0-20451 GCA_046734415.1 Actinomycetota bacterium | reverse complement strand
CTCAGTTAGGCAGCGAGTGCGAGTTCGTGATCCGCACTTACGTTGGTTCCCGGTTGTTTTACGAGGCCGACCGGGGACCTCGACCTGCAGCTCAGCCGGAGAACCGACCACGTCGAGACCTGGTCGCCCCCGTATGTTCGTCGCAACAGTGTAGCTCCGCGCCGGCGAGCCAGTTCTGCCCGCCTGCCGTGGAACGAACCTCTACGCCGCATCCGCGAGTCTTTCCTCGAGGGTGACGAGCTCGAGCGGCCTCCTCCGCGGCCGCGAGATCAGGTTCGCCGCCACGAGCGCGAGGATGGTCACTACCGCCCCCGCCACCTCGAGCGCAGCCGGGCGGTAGCCGCGGCCGATCTGCACCGCGAAGGTGACCACGGGCACGAGGTTCCCGAAGAGGGCGAAGTTCTGGGGGCCGATCGACCCGACCCCGGCGTTCCAGGCAAGCACCGCGACGACCGCGCCGGGAATCGTGATGTAGGCGATCTGCGGGGTCACGGCCCACACGTCGCCCGCCGACGGCGCCGGCTTCCAGCCCGACAGCGTGACCGCGAGCGCGGCGGCGGCGATCGTCAACCAGCCGAGGCCTGCCGTCAGAGCCGTGTAGCGGAGCGGCGAGAAGTCGCGGAACTCCGAAGCGCCGAGCGTGTAGACGGCGAAGCTGACGACACCGGCGAGGACGAGCGCATCGCCCCAGCCGACCGAGCCGCGGACGATCGAGGTGGGGTCGCCGTGGCTGACAACGAACGACACGCCGACGAGCGCGAGGCCAAAGGTGAGGAGGACGCCGCGCGACGGGCGGTTTCCGGTCCGGAGCCAGAGGGCGAGCGCGGTCACGAGGGGCGCGAAGGCGACGATCAGCGCGGCGCTCTCCGGGCGCGCGTGCTCCAGACCGGTGAAGGCGAGCAGGTTGAACCCGGCGAAGCCGACCGAGCCGAGCAGCCACAGCCGCCGACCGCGACCGGCGAGGCGAAGCGCCCCACGCCCCTCGACCGTCGCGAGGATCGCAAGGAGGATCGCGCTGGCGAATGCGTAGCGGATCGTCGTCAAATCGAACGCGTCGATCCGGTCGAGGGCCGATTTCGCGATCACGAACATCACGCCCCAGATCGCTCCGCAGGTGATCCCGAACAGTACGCCCCGGCCGGGTTTCCCCACGACGACTCCCTTCGGTAATACTTCGATTCCCGTCGAAGGAATGAAACGGACGGACGCCGGCGTTTATTTCGATGAGGATCGAATGACCGAGACAACCCTGGAGATGCCGGCGCGCGACGAGATCGGGCTCGTCGCCGTCCTCGAGGCGGTCGCCGACCCCGTTCGCCTGGAGATCCTCGCGGCGCTCCGAGACGGGGAGCGCCCCTGTGGCAGCTTCCCGCTGCCGGTCAACGACTCGACGCGCTCCCACCACTTCAAGGTGTTGCGCGAGGCCGGTCTGACGAAGACGCGCGTCGTCGGCACGCAGCGGCTCGTCTCGCTCCGCCGCGACGACCTCGAGGCACGCTTCCCCGGACTACTCGACGCGGTGCTCGCCGGCGCCCGGCAGAGCGTCAGCGCCGCAACTTGAGCGCGCGCTGCATGTCGCGGTCTGCTTCGCGCTTGGCGATGTCGCGCCGCTTGTCCCGCTGAAGCTTCCCGCGCCCGAGCGCGAGCTCGATCTTCGCGCGGCCGTTCTTCCAGTACATCCGGGTCGGGACGAGCGTCAGCCCCTTCTCGCGGACCTTTCCGATCAGCGACGCGATCTCGCCCTTGCGCAGCAGGAGCTTCCGGTCGCGGCCCGGGTCGTGGTTCGCGATGTTCCCCTGCTCGTAGACGGCGATGTCGGCGCCGACGAGCCAGACCTCGCCGTCGCGAACGTCGGCGTAGGCCTGCGCGAGCGAGACCCGCCCCTGGCGGAGCGACTTCACCTCGGTCCCGGTCAGCACGATGCCGGCCTCGAAGCGCTCGAGCAGGTCGTATTCGTGGCGCGCGCGACGGTTGTCGACGATCAGCTTCTCCCCGGCCATACCGGGGCCAAGTCTAGGCGCGGCCGAGGCGCAGCAGACCGAAGCCGAGCGCGAGGAAGGGCGCGGAGCTGACTGCGTATGCGATTGCGACTGGCATGCCTCGAAGATAGGTCGCGCGCGCCGCGTTGTCGCTACGGGAGCCCAGTGTCTCGCGGTGCGGCCAGCCGCACCACGTGGCCGGTCCGCAGACCGAGCGGGCCGGGCCGGCCCGCTCGGTCCGTTCGCGGAGGCGAACTTCTACGCTGTCTGGACGCTGCGGTGCCGCAACTGCCGGCCGACGATCAGGCCGCTACCGAGGATCAGCGCAATGCCCACGCCCGTTCCGATCCCGATCCCCCAGTCACCCCAGTCGAAGCCAGTCGCTGCGCCGATCGGCTCCGTCGTGGCGGACAGGGCCGCGTCGGCGACATCGGGCGGGCGCACGACCGTCCCGACAGACAGGTCGGAGCCGTAGGGGTGGGCGGACGCGTAGCGCTCGAAGGCGTCCGGGAGCGGCGTCGCGGCCGCGGCCGCATCGGCGACATCGGGCGGGCGCGACACGCCCGCCGATTCGAGCGACAGCCCGTTGCCGTAGGGATGTGCGGTCACGTAACGCTCGAAGACATCCGAGACGGGCAGGGAGCGCGCGGAAGCGGCGTCGCTGACGTCGGGCGGCCGGCTGATCTCGGTCGCGAGGTTCGCCATGGCCGCGTCCTGCACATCCGGCGGGCGGCCAGCTGCGCCCGCAGTTGCGGCGGTCGCACCGGCGGCGACAACCGCGCCGAGGACGACCAGCCGCCTGAACCAGTCGAGGTAGTTAGGGCCCTTCATGATCGCCTCCTCTCGCCGGGCCACCGGTTGTGGCCCTTTCGTGCAGGAAACGACAGGGCGCCTAAGCAGCGGTAACGGCGCGGTTAAGGCGCCTCTTTACGCGAGGAGCAGTTAACGTCGCGAGGTCAGGCACGGATTCCCCGGGAGGAGCATGGAGTTCCGGATCCTCGGCCCGCTGGAGGTTCACTCCGATGGGGAGGCGCTGGACTTAGGCGGCGCCAAGCGTCGCGCGCTTCTCGCAGTGCTGTTACTGCATGCGAACGAGGTGGTGTCGCAGGACCGGCTCGTTGACGCCCTTTGGGATCAGGACCCGCCGGCGACGGCACAGAAGGCGCTGCAGGTGTACGTGGCCGGCCTTCGCAAGTTGCTGGGTCGGAACCGGGTGGAGACGAGGCCACCTGGCTATCTGCTCAAGGTGGAGGACGACGAGTTCGATCTCGCCCGCTTTCGTCGATTGCGAGAGCAGGGAAAGGCCGCTGAGGCGCTGGCATTGTGGCGGGGGCCGCCGCTGGCCGATTTCGCGTACCAAGGGTTCGCTCAAGCCGAGATCGGGCGGCTCGAGGATGAGCGGCTCGCGTGTCTGGAGGAGCGGATCGAGCGGCGGTTGGACGCAGGCAGCCATGCGGAGCTGACGGGTGAGCTCGAGGCGCTCGTGGCGGAGAACCCGTTGCGGGAGCGTCTTCGGGGGCAGCTGATGATCGCCCTCTACCGGTCGGGCCGCCAGGCGGACGCACTCGAGGCGTATCGGCAGGCACGTGTTGTCTTGGTCGAGGAGCTAGGTATCGAGCCCGGTCGGCAGCTGCGCGAACTTCAGCAGGCCATCTTGAACCAGGACCCCTTGCTCGAGATCACGGAGCCGACCATGGAAGCGGCCGAGTCGGACCGGGGTGTCTTCGTCGGTCGAGGCCCGGAGCTGCAACACCTCCTGTCCGCTTTCGACGATGCCTCCATCGGGCGTGGGCGCCTGGTCCTACTCGTCGGCGAGCCCGGGATCGGTAAGAGTCGACTTGCGGAAGAGCTGGTCGTCCAGGCCCGCGCGCGGGGTGCGGGCATTCTCGTCGGCCGCTGTTGGGAAGCGGGCGGAGCCCCGGCCTACTGGCCATGGGTCCAGTCACTCCGTGGGCTCATCCACGAGACGAAGGTCGAGACCCTGCGGACGCTGCTCGGTGCGGGTGCTGGTGATCTCGCTCAGCTTCTCCCTGAGCTCCGGGAGTTCTTCCCCGATTTGCCCGAACCGCGAGCGCCCGAGTCAGACAGCGCACGCTTTCGGCTTTTCGAGGCAGCGTCGGCGTTTTTGAAGGCAGCGGCGCACTCGCGGACGTTGGTCCTTGTCTTGGACGACCTGCATGCTGCAGACGAAACCTCGCTCTTGCTCCTGCAGTTCTTGGCTCGCGAGCTCGGCAAGAGTCGCCTGCTCGTGATCGGCTCGTTCAGGAACGTCGATCCGACGCCGACCGATCCGCTTACGACCGCTGTGACCGAGCTTCTCCGTGAGCCGATCACGACGACAATTGCCCTCGGCGGGCTGGCTGAACATGACGTCCGCCGCTTCATCGAGCTCACGGCCGGGGAGTCGCCTACTGAGAAGCTTGTCGTCGCTATCCACGCGGAGACCGAAGGCAATCCGCTCTTCGTCGGAGAAATCGTACGACTGCTCGCGACCGAGGGGGGCATTACGGTCGACCCCCCGCGGTTGGGGATCCCTCAGAGCGTTCGTGACGTCATCGCCCGTCGTCTTCGGCACCTCTCTGAGGAGTGCCACCGCGTCTTGGTGCTTGCCTCCGTACTGGGCCGCGAGTTCGCGCTCGATGCCCTTGCGCGCGTGGCCAACGTATCGGACGACGAGTTGCTTGACGCCCTCGACGAAGCGATGGCCGCGGGGGTCGTATCTGACGTTCCCGGGTCGCCCACCCATGCACGCTTCTCGCACGTCCTCATCCGCGACACGCTCTACGACTTCCTGACCACAGCCCGCCGGGTCCGATTACACCGGCGAGTCGTCGAGGCACTCGAGGCGCTGTACGGGCAAGAGCCCGGACCTCATCTTGCCGAGCTGGCATATCACTGCACTGCGGGCAGCGACTTCGGTAAGGCGCTTCGTTATGCCTCGCTTGCCGGAGATCGCGCGTTCGCTCTTCTCGCGTACGAGGAGGCGGCCCGGCTGTACCAAACGGCGCTCGACTCCGCCGAGCTCACCGGCTTGACCGATGAACGTCGGCATGAGCTCCTGCTCTTGCTCGGGGAGGCGGAGTCGCGAGCCGGCAACACGCCGGCCGCGAAGACCGCGTTTCTCAGTGCTGCAGAAATCGCGCGACGTCTCAACCTGCGCCAAGATCTCGCGCGGGCAGCCGCCGGCTATGGAGGTCGGATCGTCTGGGCGCGCGCCGGCGACGACGACCGGCTCGTGCCGCTGCTCCAGGAGGGCTTGGCAGCTCTTGCTGACGATGAGGTCGAGCTAAGAGCGAGACTCTCCGCGCGTCTCGCCGGTGCTCTCCGGGATGAGCATTCTCGGGAACGACGCGAGGTATTGAGCAGTGAGGCGGTCGAACTCGCGCGTCGCAGCGGAGATCTCTCTGCGCTTGCGTACGCCATAGACGGACGTTCGGCCGCCATCCTCGCCCCGGACACCCTCGCAGAATGCCTTGCACTCGGAACCGAGCTCCGAGAGCTGGCGGAGCGAATCGGAGACCCAGAGAGAATCGTGGCAGGGCACTTCCACCGTCACCTCGCGCTGCTTCTCAGCGGTGATATCCGGCTGGCGGAGGAGGAACTGGACGCCATGGCTCGATTCGCCGACGAGCTGAGGCAACCGGCTCAGCTGTGGCTGGTATACGTACATCGTTCGCTGCTGGCCCTCTCTGCGGGGAGATTCGACGAGGCGGAGGAGCTTCTCCCCCGAGTACTGGAACTCGGTAGGGGCGAGCTCGGGCCGCGCGCAATTCCCGCCTATCGACTTCAGCGAAGCTTTCTGCTCGAAGCAAGAGGGAATCTCGAAGAAATGGAGCCTGATGTTCGTGACCTGGTCGCGACGTACCCGGCTCGCCCGGTGTTCCGCTGCGCACTCGCTCGGCTGCACGCGAGAATCGGCAGAAAGGAAGCAGCGAAGCGCGTGCTCGACGACCTGGCAAGTGAGGACTTCTCCGCCCTGCCCTTTGACCTCGAATGGCTCTTCGGCGCCGCGCTGCTCGCAGAGACGTGTTTCTACTTGAACGACGGAGAAGCAGCCGAGAAGCTCTATCGGCTGCTGCTTCCCTGGAAGCACCTGATGGCCGTGGATCCGCCCGAAGGAAACCTCGGTTCGCTGGCTCGCCACCTGGGGCTGCTCGCCAGCGTGCTCCAGCGGTGGGACGAGGCGGCGCAGCACTACGAGGACGCGCTCGCGACAAACGAGAGGATCGAGGCCCGACCATGGGTCGCCCAGACACAGGAGGAGTACGCCGGCATGCTGCTCGACCGGAGCGACCCAGGGGACAAGGCAGGGGCGCGGCGGCTTCTGAACCAGGCACGCAGTACGTACGAAAAGCTCGGCATGACGGGGCAGCTCAAGCGTGTCGACCGGCCAGTCTCGAAGGCCAGGTGAGCAGTCCGGCGAGCGCACTCGCACCCGTCATTCCGGCCGTGCGGCGCGGGCTCCTCCGCGACTCCGAGCTCGTGGAGAAGCGCAGGGTGCACGACCAGGTCGCGGTGGCGACGAATTGGGCTGGGGCTGGTGAAGTGACCTAAGCAGCGGTAACGGCGCGGTTGAGGCGCCTCTTTACGCGAGGAGCGGTTAACGTCGCGAGGTCAGGCACGGATTCCCCGGGAGGAGCATGGAGTTCTGGATCCTCGGCCCGCTGGAGGTGTCGTCCGACGGCGAGCTCCTCGATCTGGGCGGCGCGAAGCAGCGTGCGCTGCTGGCCATGCTGCTCCTGGACGCGAACAGCGCCGTGTCGAAGGACCGCCTGATCGATGCGCTCTGGGAGGACGATCCGCCCGAGACGGCGCAGAAAGCGCTCCAGGTCTACGTCTCCGGGCTACGGAAGGTGCTCGGCAAGGAGCGGCTCGTGACCAGAGATCCGGGGTACCTGCTGCGGGTCGAGCAGGACGAGCTCGACCTGGCGCGGTTCGAACGGCTCCGCGAGGAGGGCAGGCCGGCCGATGCGCTCGCCCTCTGGCGAGGCGCGGCCCTTTCCAACTTCAGCGGGTCACGCTTCGCCCAGTCCGACATCGCCCGGCTCGAGGACATTCGACTGGCCTGCCTCGAAGAGCGCATCGACCAGGATCTCAGCGCCGGCCGGCATGCCGACCTGACCGGGGAGCTGGAGGGGCTCGTGCAGCAGTACCCGCTTCGCGAGCGGCTGCGCGCGCTCTCGATGCTCGCCCTCTATCGCTCCGGGCGGCAGGCGGACGCCCTGGCGGCCTACAAAGATGCCCGTCGCGTGCTGGTCGACGAGCTCGGGCTCGAGCCCGGGAAGGCGCTCCGCGACCTGCACCAGGCGATGCTCAACCAGGATCCCGTACTCGACCTGCCGGAGGCAGAGCGGCGCCTCGAGCCGCCGGATCCGGCCGTCGTCCTGCCGGACGCCCAGCCGGCGCCGACGCCGGCGGCCCGCGAGGCGCGGAAGACGGTCACCGTCCTCTTCGTCGCCGTCCGCATCGCCTCCGCCGAGAGCGGAACGATCGACCCGGAGGCGCTGCGCCGGCTCACGAGCAGAGCCCTCGACGGCGTCCGCGCCGCCGTCGACCGCCACGGCGGCGTGATCGAGACGGTCACCGGCGGCTCGGTCACGGCCGTGTTCGGTCTGCCGGCCGTGCACGAGGACGATGCTCTGCGGGCGATCAGAGCCGCATCGGAGATACGCGACCGCCTCTCGAGCCTGTCGGTCGAGTTGGGGACGACGATGCAGGAGCTCGAGTTCGGGATCGCGCTCAGCACGGGGGAGGTCGTCGCCGGCGGAGAGGCGGGCGTCGGTGCGGTCGGCGAGCCGCTGACCCGTTCGTCGACGCTCGGACAGGCGGCCGGCGACGGCGCGATCCTGATCGACGACCCCACTCGCCGCCTCCTGCGCGAGACGGTAGTCGCCGAGCCCGCGCAGGGGGCCTGGCGGATCGTCGAGGTCGAGAACGGGGCGAGAGCGCACCGTCGGCCGGTCTCGCCGATGGTCGGGCGCGAGCGTGAGCGCCGCCGGCTGCGCGATGCGTTCGACCAGGCCGTCGGAGACGGCTCCTGCCAGCTCTTCACCGTCCTCGGAGCTGCCGGAGTGGGAAAGTCCCGTCTCGTCCACGAGTTCCTCGTCGCGATCGAGGGACAGGCGCTCGTGGCGCGCGGACGCTGCCTGCCCTACGGCGAGGGGATCACGTACTGGCCTCTGCTCGAGGCGATCAAGGACGTCGTCGGGCTCGAGGACCTCGATTCACCCGACGAGGCCCGGGCCAAGCTGGAGGCGGCGCTCGCCGGCGAGCCGGACGCCGACGACGTCGCGCTGCGGATCGCGCAGACGATCGGGCTGGTCGAGGCCGCGACCGGGGTCGAGGCCGGCTTCGCAGCGGTGCGGACGCTGTTCGAGGCGGCGGCACGGCGGCAGCCCGTCGTGCTCGTCCTCGACGACATCCACTGGGGAGAGTCGATCTTCCTCGACCTCGTCGAGCACCTGGCCGACTGGGCGCGGGACGTCCCGATCCTGCTGATCTGCCTCGCCCGGCCGGACCTGCTCGACGTGCGCCCCGGCTGGGGAGGCGGGAAGCTGAACGCGACCTCGATCCTGCTCGAGCCGCTCTCGGAGGCCGAGAGCATCGAGCTGATCGACAACCTCGCCGGCGGCGCGCTCCCGGAACGGACGAGGCAGCGGACGGTCGAGGTCAGCGAAGGCAACCCGCTCTTCGTGGAGGAGATGCTCGCACTCGCGCTCGAGGACGGCCCGCCCGCCGGCGAGCTCGCCGTTCCAGCGACGATCCAGTCGCTCCTCGCCGCCCGGCTCGACCGCCTGGGCGACGACGAGCGCGCCGTCGTCGACGTCGCCGCCGTTCAGGGGAAGATCTTCTACGAAGAGGCAGTCGCGGCCCTGGTTGCGCCGCACGTGTCGGACGCGTCCGCGCCGCTCGACGCACTCCTGCACAAGGAGCTCATCAGACCCGATCGGCCGAGCCTCGGCGGCCGGTCATATCGATTCCGCCATCTGCTGATTCGCGACGCAGCCTACGAGTCGATTCCAAAGGAAGTGCGGTCCGACGTCCACGAGCGCTTCGCGCGCTGGCTCGAGCGGGTGGCGGGCGAGGGTACGGCCGAGTACGGCGAGATCGTCGGATACCACCTCGAGCAGGCGTACCGCTACCGCGCCGAGCTCGACTTCGGCGACGGCCGCGACGAGTTGGCATTGGAGGCCGCCGAGCGGCTGGCCGCCGCCGGGCGGCGAGCGTTCATCCGCAGCGACGCCGCAGCGGGACTCAATCTGACTTCGCGTGCGGTCGACCTGCTGCCGCCAGAAGATCCGCGCCGGGTCGACCTGATCCCGAACGTTCGGATCGTTCAGGGCCTGGAGGGAGACATGAGCTGGATCGACCGCGTCCTGACGGAGGCCGTCGAGGCTGCGGCGACGGCCGGCGACCGACGACTGGCTGCGAGCGCCCTGGTTCAGCGCGGCTTTCTTCGGCTCTTCACGGAGTCGCGGGTCACACCGAAGGAGCTAGTGGCGACCGCAGAGGAGGCGATCGCCGCCTTCGAGGAGCTCGGAGACGAGCTCGGACTCGCGCGATCCTGGCGTCTGATCGCGCAAGCCCACTACCTCGACCGTCGCGCCGGTGCGAGCGAAGAGGCATCGACGAGAGCGCTGGAGCACGCTCGTCGGGCCGGTGACCCGTTCGAGCAGCAGGAGACGATCCAGTGGCTGTCCGTCGTTCTCTCCCTCGGACCCACCCATGCCGCGCCTGCGACCGAAACGTGCGCACGTTTGCTCGAGGAGAGCTCTGGCCGCCCGTCGCTCGAGGTGCACGTGCTCGGCGCTCTCTCCTACCTCGTCGCGATTCAGGGCAGGACGGAGGAGGCGCATGACCTCATGGAACGGGCGCGCGGGTTGGTCGACGAGCTCGGAGAGGGCTGGCTCTTTCCCGCCTTCTTGTGGCTGCTTGCCCTCTGGGAGAACGATCCGGCCGGTGTCCAGCAGGACCTCCTGGAGGGCTACCGCGTGCTCAAGCGCGTCGGCGAGAGAAGCCACTTCTCGACCGTCGTCTCGCTGCTCGCGCGGATCGCATACGCGCAGGGGCGCTACGACGAGGCGTTCGAGCTGACGGAGGAGTGCGAAGAGGCGGCTCGGCCGAACGACGTCGAGTGTCAGATTCACTGGCGCGGGACACGGGCGAAGGTGATCGCCAGCAGAGGCGACATCGGCAGCGCCGAGGCCCTCGCCCGAGAGGCCGTCGACTTCGCGGAAGCGAGCGACTTTCTCTCGTCTCATGGCGACTCGCTGGTCGACCTGGCGGAGGTCCTCGGGCTGATGAAGCGCGACCAGGAGGCGGCCACCGTTCTCCGCGAGGCAATCGGACTGTACGAGCAGAAAGGGAACGTGCTCTCTGCCGCGACGGCGGCCGAGCGGCTCGGGGCCCTAGAAAACTGAAGAGTCGCGGCCGCCTCAGCGGGGCGACCCATGCGCAGGCGAGAGCTCCACCTTTCCTTCCCAACGGCGGATCTCCTCGACGACTACCTCGATCGGGTCTCCGAGCCTGTAGGTGCGGCCGCCGCGCCTGCCGGACATCGACGTGCCGAGCTCGTTCAGCTCGAAGTAGTCGCCGGTCAGGCGCCGGGCCGGCAGGTAGCCCTCGAACACGTCTCCGAAGCGAACGAAGAGGCCGGACGGGATGACGCCGATGATCTCGCCCTGCCAGCGCTCGTCCCAGCCGCGCTCGAAGAGCTGGCCCTCGAGCAGCCAGGCGAGGCAGATTTCGTCGGCGAGGTACTCGGTCTCCGCAGCCTCTCGCTCTCGCGCTGAGGTGTGCTCGGCGAGGTCGCCGAGATCGTGCGGCGCGGGCTCCTCCGCGACTCCGAGCTCGTGGAGAAGCGCACGGTGGACGACCAGGTCGGGGTAGCGACGAATCGGGCTGGTGAAGTGGCAGTACGCGGTGCTGGCGAGGCCCGAGTGGCCGAGGTTTCGCGGGTCGTAGCGAGCCTGCTTCAGCGAGCGCAGGACGAGCGCCGGGAACGCCTCCGCTCCGCGGCCGGAGCGGCGGACGTACTCCGCAACGCGGTCGCTCGTCTCCGCCGCGAGGCGCGCCGCCCTCGTCGGCGAGAGCTGCTCGAGCGCCGGCGGCGTCGGCACGTCGAGGTCGGCGAGCTTCGCGAGCAGCAACTGGACGGCCTGTGGGTCGGGCCGCTCGTGGACCCGGTACAGCGCTTCGCGTCGGCGACTCGACAGGAGTTCCGCGACGGCTTCGTTGGCGGCGATCATCAGCTCCTCGACGAGCGCGTGCGCCTCCGGTTCGCCCTGCCAGGTCGCCTGGGCGATGCCGCCCTGACCGTCGAACTCGAACTCGAGCTCCGGTCGCTCGACGCGAAGCGCGCCGCGGGCGAAGCGCTTCCTGCGCAGCTCGGCCGAGTACGCGGCGGCGAGCTCGAGCTCATCGGCCACGTTGTCCGGAACGTCGCGGCGCTGCGCCTGGCCATAGGTGAGGCGGGCGTCGCTGCGGATCACGGAGCGGTAGAAGTTCGGCTCCCCGTCCGGCGGCAGCTCGACGGTGACGCAGAGCCGGTCGACGTCGGCGCGGAGCGAGCAGAGGTCGTTCGAGAGCTCGGGCGGCAGCATCGGCGCGACGAGTCCGGGGACGTAGGTCGAGACGGCGCGCGCGGCCGCGCCGTGATCGAGCGGCGACCCGGCGGCGACGAAGTGCGAGACGTCGGCGATGTGCACCCACGCCCGCACCCCGGCCGGCTCCTGGGCGACCGAGATCGCGTCGTCGAAGTCCTTCGCCGTGTCGGGGTCGATCGTGAAGGTGCGGAGCTCGCGCAGATCGGTGCGGCCCTCCGGGCCGAGCGACGGCACCTCGAACGGCTCGAAGGTCGTTCGGGCGCCGCGCTCGACGAGCAGCCCTTCGAGCACGGTCTCGATCCGCGCGGCGGGGCCGAGGACGCGCTCGACCTTCGCGCGCCCGCGGCCGCTCGCGACGACCGCGAGCTCGCCGCGCTCGGCCCCGCGGAGCGCTTTGCGGTCGAGGACGATCGGCGTCCCCGGGGAGAAGTACGGCTCGCCGACGACGAGCTTCCCGCGGCTCGCAATCTCGACGACAGTGCGGACAGGTTCCACGTGTGTTGGAGCGGGCGTTGTCGAAAGGGCGTTGTCGCTTGGGGCACCCCGGCCCACCACCCACTGCGAGCCTAGCGAGGAAGGCGTGACGTGTCTGTGACGCTTCGTGCCGGAAGTGGAACTTCGCGCCGCTGTGCGCGCCTAAAGGGCGCTAGATCTGGAGGAACCGGCGCAGCGTCAGCCCGGTGCCGGCGACGCCGAGGAGGAGGCCGATCCCGATCAGGATCAGCGCGTTCAACTCGAACGGCATCGCGTGCGCGTCCTTCGAGTGCCCGATGTCGATCAGCGGCAGGATCACTTCCTTCCCCAGGACAAGTAGGATCACCGCCGCGAGCGCACCGCCGAGACCGCAGAGCAGACCCTCGACCATGAACGGCCCGCGGACGAACCAGTTCGTCGCGCCCACGAGCTTCATCACCTCGATCTCTCGCCGTCGCGAGAAGATCGACAGGCGGATGGTGTTCGCGATCAGCATCGTCGAGGCGATCACGAGCAGGATCACGCCGACGAGGAAGACGATCGAGATCACCCCGCCCACGCGCAGCACCCGTTTCGAGGTCTTGCCGCCGTTGTTGACCTCGTCCACCCCGGCCGGCAGCGGCTTCAGCTGGTCGCTGATCTGCGAGATGTACTCGCCCTGCTTCGGCGTGATCTCGTACGCGTCCGGGAGCGGGTTGTACGACAGGCCGCCCTTGAAGAACTCTGGCGCACGCTTCTTCATCCGCGTCAGCGCCTCCGCCTTCGAGACGAAGACGATCGACTTGACCAGCTGGTTCGCCTTCGGGTCGAACTCACGGCCGATCGCGTTGATCTGCCGCGGCGTCGCGTCGAGCTTGAAGTAGACCTTGACGAGCAGCTGCTTCTTGATGTGGTCGCGGTAGGAGAGCACCCACGTCCCGAGCCCGATCGTCGTCCCGAGGACGAAGAGCGCGACGAGCACCGTCATCGTCGCGGCGACGGTCGTCGACATGCTCGCGGTCAGCGAGCGCCACGCCTCGGCCATGATCATCCGCACGCGCGTCATTCGGTCGTGTACCCCCCGCGCCGCTCGTCGCGCGCGAGGCGGCCCTCGTCGAGCGCGATCACGCGCTTGCGCATCTTGTCGACCATCTCGCGGTCGTGGGTGACCATCAGCACCGTCGTGCCGGCGCGGTTGATGCGATAGAGGAGCTGCATGATCCCGACCGAGGTGTCGGGGTCGAGGTTCCCGGTCGGCTCGTCGCAGATCAGGAGCGGCGGGTGGTTGACGACCGCGCGCGCGATCGAGACGCGCTGCTGCTCGCCGCCGGAGAGCTCGTCGGGGAGGCTCGTCGCCTTGTGCGCCAGACCGACGAGCGACAGCGCTTCCGGCACCTTCTTGCGGATTGCGTCCGGACCCTCGCCCTGAACCTTCAGCGCGTACGCGACGTTCTCCGCCGCAGTGCGGTTCGGAAGGAGCTTGAAATCCTGGAAGACGCAGCCGAGGTTGCGACGTAGGAGCGGGATGTGCGAGCGCTTCAGCCGCGCGAGGTCGCGCCCGCCGACGAGGATGCGGCCATGGGTCGGCTCGAGCTCCTTCAGCAGGAGACGGACGAGGGTCGACTTGCCGGACCCTGAGGCGCCGACGACGAAGACGAACTCCCCCTTCTCGATCACGAAGGAGACGTCGCGGAGCGCGACGACGTCGGGCTCGTAGACCTTCGTCACCGCCTCGAACACGATCATCGCCCCCGCCGCCGCCGCGGCGGTCGGACGCAGGGCTGGCTCCGCAACGGCTAGGGGTGACTGAATCTGGAGGCTGTGTTCCTGCACCGGTTCGCGTTCGAGCGCGGCCGAGACCGGGGCCGCACCGGTCGGGGGGCCAGTGAGTCTATCCGAGTCCACGGCTAGACGGCTCTCCCTGCCGCGCGCGCGAGCAGGTAGGAGTGGACGAATCCGTCGAGGTCGCCGTCCAAGACCCCCTGCGCGTTCCCGACCTCGTGACCCGTGCGCAGGTCCTTCACCTGTTGGTACGGGTGGAGCACATAGCTTCGGATTTGACTTCCGAAGTCCGCCTCCTGCACGGCGCCGCGCTCTCTTGCCAGCTCGGCTTCGCGCTGCTCGGCCTCACGCTCGGCGAGGCGCGACCTGAGGATGCGCAGTGCGGTCTGCTTGTTCGAGGCCTGCGAGCGCTCGTTCTGGCACTGGACGACGATCCCCGTCGGGATGTGGGTGATGCGCACGGCGGAGTCGGTCTTGTTCACGTGCTGGCCCCCGGCGCCGCTCGCGCGGTAGGTGTCGACGCGCAGGTCGGCCTCGTCGATCTCCGCGACCGAGTCGTCCGGCAGCAGCGGGCTGACGATCACCTGCGCGAACGATGTGTGCCGGCGGTGCGCTTGGTCGAACGGGCTCAACCGGACGAGCCGGTGGACGCCGCGCTCCGCCTTGAACAGCCCGTAGGCGTTCTCGCCGCGAGCCGTGAAGGTCGCGGACTTCAGCCCCGCCTCCTCTCCCGGGCTCGCCTCGAGCAGCTCGGTCTCGAAGCCTCGGTGCTGGGCCCAGCGCAGGTACATGCGGAGCAGGATCTCGGCCCAGTCCTGCGCGTCGGTGCCGCCCGTGCCGGCGTGGATCGTGACGACCGCATCGCCCCCGTCGTACTCGCCGGTGAAGAGCGCGTCCTCCTCGAGGCGCTCGAGCTCGGCGCGCAGGGGCGCGAGCGACGCGGCGATCTCGTCAGCCATGTCGCCGTCCATCGCCGCGAGCTCGGCGGCGTCCTCGTACTCCCGGCGCAGACGTTCGTAGCGCTCGAGCCGCCTCGTCACCCGGGAGTGTTCGGTCGAGATCTCGGCCGCGCGCTGCTGGTCGTCCCAGAACCCCGGAGCGCCCATCTGCTCCTCGAGCTCGCCGGCGCGGGCCGCTAGCGCGTCCGGGTCAAAGGTAATCACGGACCCAGGCGAGCTGGGTCCTGATCTCCTCGAGCTGCTGATCGAGCGGTGCTTCGGCAGCCTCGGCCATCGGGCAAGCCTAGCCGAGCCGCGGACCACGCCTGACCCGTGGACAGTTCGGAGCCGGATCGGCACGGCCGCGACACAGTCGAGTGCGCGCGGTCCCGCTAGCCTCGCCGGCAGGGGAAAGGGGTCACGCCCCCGCCCTTGTGGGCGGGGGTGGGGATCGGCTCGGGTGCGTCGGGGGCTAGCGAAGCTCGCCGGGCAGGAGCGAGTAGATCGCCATGTCCGCCCGCTTGCCGTCCTTGAACTGCGACGAGCGGCGGACGCCTTCCCGGGTGTAGCCGGCGCGCTCCGCGCATCGCTGCGAGGCCTGGTTGTCGACGTCGATCCAGGCTTCGATGCGAGCCAGGCCGAGGTCGGCGAGGGCCCAGCGCGAGACCAGGTCGATCGCGCGGCCGGCGACGCCGCGGCCGCGCGCGGCCGGGGCGACGACGTAGCCGATCTCGGCCTCGAGCACCTCCCACTCGATCCGGATGAGACCGACCATGCCGAGGAACTCCCCCTCGTCGGCGCCGACGATCGCGAATCCCGCCCGGGTCCCGTCCGTCCAGCCCCGCTCGTAGCCTGCGATCCAGCCGGCCACGAAGCCGTCCGCGCGACGCGAGGGCACACGTGTGAACCGGAGCACGGCCGGATCCTTGGCGAGTGCCTCGAAGTCGCCGACGAAGCCCTCCGCGAGCGGCTCGAGCCGGACGACGCCGTCGGAGAGTGGCGGCGCCGGGCGCGCTAGGCGCCGTGGCACTTCTTGAACTTCTTGCCCGAGCCGCACCAGCAGGGATCGTTGCGACCGAGCTTCTCGTGCTCGTCGACCGTCCGCTGCTGTGGGCGCTGCAGCGTGCCGACCGCGGCGACCTCGCCGCCGAGCGCGTCCGCGATCGCCTCCGCGCCCATCGCCTGCTCGTGCTCGTAGGAGAGCCCGCCGTTGCCGGCCATCAGCGCCTGCTGCTCCTGCGCGATCCGCAGCTGCTCCGCGTCCTCGGGCGCGAGCTGCGCATGGAAGAGCGTCCCGAGCACCTCCTCGCGGATCAGCGCGTTCAGCTCCTGGAACATCTGGTGCCCCTCGGAGGTGTACTCGACGAGCGGGTCCTTCTGGGCCATCGCGCGCAGGCCGACGCCCTCGCGCAGGTAGTCCATGTTCTCGAGGTGCTCGCGCCAGCGCGTGTCGACGACCTGCAGGATGACGAAGCGCTCGAGCTGCCGGATCAGCGGCTGGTCGTTCTCGTCGAGACCGAACTCTTCCTCCTTGCCCGCGTACTCCTCGCGCGCGTCCTCGATGAACTCCTCGACGAGCGCCTGGCGGTCGGTGACCTTGTCCTCGCGGAGCTCCTCGGCGGTGATCTCGCTGTTGTACAGCTGCTGCATGTGCGCAGCGAGGGCATCGAGGTCGACCTGGTCGGTCTCGGGATCGACGTAGGTGTCGACGGCCCGCTCGATGACCTCCTCGATCCAGCCCTTCACCTCCTCGGAGAAGTCGTCGCCCTCGAGCACACGGCGGCGCTGCTCGTAGATGACGACGCGCTGCTTGTTCATCACGTCGTCGTACTTGAGGACGTTCTTGCGCGCGACGAAGTTCTGCTCCTCGACCTTCTTCTGCGCCGACTCGATCTGCCGCGAGAGGATCTTTGCCTCCATCGGCTGGTCCTCGGGGATCTTGAAGCGGTCGATGATCCGGTAGATCCGGTCCCCTGCGAAGAGCCGCACGAGGTCGTCCCGGGCGGAGAGGTAGAAGCGCGACTCGCCCGGATCGCCCTGACGGCCGGAGCGGCCGCGCAGCTGGTTGTCGATCCGGCGTGCTTCGTGCCGCTCGGTGCCGAGCACGTAGAGCCCACCAAGGTCGACGACGCCCTCGCCGAGCTTGATGTCCACGCCGCGCCCGGCCATGTTCGTCGCGATCGTGACGGCGCCGACCTGGCCGGCGTCCTTGATGATCTCCGCCTCGCGCGCGTGCTCCTTCGCGTTCAGGACGTTGTGCTTGATCCCGGCGCGCGTCAGCAGCGCGGAGAGGTACTCGGAGGTCTCGACCGCGATCGTGCCGACGAGAACAGGCTGCCCCTTCTCGTGCCGTTCCTTGATGTCCTCGATGACGGCAGTGAACTTGCCTTCCTTCGTCTTGTAGATGAAGTCGTTCTCGTCGGCGCGGGCGACCGGCTGGTTCGTCGGGATCTCGACGACATGCGTGCCGTAGATCTCGACGAACTCCTTCTCCTCGGTCTTCGCGGTTCCCGTCATGCCCGCGAGCTTCTCGTAGAGGCGGAAGTAGTTCTGCAGCGTGATCGTCGCGAGGGTGACGTGCTCCTCCTGGATCCGCACGCCCTCCTTCGCCTCGACCGCCTGGTGGAGGCCCTCCGACCAGCGGCGGCCCTCCATGATCCGGCCGGTGAACTCGTCGACGATCTTCACCTCGCCCTCCTGGACGACGTAGTCGACGTCGCGCTGGTAGAGCGACTCCGCCTTCAGCGCCTGGCCGAGGTGGTTGACGAGCTGGACGTTCTGGGGCGCGTACAAATTCTCGATTCCGAGCGCGCGCTCGACCTTCTCGATCGCCGACTCCATCGGCGCGACGGTCTTGAACTTCTCGTCGTACGTGAAGTCGATCCCGGGCGGGATGTCCTCCGTCCCGCCGCCCGGCTTCGCCTTCGGCTGCGGCATGCCGTTCAGGGTCTTCGCGATCCGGGCGAAGTCGACGTAGACCTGCGCCGCCGTCTCCGGCTCGCCGGAGATGATCAGCGGCGTCCGCGCCTCGTCGACCAGGATCGAGTCGACCTCGTCGACGATCGCATAGGCATGGCTGCGCTGGACGCACTGGTCGAGCGAGACCGTCATGTTGTCCCGCAGGTAGTCGAAGCCGAACTCCGAGTTCGTGCCGTAGGTGATGTCGGCGGCGTAGGCGTCCTGCCGCTCCGAGAACGGCATCATGTTCTCGATGAAGGCGGCCCGCATGCCGAGCTTCTCGTAGACGGGCCCCATCCACTCGGCGTCGCGCTTGGCGAGGTAGTCGTTGACGGTGACGAGGTGGACGCCGGTGCCGGTGAGCGCGTTCAGGTACAGGGGCTGCGTGGCAACGAGCGTCTTCCCCTCGCCGGTCTTCATCTCGGCGATGTCGCCCTCGTGGAGGACGATCCCGCCCATCACCTGGACGTCGAAGGGACGCTGCCCGAGGGCCCGCTTGGCCGCCTCGCGGACGGCGGCGTAAACCTCGAAGAGCAGGTTCTCGAGCTCCTCGCCGTTCTCGAGCCGCTGCTTGAAGTCGACCGTCTTGGCGGCGAGCTCGGCGTCGGAGAGCTTCTCGAAGTCGGGCTCGAGCGTGGCGACGTAGGCCGCCTGCTCGGCAAGCCGCTTGACGCGCCGGCCTTCGCCGACCCGCAGTACCTTTTCCAGAGCGCCGAGATCCTGACCGGGCATTTCGGTAAGGGTAGCCGTTGGGCCCGGGAGCTACAGCGCGGCCGTGCGGGTCCTGCTCGCGCTCGTGGCGGCGGCCGTGCTGACTGGCGTCGCGTCGGCCGCGTCCGCCGACCGCGTCGTGATCAGCCCGGGCAGCGTCCTCGCGCTCACGCGCAGCGGGTCGGATGTCGCCTTCCTGTCGGGCCCGTACGACGGCCAGTGGCGGCCTTCGTCCGCGGCGGGCGCTGCTACGTCCTCGCCCCGAGCGGCTTCGTGCTCCAGACCTACGCGTTCCGGCCGGGGTCCGTCCAGGAGTTCGCGCTCGGCGGCAGAGGGCTCGTCGTGCAGCTTCCGGGTGGGCGAAGCCGAGGGCTACCGCGTCGGCTCGCTCGCGTGGGTGACGGTGGCCGCGCTGATCAGCCCGCCCCGGTAGGGCGCGCTAGAGCGGGACGACCTGTATCTCCCAGAGACTGTCCGCGAGACGCCGGCCCTGGACGACGTAGGAGGAGGCGCGCGCGTCCCCAAGCCGCTCGAGCACGGAAATGGATCCGACCGCGGGGACGCTGTCGACGACCAACTCCCGCTCGCCGTCGCGCCGCGTGAGCGTCAGCTCCTGGCCGTCAGGCGCGTCGTCGCCGAGGTCGACGACCTCGATCCGGCGGATGCCCACCGCCCACTGCGACTCGCTCCGGCGGACGGCTTCGGCGCGATAGGGCGGGTCGACGGTGTCGTCGAGCGCGGCCGCGAGCGGCTCCACGTCGACGTCCTCGTCGACGAGCAGTGTGTTGTCCTGTAAGGCAATAAAATGGGCGACGTCGCCCTTGACGCCTTCGGCGTCGACCGCGACGACCGCGTCCCACTGGCGCTGGCGGTGGACGCCGTGGATCCCGGTCTCCATCCAGCCGGGCGGTGCGGGCTCGGGGAGGGGCTCCGACAGCAGCCCGCCCTCGCGAGCGAGTCGCTCGTGCAGCGGCTCGCTGCGCCGGAACAGTCCCACGGCTACTGGGGCTCGATCAGGCCGTATCCACCGTCGCGGCGCCGGTAGACGACGTTGATCTGGTCGGACTCCTCGTTGCGGAAGACGAAGAAGTCGTGCCCGACGAGCTCGAGCTGGAGCACCGCCTCCTCGGTGCTCATCGGATTCATCGCGAACTGCTTCGTCTTCACGATCACCGGCCCGCCCTCCTCGTTCGTCTTCGTGTAGGTGCTTCCCTGGGCGCCGCCGTTGCCGCCGCGGGAGTCGGCGTGACGATGGCCGCGACGTCGTCTCTTCTCGCGGTAGCGCGAGACCTGTCGCTCGAGCTTGTCGACGAGCAGGTCGATCGACGCGCGCATGTCGGTGGATGCCTCTTTCGCGCGCAGCACCGGTCCCTTCGTCCACACCGTCGCCTCGGCAACGTGGTTGGCCGCGATCGAGGGGTTCTTCTCGACCGCGAGCTCGAGCTCGACACGGGTGGGGGCGGCGAGCTGCCGATCGAGCCGCCCGAGCTTCTCCTCCGCGTAGGTCCGCATCGCCTCGCTCACCTCGACGTTCTTGCCCTTCACCTGCAAGCGCATCTCGGCTCCCTTCGGAAGCGGTCTTTCGCTTCTTCGGAATCTAGTCGATCTCACCCGCGCACGGCGCGCGCGAAGGTGACGACATCGACGGAGCGGGCGCCCGCCGAGCGAAGAGCGGAGGCGGCCGCGCCGACGGTCGAGCCGGTCGTGTAGACGTCGTCGACGAGCAGAAGGCGACCGTCGACCGACTCGGCCCGGAAGGCCCCGCGCACGTTCCGGCGGCGGGCCTCGCGGGAGAGGCCGCGCTGCGGCCGCAGCGGACGCGTCCGCCGCAGGAGCGGCGCGACCGGCAAGTCCCAGAGCCGCCCGAGTTCGTGGGCGAGGCGCTCGGGCGGGTGGTGCCCGCGACTCAGGCTCCGGTCTCCGTCGGGCGGGACGAAGGCGATGATCAGGGGTTCCGACGGCGGCGGCACGACCTCGGCGACGATCGAGGCGGCGAGCGGGGCGAGTCCGCGGAGGCCTCGCTCC
>JBKPRD010000150.1:0-3277 GCA_046734415.1 Actinomycetota bacterium | reverse complement strand
CCGTGACCAAGCTGCCGCACTGCGTGGCGTACGAGTCGGACGCGTCGAACATGGCCCCCGGCGATTCCGACACGACCACCGACGTCTTCGTGCGCGACCTGCGCGCGAACAAGACGATCCTCGTCTCGCGCGGCATCTCGGTCCCGGCGACCGATCCGTCGATCGCGGGCGACTGCTCGCACGTGGCCTTCGCGGCGGGCGGCAAGGTCCTGCGCGCGCCGGTCAATGGCGGGAAGATCACGGTCCTGGGCGCCGGCTCGAACCCGGACTACTCGCTCGACGGGCGCGCGATCACGTGGCAGAACGGCGGCTCGGTCGTCTTCATCCGTGACGGCAGGAAGTCGGTCGTCGGCCCGGGTTCGAACCCGACCGTGACCGACGCTGAGCGCCTGCACGGCCAGACGGTGTCGAGCTGGGGCGTGTCGTTCGACAGCCCGGCGAAGCTGAGCTCGCAGGATGGCAACGCCGGCATCGACACGTACCTGCGCGTCTTCGGCCCGCGGGGCGGCCCGAAGCGGACCGACCTGATCACCTACGCCGAGTCGAAGGTGCACTTCACCCCGGCGGGCGACAACTACAACGGCGGCATAACCGCCTACGGCACCAACCGCGGCATCCTGACCTTCATCCACAAGGATGCGACGTCGACTGACGCCTACTACTGGAACCAGCACACCGGCAACGCCGACGACACGGCGCACGCCGCGACGCTGACCACGGGTGAGGCCGGCATCACGCAGATGGTGACGAGCGCGCGGGCGAACTTCATCGCCTTCACGTCGCCGTTCACGGCGGACATGTCGCAGCCCTTCGCGGGGATCCGTGAGCGTGGCCGCGGCCCGATCCTCTCACTCGACTCACTGTTCTCCCCGGCGACGCAGGTCTACTTCAAGATGCTCGTCGACGGCGAGGCGATTTAGCCGGAAGCGATCCAGCCGGGAGCTCTAGAGCCATCCTCGCCGTCGGAAGACGGCGAGGAGGCTTACGAGCACGCCGACCATCACGATCATGATCACCCAGAAGGCGTGGATCGAGCCCTCGCCGGGGACCTTCACGTTCATGCCCCAGATCGAGGCGATGAGCGTCAGCGGCAGGATGATCACCGAGATCGAGGTCAGCACTCGCAGCACGTTGTTGAGGCGGTGGGAGATCAGCGACTCGTTCGTGTCTTCCAGCGCCTCGACGACTTCCTTGTAGTTCTCGAGCATGTCCCAGATCCGCTCCGACGCGTCCCGGATGTCGTCGAAGTAGATCTCCAGGTCGTCGCCCATGAACTTCTGCTTGGCGCGCTCGAGGTCCAGCAGCACGGCGCGCTGCGGGCGGATGACCTTGCGGAAGTTGATGATCTCCTGCTTGGTGTTGGAGATGTCGCGGACGATGTCCTCGCCGCGGCCCAGGAAGATCTCCTCCTCCAGGCGCTCCAGCTTGCCGCCGATCTTGCGCAGCATCGGGAAGCAGTAGTCGAACGAGTCGTCGACGATCTTGTAGAGCAGGAAGCCCGGGCCCTTGCTGAACAGCTGCTCGCGGAACTCCTCGTTCGTGCGGCAGCGCTCGAACAGGTACTCCACCGGCTGCAGCGGCCCGTTCGGCAGCGTGATCAGGTAGTCCGGGCCCATGAAGATGTCGAGCTCCTCGGCGTTCAGCCGGCCGATCTTCTTGTCGAAGACGGGGAACTGCAGCACGATGAAGAGGTAGTCGTCGTACTCGTCGATCTTCGGCCGCTGGTTACGCGAGCGGATGTCCTCGTAGTCGAGCGGGTGGAACTCGAAGTGCTCCTCGAGCCACGCCTGGTCGACGGGGGCGGGGCGCTCGATGTTGATCCAGCGGAGACCGTCGTACTCGACGATCTCTACCCGCGGCTCAGCGGGTCCCTGAGTGGCTTCGACGACCCCGCGAGCCCGCGCGGCACGTCGCAAACGTGGCCTCGGCAGATTGGGCATCGGGTCTGAGTGGGTCGTCCAGCATTGGAATCAAAGGTTGCTCAAGGACCATTCTACCCAGTGGACAAGCGGCAAATGCTCGCGTGGGCAGGCTTGTTCTTTCCTGTCTCCCTGGACATATGTCCGAGGTTGCCTCCGTCATCCGGCGGGGAGAACTCCCACCGACTCGTAGGTTCCCCAAACCCTCGGAGGCATACCGATGTTCACGAAGACTCGCCTGGCGGCGTGTGTCGTCGCCATGGTCGCGTTCGCGGCCGTCCCCTCGATCGCCGGCGCCGCCACGCCGCAGCTTCGCGGCGTGGTGTCCGGTTCGCCGTACGGCGCGTCCGGCGGATCGATGGCGATCCCCGTCCTGTTCTCGAAGATGACCGTGCGCAGCGCCGGCCTGAAGTCGCCGGTGGGCGTGATCATCCTGCGGCGCACCCAGAAGGTCGCGCTGCCCGGTGGCGGGACCTCGCTGCCGGTCAACCTGCGCACGGGCGACCGTTTCAAGGGCTACGGCCCCGTCAGCGACACCAACAAGCGGACCTTCTACCCGCGCGTCCCGCTGACGAGCAAGCCGCAGGTCTACTTCCGCAGCAAGGAGATGTCGCTGGCCGAGCTGACCGCGGCCACCGAGGCGCTGCGCAAGGCCGTGGCCGACCTGCAGGGCCAGCTGGTCGCGCTCCAGAAGTACACCTACGCCGGCTTCCAGGACCTCTACACCCAGCTCGCCGACATCAAGAAGGCGCTCGCGGGGCTCAAGATCCCGGCCGGGGTCGACCTCACCTCGATCCAGTCGCAGATCGACGCCCTGAGCAAGAAGGTCGACGACCTGATCGCGAGCCTGCCCGACTTCTCGAAGTTCGCGCTGCTCACCGATCTGACCCAGTACGCGAAGCTGACCGACCTGAGCGCGGCGATCGCCGGCCTGCAGACGCAGATCAACGCCCTCCCGACCGACGCCGACGTCGCGGCGGCGGTCAGCGCCGGCGTTGCCCCGGTCAAGACGAAGGTCAACGAGATCGTCGGCAGCGTGAATGCCGTCTGCACTGCGATCAAGGTGGTGGTCCCAGGCACGGCATGCACGGCGGTCGCGCCGCTGCCGTAGCCACACCCACACAGCCCTTCAAAGCTGTCGCCACCGGAGGTGGTTCGACAGGGCGCCCCCGAGGGCGTCTGGGGAAAAACGCGAGAGCCCGGTGGGATGCATTCCCGCCGGGCTCTCGCTATTCTCCGCAGTCAGACATAACCGCTCGCATCGAGAGGGGTGGAGGGAACGGCCCTATGAAACCCCGGCAACCACCGAGCCAAGCGCAAGCGCGGCGAGGGAAGGTGCCAATTCCGTCGGACCAAGG
>JBKPRD010000149.1:0-12531 GCA_046734415.1 Actinomycetota bacterium | reverse complement strand
CCGGAGCCCGAGCCGCCGCGGAAGATGATCCCCTCGCGGCGGATCCAGTCGAGGATCGACTCCATCGAGTCGTCGATCGAGAGGATGAAGCACGCCGAGCACTGCGGCTTCTCCTCGAAGCCGACGTTGAACCAGACCGGGGAGTTGAAGGATGCGTACTGGTTGACGAGGATCGCCTTCAGCTCGGCCTCGAACGTGTCGGCCTCCTCGTCGGTCGCGAAGTACCCGCCGGCGCGACCCCAGCCGCCGATCGTCTCGACGACCCGGCCGATCATCTGCTTGACGCTGGACTCGCGCTCGGGGGAGCCGAGGCGCCCGCGGAAGTACTTCTGCGCGACGATGTTCGTCGCCGTCTGCGACCAGAACTTCGGGAACTCGACGCCCTTCTGGTCGAACGCGGGCTTGTCCTTGCCCGGGATGAAGGCATCTCGCAGCTCCCACTCCACCTCCTCGAACGGGTCGCGGCCCGGAATGGTGAAGTAGTGCTCGAGGCCGACGGTCGCGCCGTCCTCGACGACGCTGTTGACGATCTCGGCGGCGTCTGTGCTGACTGCTCCGGCGGTCTCGCCTGCTGCTGATGCCTTCGTGGACGCCATCGTTCCTCCCAAGAATAGCTGTGCCCTCTAGGCCCCCCGGAGAGGGACCCAGGAGGGTAGAGCGGCTACCGGACGGAACGCTTTTCGCCCGGTTTGCAGGGAGTTTCCTCTGCGCTAGCTCGGCGGGTGGGGCGGCTCGCCGTGGCCCGGCGGGGTCGCCGCGGCGGAGGCGAGCTGCATCCTCCGCGTCCGCATCCGCCGAGAGAGGAAGCCCGCTGCACCGAGCCCCATCAGCACGAACGCGACCGCGCCGAGCACGATCAGTGGCACCGGGACGGAGTCGGCGCTCTTCGGCTTCGTCGCATGGAAGACGTCCCCGACGGGCCCGCTCGCGGAGCCGCCATCGCCGCCTCCGGAGTTGTTACCGCCGGTCTGCCCGGCGCCCGTGCCGTTCCCACCCGTTCCGCCGCCCCCGCCGGCGCCGCTCGACCCGCCGGTCGTGCTCGTCCCGCCGCCGTTGCTGCCCTGCGTGATCCGCTGCTGGAGCGCCTGCCTGATGTCCTCGCGCGCGCTCGAATACGTCTCGACGTCGGTTGGCAGGTGCTGGAGCGCCTCGCGGTAGCAGTGGATCGGGTAGGTGCCGTCGATGCGGCCGTCGTACCAGTCGTTGATCAGCATCTTCCAGCACGGCGGCTTCCCTTTCGCCGCCGCGGGCGCGACGCCGACGGCGAGCCCGAGCGAGAGGGCGAGCGCCGCCAGCAGGAGCGAGAGGACGATGTTCCTGGGCGGATGGCTCACGAGAAGCGGGGACCGCAGTCGGCGGGGCGGCAGTCGGCGGTTCGAGATCGGTGCACTGTACCTATGGCCTCGGGCGGCGGGGCTGAAAGGGAGTGTCGAGCCAGGACGTGAATCGTCGGTGATCCCGCGGTTAAGCGTCTGTAAGAAAGAAGGTGCCCGCGGAGGCCTGTGCTAGCGTCGGCCGTCGATGCAGGCCGCCAAGCTCGCCGGGCCGGCGACCCTTGCCGTCTCGGGCGCGCTCCTCTTCGTCGCCCTCTTCTTCGGCGACAGCACCTCGGACGGGCGGCTCTTCTGGATCGGCGCCTTCGCCGTGATCGCGGTCGTCGTGCTCGGCGGGACGGTTCCCGTTCCGAGACCTTTCGGGCTCGCCTGCCTCGGGCTGCTCGGGGCGCTTGCGCTCTGGGTCGGGCTGACCATGGCATGGTCGATCGCACCCGATCTCTCCTGGGCGGCCTTCGACCGGATCCTCGTCTACGTGGCGCTCGCCCTGCTCGGGCTGCTCGCGACGCGGATACCGCGGCCCGCGCGGACGATCGCGGGCGGGCTCGCGCTCCTGCTCGGCCTCGTGCTCTGCTGGGCCCTGCTCGGGAAGGTGATCCCGTCGCTCTTCCCCGACGGTGCGCGCGTCGCTCGCCTGCGGAATCCGATCGGATACTGGAACTCCCTCGCGCTCGCGGCGGCGACGGCCGTCCCGCTCGGGCTCTGGCTCGCCTCGGCGCGTGGGCACTCCCGTTGGTTGCGGGCGGCCGGGGTGCTCCTCGTCTACGTCGCCGAGCTCGCGGTCGTGCTGACCTATTCGCGGGCCGGGATCGCCGTTGCCGCGCTCGCGGCGGTCGGCTGGATCTGGGTCACGCGCGACCGCCTCGAGTCGCTCGCCGCGCTGACCGTCGCCACCCCGGTTGCGGGGTTGGTCGCGCTCTGGGCGTTCTCGCGGCCGGCGCTCACGGACGATCTCCAGGCGTACTCCGACCGTGTCGACGACGGCGCCTGGTTCGGCGTTCTGCTCGCCCTGGGCGCGGCGGTCGTCGCCGGCGCGACGTACCGGCTCGCGGGACGCGCGGTCACGGCCCACGAGCGGGCGACCTGGACGCGACGGCTCGGGGTCTTCGCGGGAGTCGTCGCGCTCGCCGGGCTCGTGGTCGTGCTCGCGGTCGGCGGCGACAAGATCCTGGACGAGTTCCGCGGCACCGGCCAGCAGGTCTCCCAGAGCCCGACGCGCCTCGCGGAGCTCAGCTCGAGCAACCGCTGGCGCTGGTGGCAGGAGGCGTGGGCGCTGTGGAAGGACGCACCCGCGGGCGGCAAGGGCGCGGCGACGTTCGAGGTCGCCCGGCGCGACATCCGCGTCGGCTCGATCACGACCACCGAGCCGCACAACCTCGCGCTCCAGTTCCTGTCCGAGACCGGGGTCGTCGGGTTCCTCCTTCTCCTCGCGTTCGTCGGGACGGGAGCGACGGCGACGGTCTGCGCCGTGCGGCAGTCGGAGGGGGCGGAGCGCGGTGCGGCGGCGGCGCTCGCGCTCGGGCTCGCCGCCTACGTCCTGCACGCGCTCGTCGACATCGACTGGGAGTTCGTCGCAGTCACGGCGCCGGCGTTCTTCGTCCTCGGCGGGCTCGTCGGGATCGGCGCAGGGCGTCGTGCGCGGGTCGCGCGCCTGGTCACGGCGGCGGTCGCGATTCTCGGGATCGGGGTGCTGTACTCGCTCGTCGCGCCGTACTCCTCCGCCCGGCTGGTCGACTCGACCTATTCGGATCTCTCCGCAGGGCGCCCCGGCGCCGCGGTCTCCGACGGCCGCGCCGCGCACGGGCTCAACCCGCTCGCGGTCGACCCGCTGTTCGCGCTCGGCGACACCGAGGCGGCCGAGGGCGACGACGCTGCAGCGCTCCGGCGCTACCGCCAGGCGGTCGACCTCCAGCCCGAGAACTCGAGCACCTGGTATGCGCTCGGCTCGTACGAGTTCTTCACGGGCAGGTACAAGGAGGCGCTCCGCGACCTCGACCGCGCCTACGGCCTCGATCCCTACGGGCCGGCGGGCCGCCCGGGCGGCCTCCTCGACCAGGCGAGGGCGAAGGTTCTGGGCGGCTAGCTGTGGAGAAGAAGTCGCACTCTCGGCGCCACCCCGGTCTCAGAGACTGGGTGACGAACGTCACGAGTCCTCAGCGCGAGGCGCCGAGGATCTCGACCAGCTGGGCGCCCTTCAGCTCTGCCTTCGTCATCCCGTCGATCGGTGCGACGACGCTCAGGTTCAGGTCGCGCCTGAAGCGGAGCGCCTCGGCGCGTCGGCGCGGGGCGTAGAGGACGATCGTGCGCGCGTAGCCGGTCCGCGGCGCATTGCCCACCTGCGGCGCGGGGTAGCCGCGTGCCTGGACGAGCTGGGCCGCCTGCGCCGCCGCGCCCTCGATGCCGTTGCCGTTCAGGATCAGCACCTTCGTCTTCGCGCGGGAGAGCACGACCGGGCGCCGCGGGTGGGTGGCCGCGTGGTGCTTCCGGGAGGGGGCGGCCGCCTTCGCCTTCAGGGCGGCGGCCTCGCGCACGGCCGCCTTGTGGACGTGCGGTGCGATCTGCCGCCCGAGCAGGACGAGGCCGGCGGCGATCAGCAGGACGAGCTCGACGACCGCGATCCCGGTGGCCACGAGCGTGGCGGTACGCCAGGGGCGGACGAGCTCGGTAGAGGCGAGAGAGTGGTCCACGGTGGAGGACCTCCTTCGGCCTCCCGGCGGCGCCTCCTTCCTACGTCCTCGCCTGCACCAACTCCCACGTCCGTCGCAGGCCGTCGTCGAGCGAGACCTCCGGTCGCCACTCGAGCTCGCGAGCAGCGAGCGCGACGTCGAGCACGCTGCGCACGACGTCGCCCTCGCGCGCAGGACCGGTCTTCGGCTCCCGCGCGTCGCCCGTCACGGCGCGGCACCGCTCGTGCAGCTGTCGGACCGACGTCGCGACGCCGCTCCCGATGTTGAACAGGCCGCCGTTCGCGGGCGCGAGCACCAGCGCCCGGACGACGTCGTCGACGTGGACGAAGTCTCGCGTCTGCCGGCCGTCGCCGAAGATCGTGGTCTCCGCTCCGCTCGCCATCGCGTCGAGGAAGATCGCGACCACGCCGCCCTCGAGCCCCGCGTCCTGGCGCGGCCCGTACACGTTCCCGAGGCGGACCGCCGTGTGCCGCGTGCCGTGGATGCGGTTCCAGCCCACGAGGTACTCCTCACCGGCGAGCTTGGCGATGCCGTACGGGGAGAGCGGCCGACGCTGGGCGTCCTCGCTCGCCGGCCGTTCGCACTCGCCGTAGATTGCGCCGCCGGTCGACGTGAACACGACGTGCGTCCCGTCTCCGGCCGCCTGCAGCACCCGGACCGTCCCGACCACGTTCACCTCGGCGTCGAAGTCCGGCCGCGCCACGGAGGTGGGGACGTCGGCCTGGGCCGCGAGGTGGAAGCACACCTCGGGCTCGGCCGCGCCGAACGCCTCCTCGAGGGCGCCGTCGAGGATGCTCCCCTCGACGAGCCGGGCAGAGGCGGCGGCGTCCAGGTTCTCGCGCTTGCCGCTGCTCAGGTCGTCGATGACGACGACCTCGTCGCCGCGGGCGAGCAGGGCGTCGACGAGGTTGGAGCCGATGAAGCCGGCTCCGCCGGTGACGAGCACACGCACGCTCGTATCCTAGGGTTGTCGTGTTCGTGTCCTTCGAAGGAGTCGACGGGTCGGGCAAGACGACCCAGGCGCGGCTGCTCGAGGAGCACCTGAAGGGCCTCGGCCGCGACGTCGTCGCCACCCGCGAGCCCGGCGGCACCGAGCTGGGCGAGGAGCTCCGGAGACTCGTCCTCAACGGGCCGGAGATCTCGCCGTGGGCGGAGGCGGCGATCTTCGCGGCCGCGCGGGCCGAGCACGCGGCGGAGGTGATCCGGCCCGCGCTCGCCCGCGGCGCCGACGTCGTCTGCGACCGGTTCGTCGACTCCTCCCTCGCGTACCAGGGGATCGCGCGCGGCCTCGGGCTCGACCGCGTGCTCGAGCTGAACCTCACCGTCCTCGAGGGGCTGCTGCCTGACCGGGCGTTCGTCGTCGCGCTCGACGCGGAGACTGCCGCCGAGCGGCGGGAGGGGAAGCCGGACCGGATCGAGCAGGAGGGCGACGGGTTCCAGGCCGACGTGGGCCGCGCCTACGAGCAGCTCGCAGAGCGGTTCCCGGAGCGGGTGGAGCTGCTCGACGGGCTGTTGCCTGCGGAGACAATAGCCGCCGAGGTGCGCAGGCGGCTGGGCGTGTGAGCTTCGAGGCCCTGATCGAGCAGGAGGAGGCGAAGCGCCTTCTCGACGCTGCCCTGCCCGACGAGCCGGCGCACGCCTACCTCTTCCACGGCCCTGCAGGAGTCGGCAAGCGGATCGCCGCAGTCGCCTTCGCGGGCGAGCTCCTCGGCGACCCCGAGCGAGTCGAGCGACGCGCCCACCCCGACCTCTACGTCCTCGAGCCACTGGGCGACCAGATCCGGATCGACGAGGTGCGCGAGCTTCGTCGCGACCTGCACATGCGGCCGTTCGAGACCGGGCGGCGTGTCTACCTCGTCTTCGGCGCGCACCTCCTGAACGCGGAGGCGGCGGACGCCCTGCTCAAGGACCTCGAGGAGCCTCCGCCCTACGCGGTCGTCGTCCTGGTCGCGGACGAGCTCGGGCCGCTGCCCGAGACGATCCGCTCCCGCTGCCAGCTCGTCCCCTTCCGCCGGCTGTCCGAACGGGCGATCCGCGCGGAGATCGACCGTCGCGCGCCGGGGCTGGCGCGGGACGAGGCAACCGCGATCGCCCGCGTGGCGGCCGGCCGGCTCGACCGAGTCGAGCGGCTCCTCGACCCGGAGGCGGCCCGGCGGCGCGGTGACCTGCTCGAGATCGCGCGGGCGGTGTACACGGACCCGTCGTTCGATCCGGCGGCGGCGGCGCAGGGCGTGCTCGCGCTTGCAGCCGAGCGGGCCGCCGAGGCGCGCGCGGCGGCCGAGGAGGCGATCGCCGGCCGGGAGCTTCCGGAGCGCGAGGCGGAGCAGTACGTGAGGCGCGCCGACCGCGGGGCCGAGCGCGAGGAGATCCTGCTCGCGCTCGAGGAGCTCGCTGCCTGGTACCGCGACCTCGTCGTCGTCGGCGTCGAGGCCGACCGGGCGGTGATCCACTTCGACCGGCTCGCCGAGCTGACCGAGGACGCGAGCGTCGACCGGATCGGCGCCGAGCGGGCGGCCGAGGCGGTGCGCGAGGCGTGGCGGGCCTTCGAGGAGTACAACGTCTCGCCGCCGCTCGCGCTCGAGGCCCTCTTCGTCCGGCTGCGGCGCGAGCTGGCCGGGATCGCGGCCGCGGCGCCGTCAGAGACCTAGCGGGCCGGCCCGAACGCCCGCACCTCGTTCACGTGCGCCTCGCCGGTTCCGCCCGGCAGCGATGTGATCCAGACGACGACGTAGCGTCCACGCGTTCCCTTCGCCAGCTTGAACGTCGTCGTTCCGGTCAGCGGCTGTGCTGCCGTGACGAGGCGGAACGGCCCGTTGGGGTTGTTCCCGACCTCGATTTCCGCGGCTGCGCCCGCAGTATCGGTGGAAACGACCACGCGCGAGATCGGCCGCGCTCGGCGGGCGTCGAGGACCAGGCCGACGCCGGTCTTGCCGAAGCTGTGGTAGTGCTCGGTCTTCCAGAAGGTGGTCGCGTCGCCGTCGATCGCAAGCGGGGCGAGGTCGTCGTTTTCGTGCCGGTCGCCCTCCGGGTCGTAGGCGCCGACCGCGGCGAGCCTGATCCGCGGGCTCGACGGCGTCGCCGGAGTCGTCCTCGCGCGGGTCGTCGTTCGCTTCGTCGTCCGGACGGTCGTGGTCGGCTCGCTCGACTTGCCGCCGCCGTTGCTCGTCAGCACGATCACGAGCAGGGCGACGAAGAACGCGGTGAGGGCGCCGGCGGCGACCAGACGATTCATGGTCTCGCTCATGTTTGCCGGTCCCGCCGGAAAACCTCCCGAAAACCCCGGGCTATACTGGCCACCGGCTTCGCCAGACCCCGCCGACGTAGCTCAGCTGGTAGAGCACTTCACTCGTAATGAAGGGGTCCCCGGTTCGAGTCCGGGCGTCGGCTCTGTCAACCAAGCCGTTTCTGAACCCGTCGTCTTGATCCTGAGGCCGTGCGGCAAGTGAATGCGGCAAGTTGAGGTCGAGATTGGGGTTTGGCGGTCGCGAATGGGCTAACCCCTCCCGTTGGGCTAGGGGAGTGACGGGCGTCTGACCCATGGCGCTTGACCGTCTGGTAGACGACGGCGATCGCTACGCGCGAAGGAGGGTGCGCAATCGCGAATGCGCGCCGACCGCCCCCACCTCAGCTCGAGCGTCCGAAACGCGCACGGGGTGGGTGGCCACTACCTCCTCCTTCCTTTTCAGCTATCCGGCGTTCGGATCGCCGCCCTGGAGGCTTTCGACCGGCCACCGCTGGGTGGTCGCATAGCGTGGCTTCGTTCCGAGGTAGATCGCGGGAATCGTCCGCGTCATACTCCCGGTGGCTGGGTCAAGCGCCAAGAGGGGGGTGCCGGTATGAAGCGGGTTCTTTCACGCCGGCGATCGGTGATCGCGCTCGCGTGTCTTTTTGCGGGAGTGCTTGGCGGCGGTATCGCGTATGCCAAGGTTGCCGATAGCGGCGATGTCATTTCCGCGTGCGTCACCGGCAATGTCTTCCACTTGAACGGACAGCGGGGCTCCTCGTGCCCCGGCGGCTCTGCGGGACTCGAGTGGTACTCGAAGAGCGGCGCCGATACTGCGTTTGTCAACGGGGGAGAGGCCGCGGGTGGAGATCTGGCCGGCGCCTATCCGAACCCGACGGTCATCCACGCGGCGGACGCCGGGAAGCTCGGCGGCTTAACGCTGATGCAGGTCGTCCAGAACAACTCGTTCTTCGGGACACCCGGCTCGACGATCCTGGCGGTGCCTGAACTCGTCACGGGCGTCGTCGCCGAGATCCGCGGCGCCGGCGGCGGCGGCGAGTACTACGCGAATTGCTTCAGCGGGGGCCAGGGCGGCCTCGTCCGCGCCTTCACACCTGCGTTAGGGGGTGACACCCTGACCGTGACGGTCGGCCGGGGCGGCGACCACGGCACCGCCTATTTCGGTGGCTCTGACGGCAAGCCGTCCTCGCTGGCCCTCAACGGGAAGGTGCTCGCGACGGGTGAAGGTGGCCAGGGCGGCACCTGCAACCGCGACACAGGCGGCGGCGGGGGATCGTGGTCGGTCGAGGCGCCCGCCGTCGGCATCGAGGCGGCTGATGGCGTCGACGGCGATCCGTACGGGGCTGGTGGCGGACAGCGTGGCTTCTTCGGCTCAGGCGATGGGAGCGGCGAGCCGACCAGTGGCTCCGGAGCGAACGGCTATGTCTTGCTCTACCTGATGCACTGAGGCTGCTGCTATGCGAGGTGGCCCGCAGGCGGGCGGGCCACCTCGCGGATGCTAAAAGGACGCGCCCGGCTCAGGTCGACGCGACTGAACGGACTTGGGTGGGTGGCCCCCGGCACCTCCTACACGTGAGACGACATTCGGCAATCGGCTTGCTCACGAGCAATGTGTGCTACGCGCGAGGGCGGGCGTAGCGAGATACCAATGCGCGCCGATCCGCTACCGCCAGCGCGCTACGAGGCGGTCGTTTTCCTCGGCGACCTCGGTTCCGAACATGGCGCAGACCGCGGTGAAGCGCCGTGTAATCCATGCAGCGTCGTCGCCTGTCGCGAGGCGCGTGTGAGCGAACTCGAGCTTCAGCGGGATCGCTTCCAGGCGATCGCCGGCGAGATCCACCAAGAAGAGCAGACCGAGATCGTTCCGCAGTACGCGGTCGACGCGATAGTCGTCGACGAAGTCGCCGAGGTCGTACAGGATGCGGGGCGCCACGCCGTGGAAGACATGAGCTGAGTGTCCGGCGACGATCGTCGCGCCTGCGTCGACGAGGGCCTGCGCGGCTTGACGGACATGGTCCGGAGGCTCACGCGTCATGTTCGGGCCCCAGTGCGGCGTGACGAGCACCGCATCCGCATCGGGAAACTCCGTGAGCCACCCCGGGAGAGGACGTCCGAGGTCGGCGTAAGCGATTCCAGTTCGAGTCGCGTCGGCGGCGTACTCGGCGGGGTGATCGGAAAACGGGACCACGGCAAGCCGGAAGCCACCGGTGTCGAGCACGGCTGGCGCTCGGGCGCGTTCGCGGTCAGTGCCTGCGCCGACGGCCCGGACCCCGGCCGCATCGAGGTGCGCAAGCGTGTCGAGCAGCGCATCGGGGCCGAAGTCGAGTGCGTGGTTGTTGGCGAGGGTGACGCAGTGAACGCCGAGGCTGGCCAGCGCCTCGGCCGCCCGCGGTGGCGCACGGAAGTGGAACACACGGCCGGGCATGGGTTCGCCGCGCGCCGAGATGCAGCATTCGAGGTTGAGCACGAAGAGATCCGCCTCGCGGATGATCTCGACGAGCTCCGGTGCGAGGAGCATGTGTTGCGGATCGCGAGCGAGCCGCTCGGCGACGCCTCGGCCGAGCATGGTGTCTCCCGCGAAAGCGAGTTTCAACGCCCGAAGCCGTGCTCGCCGAAGAGCGGAACGAAGCGCGCTTCGGTTACTCGGCGCATCCGCTCGAGAACGCCGCCGCACCTCTCGAACAGCACGACCTCCTCAGCGCCACCGAGGCCGATCGGCTGGACGAGCCGACCGCCGTTGGCGAGCTGTTCGACGAGCGGAGCCGGCACGCGGGGAAACGCGGCCGCAACGAGGATGGCGTCGTACGGCGAATGCCTGGGGAGCCCACCGCTTCCGTCTCCGACGACGACAGTCGCGTTCTCGGTGCCCTGGCGGCCGAGGTGGGAGCGAGCCGCGTTCGCGATGTCTTGCCAGCGCTCGACGCTCCAGACCTGGGCGGCGAGTCGGGCAAGCAGTGCGGTCTGCCAGCCGAAGCCGGTGCCGATCTCGAGCACGCGCCCCGAGGGCGAAAGGTCGAGGGCCTCCACCATCTGCGCCACGAGGGAAGGCTGCGTCGTCACCTGGCCGTGCGGGATCGGCAGAGGCTCGTCCTCGTAGGCACGCTCGGCAAGACCCGGTGGAACGAAGTGAGCCCGCGGAACGGCGGCGATGGCTTCGAGCAGCGACGGCTCACGCACGCCGTGAGCGCGTGCGGCGGCGACGAGATCCGTCGGCTGAGTCAAGGCTCTCGACAATCGTAGTTCCGGTTTGAGTCTGCCCTGGCGCTACGATCGGGACGATGCCCGAGATCACGGGCTATGGGTTCGGGCGCCTCACGTGCTGACGGTCTCGCTCCCGCTGGTCGAGCTCGAGCGCCGGGCGGTCGAGGCACATGAGCTGCTCGGCGAGCGCTGCGTTGTTTGCCCGCGCGGCTGCAGGGTCGACCGTCGAGCCGACGCTGCGGGTCTGTGCGCGATCGGAAGGCAGGCGGTCGTTGCCTCCTACTTCCCGCACTTCGGCGAGGAGGACTGCCTCCGCGGCCGGCGCGGCTCGGGGACGATTTTCTTCTCGGGGTGCAACCTTCGCTGCGTCTTCTGTCAGAACCACGAGATCTCGTGGGACGTGCGGGGCGAGGTCGTAACTTCCGAACGGCTCGCCGAGATGATGATCGAGCTGCAGGCGATGGGCTGTCACAACATCAACTGGGTCACGCCTGAGCATGTCGTCCCGCAGATTCTCGAAGCGCTACCGCCCGCCTTTGCGCGCGGCCTCGAGTTGCCGATCGTCTACAACACGAGCGCGTACGACTCGCTCGACAGCCTCCGCTTGATGGAGGGGATCGTCGACGTCTACATGCCCGACTTCAAGCTTTGGACGGGGGACTCGGCTCGACGCTATCTGAAGCGCGCCGACTACCCGGACGTCGCGCGCGAGACGATAGTCGAGATGAATCGCCAAGTGGGAGATCTCGTCGTGGACGAGCACGGGATGGCGCGTCGTGGTCTCATCCTCAGGCACCTGATCATGCCCGGGTTGCTCGAGGAGACCGAGGCAATCCTGCGCTTCGTCGCCGACGAGCTCGGCACAGGCACATATGTGAACCTCATGGCTCAGTACTACGTCTCGGGCAAGGTCGGCCAGAACGGCCAATACGAGGAGATCGACCGCGGCATCCATCGCGAGGAGTACGAGCACGCGCTCGCGCTCGCCCGCGAGCTCGGTCTCCGCCTCGACCCGCGCAGCGTCGGTGAGAGACACCGTCTCGCCCGCGCGATCCAAGCCGGACACTCAATGATGGGCTCGCGGCCGGTCATGCTCGGCACCAACTCGACCCTCGCGGATCGGACAGAATGAGGCCAGTCGCCGGCATACCTCTGACGTTGCGCGAGGCCCCGGAATCTGATGACGAACGAGGCCAGGCCCTCACCGTGAAGCCCGCGCCAGGGCTTCATCCTCCGCAGATGATCGCGACCGCTTGCTGCCGCCTCAGCCGCGCGCGCTCGACGCGGCGTTCGGGCTCGTCGGCGCCCGCCAATAGCGTCCGTTCGCAGGTCACATGCGGCTCGAGGGCGCCGCGACGTTCGACGCATCGTTTCTTCGCGCCACCGCCGACCCAATCCGGGAACCGGCAGAAGGCGAGCAAGGGTAACCTCGCGTCTCTGGGTGGTCGGCCAACGAGGGGTGTTTCTTTCTAACGAGCCGCCCTTTCAGTGTCGTTTCATCGCGGGCTCGTGAAGGAGTGGATCGCCTTCGTCAGCTCGAGGATCTGGTTGGAGAGGTCGAGCAGCTCCTGGTTCTGCTTGTCCTCTTCCTTGACCGTCTGCCACTGCTGGTCGGCGATCACCTGGCGCTTGGCGTCTGCTCTGTTCTGGCTGATCATTACGAAGGTTGAGAGGAAGATCGCCTCGAGCGAGACGATCATCGTCAGCAGGCCGTACGGGTACTTCTCGACCCCGAACCCGATCCAACAGCTGAACCAAATGATGTGGATGTAGACGAACCACATCGATCCCGAGAAGGCCGTGATCCGGTCTGCGATCCGGTTTTGGACGCTCTCGGCTCGCCGCTGGGCGTGCTCGAGGAGCGCGGGGTTCGGCTCCAGGGAGACGTGTCCTAAGCGTTGGAGAAGGGCCGAGTGCTCCATAGTCAAGCCGCTCCTTTCTCATCGCGCGCGCCGCATTCACCACCGCATTGACGGGTTGCTCACCGCCGCGGAGGGCGAGCCCCTCGCCCTCGACGGCGATTCAGGTGAGAGACTAGACGGGTGCTTCCGCTCTCCGACGGACT
>JBKPRD010000148.1:0-6973 GCA_046734415.1 Actinomycetota bacterium | reverse complement strand
ACCTACTGCTCGGTCGTGACGAGTGGGTGGCCCGATGGATCAAGCGGTACCGCGACCAGCAGGCGGCGGCTGCCCCGTGAGCACGGCGGCGGTATCGGTGGAATCCGACCGCACCGAGCTGAGCCGCGTCCGCCTGCGCTTCGTCGAGGGCGACGCAACCGACGGAACCGAGACGCGTGTGCCGGCCGGGACGACCCTGTTCGACGCGGCCAGCTGGAACGGGATCGCGATCGATTCCACCTGCGGCGGCCACGGAACGTGCAAGAAGTGCAAGGTGCGCGTCGTTGCCGGGTCGGCGCCGGTCGATTCGGTCGATCCGCGCGCGTTCGGGCCCGACGAACTGAGGGACGGCTGGCGCCTCGCCTGCCGTTCGGAGGCGCGCGAGGACCTCGTCGTCCACGTCCCGCCGCTCCAGACCCGCCCGAAGGCCGCACTCGCGGGCGTCGGGCGCCACGTGATCCTGCGGCCGGCAGTCCAGAAACGCTACCTCGAACTCGAGGTGCCGTCCCTGGATGACCAGGCCTCGGACGTCGAGCGCGTTCTCGCGGCGATGGACGATCTCGAGCCGACGGTCTCGCTCGAGCTCGCCAGAACGCTCGGCCGCACTCTCCGTTCCTCCGACTTCCACGTCACCGCGGTCGTGTGCGACGAGGAGGTGATCGACGTCGAGCCGGGCGACACGACCGGCAGGCGTTATGCGCTCGCCTTCGACCTGGGCACCACGACCGTCGTAGCAAACCTGCTCGATCTGGAGACCGGCCAGCCGCTGGCCGTGCGGACGATGCTCAACCGGCAGCAGCCTTTCGGCGCGGACGTGATCTCTCGCATCTCGGCGACGATGCTCGACCCGGAAGCGCTCGGAACGCTGCGCGAACGGGCACACGAGACGCTTGACCAGCTCACCGGCGAGGTGTGCGATCAGGCCGACGTCCCGCGTGAGGAGGTCTACGAGATCGTGGTCACCGGCAACGTGACCATGGTGCAGATCGCCCTCGGCATCGACCCGGAGCCGCTCTCGACCGCCCCGTTCATCGTCGCGGCGCGAACGCTGCCCGCTGCGCGGGCTGCCGACTTCGGCGTGCGCGTCCACCCGCGGGCCCCCGCGGTCACCTTCCCGGCGCTCGGCGCCTACGTCGGCGGCGACATCGTCGCCGGGCTGCTCGCGACCGGCGTCACCCTCGATCGCCGACTCCGCCTGTTCGTCGACGTCGGCACGAACAGCGAGATCGTGCTCGGCTCGCGCGACCGAGTACTCGCGACCGCCGCTCCGGCCGGGCCGGCGTTCGAAGCGGCCCAGATCCGGTGCGGCATGCGCGCCGCCGAGGGTGCGATCGAGGGCGTGAAGATCGAGGCAGACGAGCTCGTCCTGCAGGTGATCGGCGACGTCGTCCCCGTCGGGATCTGCGGCTCGGGGCTCGTCGACGCCGTCGCCGAGCTCGTCGCCGCCGGGGTGATCGACCCCTCGGGCCGGTTCGCCGCCGAACCGCGTCTCCTCGCCGACCGCCTGGGGAAGGTCGGCGAGGAGCGCGTCTTCCACCTGGCGGCCGGCGTCTACCTCTCACAGCGGGACGTCCGCGAGCTGCAGTTCGCGAAAGCCTCGATCGCGACCGGGTGGAACATCCTCATGCGCGAGCTGGGCGTCGACGTCGCCGGCATCGCCCAGGTGCTGCTCGCCGGGAGCTTCGGCTCGTACCTGTCGCCGGCGAGTGCGGTCCGCATCGGCCTCGTCCCGGCGCTGCCCGTGACCAGGATCGTCTCCGCCGGGAACATGGCCGGCGAGGGCGCGAAGATCGCCGCGCTCTCGGTGCAGGAACGGGCGGCTGCGAGCGCGATCGTGGACGAAGTCGAGTACGTGGAGCTCTCCGGCCGAGCCGACTTCAACGACCTGTTCGTCGACCAGCTCGCCTTCCCGGCATGAGGACGACCATCGTCGCTTGCGGAGCCCTGGCCCTGCACGTTCGCGCGATCGCCGCGCGGCGCGGCTGGGACGTCGAGGTCGTGCCCCTGCCGCCGGAGCTGCATAACCGACCTGAGCGGATCGCTCCCGCGGTCGAGGAGGTGCGCTCACGTCACGACCGGATGGTGCTCGCCTATGCCGACTGCGGGACCGGGGGTGCGCTCGACGGGCTTGGCCTCACCAGGCTGCAGGGCGACGCCTGCTACGACGTCTTCGCCCTCGACGAGGTGCGCGACGCGGTCGCCGATGAACCGGGGACGTACTTCCTGACCGACTTTCTCGTCCGCAGCTTCGATCGGGTCGTTTGGCGCGGTCTCGGTCTCGACCGGTACCCCGAGCTGCGTGACGACTACTTCCGGCACTACACGCGCGTCGTCTGGCTCGCGCAGCGGCCGACGCCGGCGCTCAGCGCGGCCGCCGAGCGCGCCGCCTCGCGCCTCGGTCTCCCGCTCGACGTGCACCTGGTCGGCGACGCGGGCCTCGAGCGGCAGCTGGAGGAGCTGGTCGCGTGATCGTCAACTCGCTGCCCCGCTACGAGATCCTCTCGGAGGAGGCGATGGATGCGCTCGAGCGCGGCTGGCGGCGGATCGTCACCGAGCTCGGGATCGAGTTCATCCTCCCAGAGGCGGTCGAGGAGTTTCGCAAGGCGGGCCAGAAGGTCGAGGACTCGGTGGTCAAGCTCGACCCGGAGTTCGTGCTCGAGCAGGTGGCGAAGGCGCCGCGTGAGTTCGACCTGCAGGCTCGCAACCCCGACCACACCGTCCACATCGGCGGCGACCACATGGTCTTCTCGGCCGTCTACGGCTGCCCCTTCATCCGCAAGGGCGACGAGCGCCGTGATGCGACCATGGCCGACTTCGAGAACCTCGTCCGGCTCTCGCAGGCCTTCCCGCAGCTCGACTCACCCGGCGGCACGATCTGCGAGCCGAACGACCGGCCGCTCGACTCCCGCCACCTGGATATGGTCTTCGCGCTCCAGACGCTCTCGGACAAGCCGTACATGGGCTCGGTCACCTCGGGCCCGAACGCCGCGGACACGATTCGGATGACCGAGATCCTCTTCGGCGGCCGCGAGTCGATCGAACAGGCCCCTGCGGTGATCTCGCTGATCAACGTCAACTCGCCGCTTCGCTACGACGATCGGATGCTGAGCGCCATGCTCGAGTACAACCGCGCGAACCAGGCGGTGGTGATCACGCCATTCATCCTGATGGGGGCGATGTCGCCGGTGGCCGTACCGGCGGCGCTCGCCCAGCAGATGGCGGAGGCGCTCGCCGGGATCGCACTGTCGCAACTCGTCAGGCCCGGTTGCCCGGTCGTTTTCGGGTCGTTCCTGTCCAACACGGACATGCAGTCCGGCTCGCCGAGCTTCGGCACGCCCGAGTCGGCGATCGGCCTCCTCTGCACCGGCCAGATCGGGCGACACTTCGGCCTGCCGTGGCGTAGCGGGGGTGGGCTGACCGCGAGCCAGACCGTGGATGCCCAGGCCGCTTACGAGGCGGTGATGACGATGCTGCCGACCTTCCTCGCGGGGGCCAACTTCGTCATGCACTCTGCCGGCTGGCTGGAATCCGGGCTGGTGTCGTGCTACGAGAAGTTCATCGTCGACATAGAGGTGCTGCGCATGCTCCAGGCCGAGTTCCAGCAACTCGAGGTGACCGACGAGACGATTGCGTTCTCGGCGCACGAGGAGGTCGGCCACGGCGGCCACTTCCTCGGCGCGACTCACACGCTCGAGCGCTTCCGCGATTGCTTCTACCGGCCGCTGCTCTCCTCCACCGAGAACTTCGAGCGCTGGAAGAAGATGGGCAGCCGCGACGCGGCCGAGCGGGCCGGCGAGATCTGGCGCGAGACGCTCGAGAGCTACGAGCAGCCGCCGCTCGACGACGCGATCCGCGAGGAGCTCGCCGAGTACGTCACGCGGCGGCGCGCCGAGCTCGGCGACTAGCCGGACTCAGTCGAGCGTGACGACGACCGTCTTCGCCTCGGTGAAGGTGTCGCGCATCGAGTGCGAGCCGCCGACGCGGCCGACACCCGACTTCTTGCCGGAGCGGCCGCCGAACGGCAGGTGACTTTCCCAGTAGTTGGTCGACTCGTTGACGTTCACCCAACCGGCATGCGCCGCCTCGGCGAAGCGCAGGCCGCGCGCGAGGTCCCGCGTCCAGACGGCGGTCAGGAGGCCGTACTGGGACGAGTTGACGACCTGCAGAGCCTCCTCGTCGCTCGAGATCGTCGAGATCGGGATCACCGGCCCGAAGGTTTCCTCGCGGGCGACCTCCATCTCGTCCGTGACCTCGTCGAGGATGGTCGCCTGCCAGTAGAGGTCGGTTGCGAACCCCGTCGCGCGTGACCCGCCGGCGACTACCGTCGCACCGCGCTCGACCGCGGCGGCAACGTGCTCGTCCATCTTCCGCGCGGTCGGCTCGTTGTTGAGCGGCCCCATCGTCGTCTCGGGGTCGAGCGGGTCGCCCAGCCGGATCTCGCGCTCCGTCGCCGCCACGAGCTTCTCGCGGAACTCGTCGTGGACGGCCTCATGAACCAGGAAGCGCTCGCCGGCGGTGCAGGACTGGCCTGCGCACAAGAACGAGGCGACGAGACTCGCCTCGGCCGCCCGCTCCACGTCGGCGTCGTCGAGGACGACCATCGGTCCGTTGCCGCCGAGCTCGAGCAGCACAGGCTTGCCGGCCGCGCGCTGAGCGACCTTGTGGCCGGTCTCGACCGAGCCGATGAAGCCGATCGCGTGCGTTCCCTCGCTGCCGGCGATCTCGTCACCGACGACCGCGCCGTGCCCGGTGAGCATCGAGAAGACGCCGGCCGGGAGCTCCGCGTCGACGATGCACTCCGCGAGCTTCACCGAGCAGACGGAAGTCGACGCCGCCGGCGCCCAGACCACGGCGTTGCCGGACGCCAGCGCCGGGGCGATCAGCTCCGACGGCATCGTGTACGGCCAGTTCCAGGGCGTGATCACGCCGACGACGCCGCGCGGCACGCGGTAGGCGAGGATCCGCTTGCCCGCGTCGACGGACGGCGGCATCGAGCCTTCGAGCCGCTTCGCGTCGGCCGCGGCCATCCGCCAATACTCGATCAGCTCCTCGACTTCACCGTGCGACTCGGTGTGCAGTGGCTTGCCCTGGTCGAGCGTGAGCGCGCGGGCCAGGTCGTCGCGGCGCTCGGCGATCAGGTCGGCGACGCGCTCCATCGCGGCCGCCCGCTCGAAGGCCGAGCGCGCGGCCCAGTCGGGCCAGGCGGCGTTCGCTCCGGCGATCGCACGTTGCGCATCGGCCCGCGTCCCTTCCGGGACGGTACCGAGCGACTCGCCGCTAGCCGGGCTCCAGGCCTCCATCTGGGCGCCCGACTCGGATTCGGCCCAGGCGCCGCCGACGACGAACGAGTAGTCGCGGGTCGTCGTCGTGCTCATCGCTTCCCGCTCGAGAACGCGTTTCGGTAGATCTCCTCGTACCCGGCGACGTCGACCTCGCGTGCGTTGCCGATCGTCTGCGGGTCCTCGAACGCGATCCGCGCAAGCATCGGGATCTCCTCCTCGGCGAAGCCCAACTCGGTCATCGTCGGAATGTCGACGTCCTCGGTCAGGCGGTAGAGCTCCTCGACGCCTGCCAGCGCCGCCTCGAGCGGGTCGAGCCCGGTGGTGTCGACGCCGAGCGCCTCGGCGATCCTGGCGTGGCGCTCGGGTAACGCCGGCGCGTTGTACTCGAGCACGGGGCCGAGCACGCGAGCGGTCAGCGCGCCGTGAGGACAGTCGTGCACGCCGCCGGCCGACTGGCTCATCGCGTGCGCGGCGCCGGCGCTCTCGGTTCCGTACGCCATGCCGCCGAGGGTGGCTGCGTGCGCCATGTGCGTTCGGGCCTCGAGGTTCGAGCCGTCCTTGTACGCCGCGCGCAGCCAGCGCCCGGCGAGCTCGATCGCGAGCAGTGCGACGGCGTCGTTGAACGGCTGGTGGTAGTCGCATGTGAAGCACTCGATCCCGTGTGAGAGAGCGTCCATGCCTGTCGCGGCAGTGATGGCCGGGGGGAGGGCGAGTGTCAGCTCCGGGTCGATCACCGCTATGTGGGCGCCGATCAGGGCCGTCCCGCCCACGTTGAACTTGATCTTTCGTTCGAGGTCGGTGATCACCGCCCAGAGCGTGACCTCGCTGCCGGTACCTGACGTGGTCGGCACGGCGATCAGCGGCGGGATGCGCCTAATGATCGGCGTGCCGCCGTACTCGTAGTCGAGGATCGAGCCGCCGTGCGCGATTACGACGCCCACGCCCTTCGCGGTGTCGAGTGACGACCCGCCACCAAGTGCGACCAGGCCGTCGCAGCCGTGCTCGCGGTAGACGTCGGCGGCAGCATCGACCAGCGCGACGTCAGGGTTCGGTCGCACGCCGTCGAAAACGACTGCGTCTTCGAGCCGGCGGACAGCCTCGTCGGCGAGCCCCGCGTCGACGACACCGCTGTCGGTCACGAGCATGGGACGGCGGATGCCGAGGTCGACGATCAGCTCACCGAGGCGAGAGATCGCGCCGGGCCCGTGCACCATCCTCGTAGGGAGCTCTACGGAGCGAATCGCATCGACGGCGACGGTCAAGTAGCCCCCTCGGTCATGGCTTCGCGATGCTACCTGCGTGGTGACGAGAGACTCGCCAGCTGAGCGCTTGTCGCCTCGAGCGCTCGTCGGCAGCCACGTCAGTAGAAACCACGGCCGAATCCGCGACGTCCCCGAAGAAGGAAACAACGGGTCGCATCTAGCCTGCCGCAGAGGCTGCGCTGCCTCGTTCTCACAACACGGGACTCAACGGCGACCGCACTACCGGGGCAGCGCAGCCGTCTACTGGATCCACGCGTGCAGAGGGCTGTCCGGCGCCGCTGCTCGGGACGCACGACTATACGCTTGGCGAGGTGAGCCGGCTGGCGGGAAAGGTCGCGATCGTCACGGGCGGCGCGCAGGGCATCGGCCGCGGGATCAGCGAGGTCTACGCGGAGGCGGGAGCCGACGTCGCGATCCTCGACCGCGACG
>JBKPRD010000147.1:0-16270 GCA_046734415.1 Actinomycetota bacterium | reverse complement strand
ATCCGGTCGAGCGCGAGGATCGTCCCCCGGTGTGCGTTCGCGAGCCCGAGCCCCTCGCCCTCCCAGAGCACCGTGCCATCCTCCGCGACGACGCGCGTCGCGTCGATCACCGTCCCGACCTCGACGCCGTCGAGGCCGCCGGCGACGCCGAACGAGACGATCCGTCCCGCCGGGACGCCGCGCGAGGCGCCGATGCCGACGACCGCAGTGCGAAAGCCCGCCCGCCGCGCCGCCCGCGCCTCCGCCGCAGTTGCGCAGGCTGCTACCCGGTCAGCGTCCAAGCCATGCTCCGGACGGTTTCCTTCACGCTCGACGTCGCCTCGTACGCGGCCGAGGGCTCGAACCCGGAATGGATCCCGCAGTGCTCGCACCGGGGGTCGTTGCCGGGGCCGTACGCCTCCCACTCGATGTTCTCGAGCAGCGCCTCGTACGTCGGGAAGATGCCGTCGGTCAGCAGGTAGCACGGCCCCTTCCAGCCGTAAGGGTTGCGGGTGATCGAGCCCCACGGCGCGCACGGGAGCTTCCGGTCGCCGGTGAGGAAGTCCTGGTAGATCGGGCTCGCCAGCCACCGGTAGCCGTGCTCGCGGACGGCCGCGCGGATCTCGCGGAACTTCGCCTCGTGCTCGTCGCGCGTCATCGTCAGCGCCGGATCGATCTGCGAGTACTGGTACCCGGGCGCGATCAGCATCCCGTCGATCCCGACGTCGCACGTCAGGAAGCCCATCATCTCGACCACGTCCTCCACCGAGCTCTCCTTGAAGATCGTCGTGTTCGTCGTCACGCGGAAGCCCGCCTTGCGCGCCTCCCTGATCGCGTCGACGGCGACGTCCCAGAGGCCGGGGTAGTCGCAGACGTAGTCGTGGATCTCGCGCATGCCGTCCAGGTGGACGACGAAGGTCAGCCGCGGGTCGGGCTTGAAGACGTCGAGGTATTCGGTCAGCTTGAGCGCGTTCGTGCAGAGGTCGATGTTCTTCCGCAGCTCGAGCATCCCGGCGACGACGTCCTCGATCCCCTTGTAGATCAGCGGCTCGCCGCCGCAGATCGAGACGACGGGCGCCGGGCACTGGACGCCCGCGTCGATGCACTCGTCGACCGACAGGCGCGCCTTGTTCGACTCGTACTCGCGGATCTTCCCGCAGCCGATGCAGGCGAGGTTGCAGGCGAGCGTCGGCTCGAGCATGAGCACGAGCGGGTAGAGCTCGCCCTTGCGCTTCTGGGCGGCGACGTAGCGGCCGATCTGGACGGTCGAGCGCAGCGGAAACTTCACGAGTTCAACCTTTCTCGTAGGCGGCCGAGGGCCATGAGCGGGAAGTGGAGCCGGTAGAGGTGGTAGCGGATCATGAAGTCTGTTGGGAAGCCCGTGCCCGTGTAGTGCGCCTCCGTCCAGTCGCCGTTCGCCTCTTGCTCTGCACAAAGGTACTCGGCGGAGGTCCGGGCCGAGTCTCCTTTCGCGTCGCCGGACGCGACGTAGCCTAGTAACGCCCACGCAGTTTGTGAAGCAGTGGGCGTCCCGTGGCCTCGCATCACGACCTCGTGGTAAGAGCGGATGTCCTCGCCGAAGCCGCCGTTCTCCTGCTGGACGGAGTCGAGCCAGGCGACGGCCCTGCGGATCGTCGGGTGGTCGGGCTCGAAGCCGCAGGCCTCGAGCGCGGGAAGGACGGCGCCGGTGCCGTAGACGTGGTTGACACCCCAGCGGCCCCACCAGGAGCCGTCCCACTGCTGCTCGCGAACCAGGTACTCGAGCCCTCGGGCGATCGAGTTCGAGTACCGCGGCTCGAGGGCGAGCGCCTCCAGCGCGTGCGCGGAAACGTCCTCGCTCGGCGGGTCGATCACGTAGCCGAAGTCGCAGAACGGCAGCTTGTAGAGCCAGTAGCTCGAGTTGTCGACGTCGAACGCGCCCCAGCCGCCGTTCGCCGACTGCATGCCCTCGAGCCAGTCGAGCCCGCGCGTGACGGCATCGTCGCCCAGGCCGAGCTCGCGGAGCGCGAGCGCGACGACGGCCGTGTCGTCGACGTCCGGGTAGAGGTCGTTCTCGAACTCGAACGCCCAGCCGCCGGGGGCGAGGTTCGGGCGGCGGATCGCCCAGTCGCCCTTGAGGGTCACCTCCTCGTCGAGCAGCCAGTCGCCGGCCTTGCGGAGCTGCGGGTGGTCGGCCGGGACGCCGGCGTTGCGCAGCGCGAGCACCGCGAGGCCGGTGTCCCAGACCGGCGACTGGCACGCCTCGGGGCGGAGGCGGTCGCCGTCCTCGACCATGAAGTTGCCCCACCCCTCGACTGCGCGGCGGAGCGTCTCGTCCTCGAAGCCCCGGCCGAGCGCGGCGAGCATGACGATCGACCAGACCCAAGGCGGCTGGATCCCGCCCCACGAGCCGTCCGTCTCCTGGCGCTCCTTCACCCAGCGCTCAGCGGCCTGGATCGCGCGGCGACGGACCGGCGACGGGCGGGCCGGCGGTCTCGACTCGCCGGGCCGCGCGCCGATGTCGCGCAGGTCGAGGTCGACCGGGCGGACGGGGCGGAGCGCCCACACGACCGAGAGCGGGACGACGGTCTGGCGCGCCCAGCAGGCGAAGTTGTAGATCGAGAACGGCGCGCTCGGCGGGAGCAGGATCATCTCCGGCGGGATCGGGACGATCCGCTGCCACGGCCAGTGGCCGAGGAGCGCCATGAAGCATTTCGTGAACACGCGGCTCCGAGGGATCCCGCCCGCGCGCTTGATGTACGCGAGCGTCTTCTCGCCCGCGTCGACGCCGGCCATCTTCAGGGCGACGTACGACTCGATCGTCGTCGAGAGGTCGGCCGGCCCCTCCCACCAGTTCGACCACGTCCCGTCGTCGCGCCGGCGCGCGAGGATGTCGTTCGCCAGGCGCCGGTCGGTCTCCGCGTCGCGCAGGCCGAGGACGTGAAGCCAGAAGAGGTGCTCCGTGATCATCGTCGCGTTGGACTCGAGCTCGCCGACCCACCAGCCGCCGGGATGCTGAAGCTCGAGCAGCCGTGCGGTCGCGGCGTCGACGGCCTCGTCGAGGCGGGTCAGCTCCTGGACGGCGGTCACCGCAGCACCGCCGCCGCCGCCGCCGCGGCGGTCCCGCTGCGGACGGCGGCCTCCATCGTCGCCGGCCAGTCCGAGGCGGTCCACGCGCCCGCGAGGTAGACGTTCGGCCTGGGGGTGGTCATCGGCCACCGAAGCGTACGCGTCCCGGGCCGGGGCGCAAAGGTGGCGCGTGGCTCGCGGCTGACGCGCGACCAGAGGAGCTCCGAGTCCCCGAGCCGCTCGCGGAGCGCGTCGGCCATCGTCTCGACGAGCGTCTTGCCGCGGATCTCGAGCAGTTCGGGGACGCCACTCGAGACGACGGTCAGGTACTGGCCCTGCGGCGGGTCGTGTCCGGTGAGCGCACCGCGGTCGAAGATCCAGTGCGCCGGCGAGCCGAGCAACGCGGCGAGCCGGTGGCGGAGCAGCGGCCGGTCGAAGAGCAGGTGGACGCTGACGATCGGCGAGTCCTCCAGCGCCGGCGGATCGCGCTCGAGGAGCCGCGCGGCTTCCGGAGCCGGAACTGCGACGATGACGGCGTCCGCGTCGAGGTCGTCGAGCGATTCGACGCGCGACTCCAGGCGGACGCGGTCGCCGAGGACGCGGCCGGCCGCCTCGCCGTGCATCTCGCCGAGCGGCTTGACGGGCAGCAGCAGATCGGAGGACCCACGGCCGCCGAAGAACGCGGTCTGCACGGTGAAGACGCCGTAGTCCGCACCCGCCTCCCGCGTCGGCAGGTTCAGCGCCGGGCGGATGAAGACGTCCCAGAAGCGGTCGATCTCCTCCGGCCGTGCGGCCAGCACGTCCGCAAACGTCAGGTCCGCAACCGCCGAAGGGGTCTGACCCCTCTGGCGAATCGCGGCACGTGCGATCCGGACACGGGAGCCCAGCGGCAGATGGGAGTAGCCGAGCAGCCTCAGACCCGGCGCGATCGTCGACACGCGGCCGCGCTCGTCGATCACCGGAAGCCGGAGCCGCTCGCGCCGGAGCGCACCGGCCCTCCCGATCCGGGCGAGGAAGCGCTGCCATGCCGTGAAACAGCCCAGGCCGATGTGCTGGCCGTTGTCGGGCGGCGGCGGTGGGTCACCCTCGCGCTCGGGCAGCGTCTGCACGGCCCCGCCGAGCGTCGGCCGTGCCTCGTGGAGGACGACCTCGTGCCCCGCGTCGACGACCTCGAGCGCCGCGGCGAGGCCGGCGAGCCCGCCGCCGACGACGGCGACCCGCTGTGGGCGATTCATCACGCTCTTGTCACCGTTTTCTGCCCTTGTCGGACATGTCTGGGGTCAGACCCCTGACATGTCCGGAAGGGACATGGCTCACAGGAAGCTGGCCGCGACGATCCGGAGCTTCGTCGGCAGCGAGAGCCGCGGATTGCCGTTGAACACGTCGTACCCGCTCGCCTCGATCCGCTCCAGCGTCGCGCGGTAGAGCCCCGCGAACGTGCCGACGCAGGCCGCGCTGCGCCGGTCGAGCGAGCGGAGCAGCGTCAGGCCGTCGTCGAGGTACGCGCGGGCCCGCGCGCCCTGGTAGGCCATCAGCGACTGCCAGGCCGGGGTGACGCGCCCGGCGGCGATGTCGTCCTCGCTGACGCCGTGGGCGGCGAGCTCGTCCTGCGGCAGGTAGACACGCCCCAGCTGCCAGTCCTCCCGCACGTCCCGCATGACGTTGATCAGCTGCAGCGCGATCCCGAGCGTCTCTGCCGCCTGCGGCTGATCGGCGCCGTACACGCCGATGCAGGCGACCCCCACCGCTCCCGCGACGTGGGCGCAGTAGTCGCGGAGCTCATCGAAGGAGTCGTAGCGCTGGCGGTCGAGGTCGATCAGGCCGCCGTCGACGAAGTCGTGGAGCGCCTGCGGCGAGATCGGAAAGCGGCCTCGCGCGTCCGCGAGCGCGACCCACATCGCCTCGTCACGCGGCGGCTCGTCGAGGCGACGGTGGAGCTCCTCGAGCCGCGCGCGCTTCTCCTCCCCAGGAGCGTCGCCGTCGGCGATGTCGTCGACCTCGCGGGCGAACGCGTAGATCGCCGCGATCGCCCGCCGCTTCGGCTTCGGGAGCACCATGATCCCGAACGCGAAGTTGCGCGCCCGCTCACGCGTAATCCGCTCGACCTCGGCGTAAGCCTGCTCGACGTTCATGCTCTGAGAGCCTCCCGCGCGAGACGGAGCCGGGACGGCCGCGGCCGCTGGGTGAAGATCTCCCAGCCGGCGTCCTCCAGCGTGTCGAGGGCGGCGAGCCCGCCGCGTGCGAACAGGCCGACCGCGCGCCCGACCCGACCGCCGATCCGCTCGCGCAGCGCCTGTCCGGCGCCCAGCAAGTCGCGCGCCCGCGCCGCCTCGAACCGCAGCAGCGCCCGCAGCGGCTCGTTCGGACGGTCGAGCACGGTCACCTCGAAGTGCCGGCGCTCCTCGGCGGGCAGGTAGATCCGGCCGAGCGCCAGGTCGCGTGGGACGTCCTGGAGGAAGTTGACGAGCTGGAGGCCCGTGCAGACGTCGTCGGACGCGGCGACGAGCTCGGCGTCATCCGCCAGCCGGAGCACCCCGAGCACGAGCCGGCCGACCGGGTCGGCCGAGTGCACGCAGTACCACTTCAGGTCGTGCCACGTCTCGTACTCGGAGATCCGCTGGTCCATCCGGTTCGCCTCGATCAACCGCAGAAACGGCTCCCGCGGCAGGTCGAATTCCCGGATCGTCGGCTGCAGCTGCCGCATCACCGGCCACTGCGGCGCACCCGTGTACGAGGCTTCGACCTCGCCTTCGAGCTCATCGAGCAGCGCGAGCCGGTCGCCGGCGGCCTCGTCGCCGAGGATGTCGACGAGGCGCGCGAACCCGTACACGGCACGCAGGTGCGGCCGCACAGCGCGCGGGAAGAGGAATGACGCGACCGGGAAGTTCTCCGTGCTCGCGCGGGCGGCAACCTCGTCGGGATCCATGTCTCCCTACCATTGCCCACCCTCCCTTGCCACGTCAAACCGGGCTTGTCTAAGCTGGCGGCGGTGAGCAGGGAGGCATCCGACGGGCTGCGCCGCAGGCCGGTCGGGGGCATCGAGCGCCGGAACGGCGGCGTCGTCGTGCACCTCGCCGGGGAGATCGACCTCTACAACGCTGCCGACGTCGCCGCCGCACTCGCGGAGGTCGCGGAATCCGAGCCGGACCGCGTCGTGGTCGACCTCCGCGCCGTCGACTTCGTCGACTCGACGGCGCTCGGCACGCTGATCGAGGCCCGCAAGCGCCTCGCGACCCGCCTCGTCCTCGCCGCCCCCGGCCCGGACGTCCGCCGAGCGCTCGAGGTGGCCGGGTTGATCGAGCTCTTCGAGGTCCAGGACTCGGTGGACGCCGCCCTGTCCTAGGGTTTCCACAGCTGGTGCCTGGCACTCGAGGTGTGCCGAATGTGTGACGGTTCGCCCCCATGAGGGCGATGGTGCTGGACGCGCCCGGGCGGCCGCTGCGCGAGGCGGAGCTGCCGGAGCCGGAGGCGGGGCCGGGCCAGGTGCTGCTCGAGGTGCGCGCCTGCGCGGTGTGCCGCACGGACCTGCACGTCGCCGACGGCGAGCTCCCGAACCCGAAGCTGCCGCTCGTCCTCGGCCACCAGATCGTCGGGGTCGCCGAGGACGGGCGTCGGCTCGGAGTCCCCTGGCTCGGCTGGACCGACGGCACGTGCCGCTTCTGCCGCACAGGCCGCGAGAATCTCTGCGACCGCGCGCGCTTCACCGGCTACGACCTCGACGGCGGCTACGCCGAGCGGGTCGTCGCCGACGAGCGGTACTGCTTCCCGATTCCCGACGGCTACACCGACGAGCACGCGGCGCCGCTCCTGTGCGCCGGGCTGATCGGATACCGCTCGCTCCGCCTCGCCGGCGACGCCGAGCGGATCGGCCTGTACGGGTTCGGCTCCTCGGCGCACATCGTCGCCCAGGTCGCCCGCCACCAGGACCGCCGCGTCTTCGCGTTCACGCGACCCGTCGACACGGAGGGCCAAGAGTTCGCGATCGCGCTCGGCGCCGAGTGGGCAGGCGGCTCGGACGAGCCGCCGCCGGAGGAGCTCGACGCCGCGATCCTGTTCGCGCCGGCCGGCGACCTCGTCCCGACCGCGCTCGCCGCGCTCGCGAAGGGCGGAGTCGTCGTCTGCGCCGGGATCCACATGAGCGACATTCCGAGCTTCCGCTACGAGCTGCTCTGGGAGGAGCGTCAGCTCCGGTCGGTCGCGAACCTGACGCGGGCGGACGGCGAGGAGTTTCTCGCGCTCGCCCCGCAGGTGCCCGTCCGGACGCACGTGGAGAGCTTCCCGCTCGCCGCCGCCGACGAGGCGCTCACACGCATGCGCGGCGGCAGGATCCAGGGGTCCGCCGTCCTCCTCCCCCAGCCCGCCGGGGCCTAGCGGCACTCGGGCGCGTTCAGCGCGACGAAAATCGTCGGCGCCGTTCGCCCGAGCCCTACGACCCTGACGATCTGCCCGCCCTTGGTCGCGAAGATCAGGTTGCCGAGGCGGTAGGCGACGATCCTTCCGCCCTGGCGAAAGGGCCTCAGCCTCACGCCGTACGCGCGCTTCAGCGCGGCGACGCTCGAGCACGGGCCGATCCCCTTGGCCGTCTTCAGCGCCCGGTTCCAGGTCGTGACCGTGACGGCCCCCAGCGCGGCTTGCTGGAAGTACACCTCGAGCTTCTGCTTGCCGGACACCAGCCGCTGGTAGCCTAGCTCGAGCCGGTCGACCCGCACGGGCTTCGCCAGGAGCGCGTTCGCCTTCGCCTGGGTCATCCCGAGGCGGATGCCTGCAATCGAGTCCGGAGTGATGGCGACCGCCGTCCGGGCCGAGCCGAGGGGCACACAGACGAGCAACGCGAAGACGATGAGTGGGACGGCGCGCCTCACGCCGCGTAGCGTACTCCGGCGCCGTTTCTAGACTCGGCCGATGCCGAAGTCGGTCTTCGACGAGGTCGACGACTGGCTCGACCGGGTCCAGATCGTCGACGAGGGCGACGACGAGGTCGCGCGCTTCCTGGACTCGCTCGACCTGCACGGGCCGCAGGAGCGGGAAATGCTCGTGGAGCTGGCGCGCAAGAGCCCGCTGGCGAAGCCCGACGAGTTCCCGGCCGCCCATCGTCGCGCCGCCGCCGCGCTCGAGACCCTCGGCCGCCATGGCTACCGCTCGGCGGTGCTCCCTCGCTGGCTGAAGCCCGACTTCTTCGGCCGCTTCGTCGTCGAGCTCGTCGCCCGCTACGTCGTCGTCTCCTACCTCCGGCGTGTCTCGACCGACCTGCGGAACCTCTACTGGCTGCGCGCGATCCAGTCGCCGGCCGGGACGCCGGAGCGGCTGATGCTCCGCCGCGCCCGCCTCGAGGCGGAGGGCCTGATGGTCGTCTTCCAGCGCCGCGAGCTCGGCCTCCCCTCGTTCATCGTCGGCGGCGTCCTCGTCCCCATCACGCTCGCGCTGATCCGGCTGATCCAGGGCCTCAGCCTGAGCCAGTGGTGGGCGGCGACGCTGCTCGCCGTGGTCGGAGCGCTGGTCGTGCTCGTCGTCTCGGCGGTCGTGCTGCGGGGGGCGGCGATGGCGAGCCGGCGGATCCGGCTCGCGACGCGCGCGCCGCTGCATGCGCTCTGGAACGTGATCGGCGCGGCCGGCGACCCGCCCCGCGACCAGAGCCGCAAGTTCGCGGTCGTCGCGATCGTCGTGACGACGCTGACGTGGTTCGTCGTCCCCGCCGCGCTCGCGATCGTCTTCCTGACCTGACGGGGCTACTTCGCGGTGACTGCCCAGCTGCCGCGCACGCGGAAGTCGCCCACCGCCCGGGAGGTCGCGCTGACACCCGCGCCGTACGGGTCGGCCTCGCCCTCCGCGCCGCTGATCGGGTCGAAGACGCGGCCGTCGGCGTTGAGCGCGGGGATGCTCTCGTAGACGCAGAGATGCCCCGGCTCGGCCGCCGGGCTCGAGGGAGTGCCGGGGCAGGCCGCCTGGGGCGGCGAGCCATACGCCACGTAATGAGCGACGGGAGCATCGGCGAGCGAGAAGGCGAAGGTGATCGGGATCTGCAGGTCCTGACCCGGCCCGGGCGCATACGCGCGGCCGGCGAACGTGCCCCTGAGCGTCTTCCCGGTCGGCAGCTCCGCGACGAAGCCGCCCTCCCCTGCCGAGCCTTCCGGCAGCTGCCCCGCCTTGAAGTCGGCCGCGAGCAGCGAGCCGTTCAGCACCTTGGTCGAGTTGACGGCGTTCGGCCGCAGCTGCACCGCGCCGACGCTGTTGCGCGGCAGCACGACGGAGACGGCCGCGATGCTCGTGCCCCCGAGCGCGACGAGCAGCGCCGCGCACGCGACCACCAGCGAGGGGGACGGCGAGAAGCGAGGTCTAGGCATGCGGTTCCCTTCGGACGCTGGCACCAGGGGGGTCGAGGATCAGGTCTGCGACGAGCGCCGTCCAGCCTGTCTGGTGGGTCGCACCCAGACCTGCTCCGTTGTCGCCGTGAAAGTACTCGTTGAAGGTCAGGTTGTCCTTCCAGGCCGGGTCGTGCTGGAGCCGCTCGGTCCCTCCGTTGACGGGACGACGGCCGTCGGGGCCGGGTAGCCAGAGGGCGACGAGCCGGTCGGCGAGGTCCTGCGCGATCTCGCCGAACGTGCGCTCCTGCCCGGAGCCGGTCGGATACTCGAGCTTGAAGCCGTCGCCGAAGAACTCGTGGTAGAGCACGAACTGGCGGATCGCCAGGTAGTTGAGCGGCATCCAGATCGGCCCGCGCCAGTTCGAGTTCCCGCCGAACATCGTCGTCGTCGACTCCGCCGGCTCGTAGTCGATCCATGCGCCGGCCACGCCGTCGAGCGTGTACGGGTCGTTCTCGTAGCGCTTCGAGACCCCGCGGAGCCCGTGCGGCGAGAGAAACGCCGCCTCGTCGAAGAACTCCTGCAGCGTGTGGCGGAGGTCGTCCGGGTCGACCACCGAGAGCAGAACGGTCCGCTCGTCACCGACCGTGCGCACGCGTCCGATCAGGCTGCCGCCGGTCTCCTCGAAGGTCCGGCGAAGGCGCGCGAACCGCTTGCCGAGCCTGGCCGCGGCGGCGGCCGCGCGACTCGGCAGACCGACGGCCGGGAGGACCGGCAGCAGCCCCGCGATCGTCTGCACGCGGATCTGGGTCGTCTCCCCGGACGGGTACACGAGGCGGTCGTAGAAGAAGCCGTCCTCCGCGTCGTACAGGCCCTGCCGCTCGAGGGCGCGCGCGATCATGACGAACTGCTCGAGGAACTTGACGACCATGTCGAGGTAGACCTCGTGCTCCTCTGCGAGCTCGACCGCGAGCACGAGCATCCCGAGCGCGTAGTACGCCATCCACGCCGTGCCGTCGGCCTGCTCGAGCCTCGTCCCCGCCGGCAGGTTGGAGCGATCGATCGGGCTGATGTTGTCGAGCCCGAGGAAGCCGCCGCTGAAGACGTTGTTGCCGTCGGCGTCCTCGCGGTTCACCCACCACGTGAAGTTGATCAGGAGCTTCTGGAACACCCGCTCGAGGAACTCGCGGTCGCGGCCGCCGTCGATCACGAACACACGCAGGGCGGCCATCACGTGCACCGGCGGATTCACGTCGTCGAAGTTCCACTCGTAGGCGGGCAGCGCGCCGTTCGGGTGCAGGAACCACTCCCGCAGCAGCACGATCACCTGGTACTTCGCGAACGCAGGATCGAGGTGTGCCCATGAGACGCAGTGGAAGCCGAGGTCCCACGAGGCGAACCACGGGTACTCCCACGGGTCCGGCATGGCGAGCACGTCGAACGCGTCGAGATGGCGCCAGTCTCGGTTGCGGCCCGCCAGTCGGGAGGCCGGCGGCGCCACGACGCCGGGGTCGCCGTCCAGCCAGCGCCGGACGTTGTACGGGTAGATCTGCTTGCTCCACACGAGCCCGGCGCAGGCTTGCCGGAGGATGCGCATCCGCTCCGCGCCGGTGCCGGGAGGCGCGAGCGCTGCGTAGAACTCGTCGGCGTCGGACTCGCGGGCTGCGACCACCTCGTCGAAGTCGGCCCCGGCCCACAACGCGCCGGCGTCCGTCGCTGGCGGGTGCAGCCTGAGCCGGAGCTCCGCTTTGCCACCCGCGGCGACGGTGAGGCGGTAGCGCAGCGCCCCCTTTGTGCCGAATTCGTCCGGGTTGACGGTCGCCGCGCCCGACACGACGTGGTCGTTGATGCCGTCCTTCGGGAACGGCGTCGTCGCGGCCGATCCGAACACGCGGGGCGCGTTCGACTCGTTCTCGCAGAAGAGCGCCTCGGGACGACGGCCGTCGAGTCCGGGCGCAGCATCGAGCCGGTACCCGGCGAGGCGGTGATCGCCGACGAGGAGCCCGGCGCCGTCCGACGAGATCCGCGGCCGCGGCGCACCCGGGTGCCACGACCACGTGTTGCGGAACCACAGCGTCGGCAGGACGTCGAGGGTCGCCTCGTCGGGCCCGTGGTTCTCGAGCTCGATCCGCATCAGGATCTCGGCCGCCGACGCCTTGGCGTAGGTGACCTCGACGGACCAGTAGCGGTCGTCGTCGAAGACACCGGTGTCGAGCAGCTTCAGTTCGGCGTCGTGCAGGCCGCGGCCGTGGTCGACGAGACGCGCGTACGGGAAGGCGGACTGCGGGTAGTGGTAGCGCCACTTCAGCAGCGCGTGGCTCGGCAGCCCCTCCAGGTACCACCAGTACTCCTTGACGTCCTCGCCGTGGTTTCCCTGCGGTCCGGTCAGGCCGAACATGCGCTCCTTCAAGATCGGGTCGACCCCGTTCCAGAGGGCCAGTGCGAGGCATAGCTCGTGCCGGATGTCGGAGATGCCGGCCATGCCGTCCTCGTTCCAGCGGTAGGCGCGCGAGCGCGCGTGGTCGTGCGGGAAGAAGCCCCACGCGTCGCCGCCCGGCGAGTAGTCCTCGCGCACGGTGCCCCAGGCGCGCTCGCTCAGGTACGGGCCCCACTCGTACCACGGGTTCGCGTTGAAGAGGTCGTCCTCTGCCCGACCTGTCGCCTCGGCCAGGCGTCGGTGCTCGGCTGTCCGCTGGTTCGCGATGCCGCGTCCTTCCGCCTCAGAGGGTTTGCAGGTCGAAGAGGTGCCAGCCCCACGGCTCGAGCGCGACATAGAGACCGTCGCGGAGGTCGTCGCCGCTGCGCTCGTAGACTGCGCCGCTGGAGGCGTCCGCAAGCCGCCACGACCCTTGGCGCAGGTCGTCCCACGGCAGGGAGACGTGGCCGGACGACGCCGCGTCGGCGAGGTTGACGACGACCAGCTTGCGCGGAGCGTCGCCGCGCCAGCCCCACGCGACGAGGTTCCGCCAGCCGTCGTTTCCCTCCCAGCCGCCGACGTCGCCGAGCTGCCAGTCGCCGTCGCGAAAGACGGGATCGCGCAGCACATCGAAGAGGTGTTCGTAGAACGCGCGCAGCCCCGCGTCGGGCTCCTCGTCGGGGCGGCGCGCGAGGAAGACGGGCAGATGGACCTTCCGTCCCTCGAGCTGTCCCTCGTGGACGAGCCGGGCGCCTGTCTGCGTGAGGGCGGTGACCGCGGCGGCGCGCGCCTGACCGGGCGCGAAGGTCGCGGCCGCGCGCGGCTCGTCGTGGTTCTCGATGAAGCGCACGAGCCTGCGCTGGTAGGCGGGGTCGCCGCTCAGGTGGCCGCGGACCGCGCCCGCGCCGTCGTGCTCGAGGCGGTCGTACAGCCGCTTGTCGTAGCAGTAGTCGAACCCCTGCTGCTGGAGCGCGAACTCCAGGTCCCAGTACGCCTCGGCGAGGAAGACGAAGTCGGAGCGGCGGCCCTTGACCGCTCCGATCACGCTCGGCCAGTAGTCGTCGGCGGGCCGCGCCCCTGCCCGCTCGCCCCAGGTCCGCTCGAAGACGTCGTTCATCATCAGCATCGCCATGTCGCAGCGAACGCCGTCGCACCGGTCGACGAGCGAGCCGAGCGTCTCGACGACCGCCCCGCGCAGCCCGGGCGCGTACGCGTTCAGCTGGACGACGTCCGGCCACGCGGGGAAGTACGGGTCGCGGCCGTTCGCGAGCACGTGGTCGCCCACGCGGACGAACGACGCGGGGTCACGTTGGAGATCGGCCCCGTCACCCTGGACGAAGTACTCCGGGTGGGCTGCCGTCCACGGGTGGTCCGGCGCCACGTGGTTGGGGACGAAGTCCAGGATCAGCTTCAACCCACGCTCTGCGAGCGCCGCGCGAGCGGCCGCCAGCCCGTCCGGACCGCCCAGGTGCTCGGCGACGGCATAGTTGCGGATGCAGTAGGGCGAGCCGACCACGTCGGGGGTGGTGACGTCCGGCAGCGCGCTCCGGAAGCTCTCGACGAGCCCTGCGTTCCGAAGCGCGATCGCGACTCCGGCCGGGCTGCGCTCCCAGACGCCCATCAGCCAGACGGCGTCGAACGCCAGCGCGGCGATCGTGTCCCACTCGGCCGCGGGCACGTCGGCGAGGCCGATCTTCCCGCCCACGCGGGCCGCCAGCTCGTCGAGCCAAACCCACGTATTGACCTCGTAGACGAATGGATGCTCGACCAAGGCTGTACCGGCAGGGGAACCAGAATGCTCGAGAGGAGAAGCCGACCCCCACATCGTAGGGTGCCGCCGCTGCTCGAAGGGGTACAGACCGAGCGGGCCGGTCGGGCCCGCTCGGTCTGCCTCTTTGAGAGGAACGTCACGCAGTCTGGATGCCCCGGTGCCGCAGCTGCTGCCCCATCAGCAGCCCGCAACCGAGAATCAGCGCCAGCCCCAGCCCCAGCCCAGTTCCGATCCCGATTGCCCAGTCGTTCCAGTCAAAGCTCTCGGGGTGCGAGACCGCCGTCGGGGTCTCCAGAATCGCCGCGACGGGTTCAATGGGCTCAGCGTCGCCCGGTGAATTCGTCTGCGCCGGCGACTGAAAAGCGCGCCGATGTGGAATGCTCTCTTCATGCACCGAGTGAGCGCGATCCTCGACGAAAAAGGTCGCGACCTGTTCAGGATCCACGCAGGCGCCTCCGTGCTCGAGGCGGTGCAGCAGATGGTGGAGCACAACGTCGGCTCACTGCTCGTCACGGACGGCGGAAAAGTCGTCGGCATCGTCACCGAGCGCGACTACCTGCGGCGCGCGGCCGGAGAGCCGCTCGCGACGGACGCGGAGACATCGGTGCGCGAGATCATGTCCACCCCACTCGTCGTCGCCACCCCGGCGACGCCGATCGAGGAGTGCATGGCGATCATGACCGATCGCCGGATCCGTCACCTTCCGATCGTCCACGAAGACGAGGTCGTCGCCATGGTCTCGATCGGAGACCTGGTCAAGTTCACCTCGAAGCTGCAGAGCTTCGAGATCAAGTACCTGACCGAGTACATCACCGCCGGCACCGCCCACTGAGCGTAATAAGAGCCTCCGCGCGGGGGTCGAACGCCTGATTCGTCGCGGCCGTGTGATCGGCAAGGTCTGCCATGGGTCTCCTTCTTCTAGATAGCCGTGCGGCCCTACACAAATTTCCCGCTGCGGCGAGAGAATGATGCTCCTGTCACTAGGCAGGCAAGAATGAAGGGGGGACAGCATGAGGCGAGTGCTAGGCAGGCGCGGTGTGGCGGCTGCCTTCGTGGTCGTGGTCGCCATCGCCGTTGGCGGGATCGCTTACGCGTCGATCCCGGACGCCACCGGCACGATCCACGGTTGCTACAAGAAGCAGAACGGCCAGCTGCGGGTGTTCGACAAGGGGGGCTGCCTGCCCAGCGAGGCGGCTCTCAACTGGAGCCAGACCGGGCCGACGGGCCCACAGGGTCCAGGCGGGGCGACCGGACCGACCGGCCCGACCGGGGCCACGGGGCAACAGGGTCAAATCGGGCCGACCGGCGCGACCGGGGCCACGGGCCCGGCGGGCAACGATTCGACAAAAACCGTCGCTGGCGCCGTCAACCCGGACGGGACGAGCCAAGTCACGTCCAGCGAGTTCACCACGACACGCATCGGTACGGGCCACTATCGGATCGACTTCCCGCCCGGCACGTTCGACGTGATCCCTGCGCTGATCGTGATGCCGATCGGCAAGTCCTTCGTGTCAGGCACGATCGAGTTCGGCACGGGTGGCGGCGCCTTCGCCGCCGAGTACTTCACCGTGGGCATCGACTCGAACGCACTGACCGACACGCTGGTCAACTTCATCGCGACGCCGTTCACCGGGTTGAGCTGAGACATCGGGCGCGAAGCCGTCACACAGACGCGTGGCGGCTTCGTGCCCGGCGTCCGGGGTCGTAGCCCAACCCTCCGAGAAGGGCGACACGCGAGGCTGTCGGCCGTCGGTGCGGTCAAGCGGGGGCGAGCTCTTCGACGAGCGCGTCGAGGCCTGCCGCAACGGCGTCACGGATCAACTCGATCTCCTCGGAGGCGATCGTCAGCGGCGGCGAGACGGCGAGCGAGTCGCCCAGGGCGCGCAGGATCACGCCGTGAGGTCGGATCGCCCGGTACGCCCGGGCCGGGAGCGCCGGGTCGGACGCGAGCGCTTCGCTGTCGAACGCGACTCCGACGAGAGCGCCGATGCCTCCGCGTACCTCCCCGACGAGCGGATGGTCGGCAAGCGGGGCGAGGGCCGCGAGCAGCTCGCCCTCGAGCTCGCGGCCCCGCCCGATCAGTTGCTCCCGCTCCATGATGTCCATGTTCGCGAGCGCGGCGGCGCACGCGGTGGCGTGGCCGCTGTAGGTCTGCCCGTGGCGGACGGTCACGCGCCCAGCCTCGCTCCAGAACGGCTCGGCAACGCGTCCTGAGACGACGACGCCGCCCAGCGGGATATACCCGCTGGTCACCCCCTTCGCGAAAGTGACGAGATCCGGCTGCACGCCGAAGCGCTCGAACCCGAGCCAGGTACCGAGGCGGCCGAAGCCGCAGATGACCGAGTCGCAGACGAAGAGGACGCCGGTCTCACGGCAGATCGCCGCGACCGCCTCGACGTAGCCCTCGGGCGGAGGCAGGACCCCGCCGGCGCCGATCACCGGTTCCATGAAGAACGCTGCCACGCGCTCAGGCCCGAGCGACTCGAGCTCGCTCCTCAGCGCCTCCGGCGAGTCCCACTGCACCTGCGAGGTGCTCGCGACCAGCGGTCCGTAGCCGGCGCGGTTCGCCTGGATGCCGCCGAGCGACGTTCCGAACGCCATCGTCCCGTGGTACGCGGAGGTGCGGCTGACGATGTGCAGGCGATCCGGCTGCCCGAGCACCTGCCAGTACAGGCGGGACAGCTTCGCGGCGGTGTCGATCGCGTCGCCGCCGCCGGTCGTCAGGAAGATCTTCGCGCCCTCGAGCGAGGACACCCC
>JBKPRD010000146.1:0-8243 GCA_046734415.1 Actinomycetota bacterium | reverse complement strand
TGCCGACCCCAGCTGGGGTCGTAGCACCCGCTGAACAGCGCGGCCGAGCCAGTCTCGTACGCGTAGTCCCCGGCAGGAACAACGACGCCGCGCAGTCGGTCGAGGAGTTCAGCTGTCGCTTCGTCGCCGCTCGTGTCGCAGCCGGCAATGTCACCGGCGGTCAGGATCACTGGATCCGCGGATGCCTCAACGGCAAAGGACGTCGGCGCACTCGCCCCGACGACACCGAACCGGTTGGCCTGCGACGCCTGGGCCGTGTACGTGCCGCTCCGTAGGGCAGGCCCGAGGACGGAGAACGTCCCCGACGCGTGCGGATTCGTGGAGACGACCGAAACCGGTATACCCCTCACTGCCGAACCCGCAAAGATCTTCACCCTGACGGTTCGCGAGTCTTCAGCAGCGACACTTGCGATGCCACCGAAGTTCGGCCTAGCGTCAGTCGACGAGCCCGCGGCAGGCGTTAGCAACAAGACGGTCGGCGCCGATTTGTCGGTCATATTCGCCCTGGCGAAGTGGGCAAAGATGCGCGGCGCGGAAAGAGCAGAGTCGTAGACGGCGACATCCTCGACTCGGCCGGCAAACCAGTCATAGGTGCCGAAGTTCGAGCCGATGTACAGGTCGGCCGAACTCGCGTTGACCGGACCCGTGAACGGTGCCGTTCCGCGGAGCACACCGTTCACATAGAGGGCGATCTCCGACCCGTCCCAGCTCGCCGCTACATGCGCCCAGCGACCCGCGCTGACGGCGCCCGGCTCCGTGGCAAGCTCGGTTAGGACGCGCGCTCTCCAAACCCAGAACCAGATCGCGCCCGCAGAAGAAAGGAGAAGTCTGTACTGCGAACCCTTCCCCACGATCGTCGACGTGCTCCGCGGCAGCCGCGACGGCCTCACCCATGCTTCGACCGTCAACGCACGCCGCGAGTCGAGTACCGCCTCGTCCGAAACGCGCACAGTGTCGTTAACACCGTCGAAGCTCGCTGAGGTCTCCGAGCCTCCCGAGACTGCTCCTGGCGCGCCCAACGCGACCCCACCCCGATAGGTTCCTATAGCCGTCGAGGCCTCGTCGGCGGCCGCCCTACCGCTCGTCTCACCGAGCCGCCAATACCCGCCCGGCACATCCGCGATCACCTCGTCGCGATACGTCACAACCCCACCTCCGCGCGCCACCACGATGAGCGCCGTCAGCCCACCAACACTCGCCAAGACCGCGACCACCACTGCGCCGACCACCTTCGGTCGCAGTAGCTCCCAGCGACCACCGATCGGTTCTCTCCTACCGCGCAACCACACGCTGGCGCACTCGTCCTCTCCTAGAACCAAACACGTCGCCGTGTGCGACCGGAGCAGTCTAGAGCAGCCCCGCCCGAAGCCCGAGGGGTGGCGCGCTGTTCGCTGAGCGCGACATCCGGATCGAGAAGCTCACGACGCGCGAGTGGCAGATCCTCGACCAGGTGAAACTCGGCAAACAGAACGACGAAATTGGCCTCGAACTCCGGATCGCCCCGCCACAGTGAAAAAGCACCTTGAGCACGTCTACGGAAAGTAGGCGTCTTGAACCAGAACAGCCTCCTCATCGTCCCTCGGCGGCCACCACGCCCGCCCCGTAGCCGAACAGGTAGATCAGCACGCCGCTGACGGCCATAGCCGCGCCGTAGGCGGTCCGCATGCCCACGAGCTTGCCGAGGTCGGCGAGGCCGTCGCGAACACCCTCGCCCCGTAGGCGTGCTCGTGAATCGCGAACACGCCGCCGAAGGCGACGAAGCCGCCCACGACCGCGAGGGCGAAAAACACGTCGCTCATTCGGAACCCCTTGCGATCTGCCGCGTCCGCTCGGGCGAGAGCCCCGCAGCCTCCGCGATCGGCCGAATAGTCGCGCCGGCCGCGCTCGCCGCTCGGATCGCCTCGTCAAGCTCGACGCGGGCGAGGTCGAGCAGCTCGACCGTCCGCTGATAGCGCTGACGCGCCTGCGCCACGCGGTCGAGTGCCGCGGCCGGCTGCGCCCTGCGAGCGCGGCTCACAGTGGCACCTCGACGAGCCGCTCGGCGGCGTCGAACAGTCGCTCAACGGCCCACAGCGGCAGGAATCCCCACATGAGCACCTTCGGCGGGTCCTCGACGCTGAAATGCGAGAAGGGACGGTCCAGCGACTGGGAGTGGTAGCCGCACAGATCGGCGACGATCAGAACCGGGATCACGACGGGCAGGGCGAGGCCGAGCGCGAACATCCAGACGGTCAGGCCCACGATCTGCCAGGCGAAGCCGACGAGCCACAGCGGGACGGCCAGCATGACGGCGACTGCGCGCAGGCCAAAGGCAGCGAACGTGCGGGTCACGAGGCCGAGGCCCTTCCGAGCTTCGGCCAAGCGACGAACGTCGCAACGCCGAGAGCCACTGTCAGGATCGCGGTCGCGGCGATCGCGGGGACGGTGAGCGTGATCGCGAGCACGAGCAGCATCGTGAGCAGGCAGACGATTGCCAGTGCAAGACGCATGAGGTGTTGCTCCCTCGGATTAGGTGAGAGCGTCGGCGCAGGGCCTGCACGCGGCGAGCGCCCACGTCGTGCTCATCTGTCCACAAAGTAGACGCGATGGCGCGACCGTCAATGACCCAAACGGGCTAATGGCAATCAGCCAGGGCCGAAGAGCGGCGTCGACGGCCTGGCGGATGAGTTCGACGAGGATCGGGCGGCGGCGGCGACGAGCTCGGCGATCCGACTCTCGAGCTCGACCGCGTCCTGCACGGCATGATCATGGCGCAGTCGAGCAGATGATGCGACGCGCGTTAGGTGCGATCTTCGTCGTTTTCGAGGCCGGTCCCGTTCGCCAGTTGTCCGCCAGTTCCACCCGAAATCGGCGGACGAACGCGGACGAACACGGACGCCGCGGCAGGCGCCGCGCCGCGCCGCAAACCCGTATGGTTGACGCGAAAACGGCGCGGCTGTGCCACGGCGGGGGAGGGATTCGAACCCTCGGAAGGTTGCCCTTCAACGGTTTTCAAGACCGCCCCGTTCGACCGCTCCGGCACCCCGCCGGCGTTCGTAGTTAAGCGCACGCGTTCGCCGGTTCGTCCCGGGCTTGACCTCGATCCGCGTACGGCGTGATAATCGCCGCAACACGGCGGCCGGGACTTCCGCCGTCGAATCGGGGGCTGATTGGTGCGAGAGCTTCTTCCAATCGGCTGCGGCCTTCTAGTGGGGGTCCTGGCTGCGCGGATTCGGCCGTCGGTGCGGTGGCCGGTCGTCGGCGTACTCGCGGTCGCGCTGGGGATGGCAGCGACCATCGTGACCGGGGAGGCGGCGATCAGCTGGGGCTACGTGCTGATCGACATCCCGATGGTCGCCGTCGCCGCATCGGTCGGCTTTCTCGTCGTCCACCGGCTCGACCGGGCGCGGTGGAAGACGCGGAGAGGAGGGACATGAAGCGAAAGGGCGAGCAGGATCGCGGCGGAGACGACGCGGAGAAGCGCCGCCGGCAGTTCGAGGACGAGCGCGGCCTCTCCGATCGGCCGGAGCTGCCGCTGGACGAGGACGTCGAGGAGAACGTCCCGCCGCCGCCGCCGGCGAGTGACGAGGAAGGGTGCAAGGAGGGCGGCGGAGGGAAAGCGAATTGAAGGCGCCGCTCGACGTCGTCGCCGCCGAGAAAGCGCGGGAAGGGAGAGGCTCGGACGAACAGCCGGTCGTCACCGGCAAGACGTTCCTCCGTCAGGCCGAGTTCCTCGAGCAGCGGGGGCTGAGTCGCGAGTCGGCGACGCTCGCGCCTGACGCCGCGCTCGTCCGGGCCGAGACCGAGTCGTCCAGATATCTGCGCGCGTCGGAGCAACGCGAAGCCCTGCTGGAGACGACTCCGCCCGCCCCGGCCGTCTGGCAGTCGCTCGGCCCCGACGGGATCCCGAACGGCCAGACCTACGGAAGCGGGCCCGGGAGCACGGTGACGGTGTCCGGTCGGGTGTCGGCGATCGCCGTCGACCCGGCGGACGCGGACCACCTCCTCGTCGGCAGCGCCGCCGGCGGGATCTGGGAGACGCGGGACGGCGGCGCGAGCTGGGCGCCGCGGACGGACGACCAGCCGACGCTCGCGATCGGCGCGCTGACGTTCGACCCGACCGACGCGTCGACGGTCTACGCGGGCACCGGCGAAGGGAACTCGGAGTACTCGCACCTCGGGCAGGGGATCCTGGTCTCGAAGGACGGCGGGACGAGGTGGACGATCCTCGCCCGGGACGTCTTCGCCGGGATCGGCTTCTACCGGCTCGTGGTCGATCCGCGGGACGGGCAGAGGCTGATCGCGGCGACGACCGGCGGCGCCGCCGTATCCGGGGACGGCGGTGCCGGCTGGTCCCTTCTGCACCGCGGCGTCACGTGGGACATCTCGCTCGCGTACCACGGCGACGAGCCGGAGCTCCTGCTCGCCGCCGCCGACGGCCTCTTCACCAGTCGTGGCCAGGGCCCGCCCACCGCCGTCCAGCTTCCGGGTCTCGGAGCACTCGACGAGAACCAGGAGCGGATGGCGGTCGCACACGTGCCCTCCGACCCGGGGCAGGCGTGCGTCTTCGCCGCGTTCCAGGGGGAGCCGCTCCTCTGGCAGCGGACGGCAGCGGACGGGCCGTTCGAGCAGGTCGAGCTCCCGACGTTCGCGGTCGGGGAGTACGTCGAGCACGTCCTCGACGTCGGCCAGGCGGCGTACGACTGGTACGTCGCGGTCCCGCCCGATCGTGACGACACCGTCTACGTCGGCGCGATCGAGCTCGTTCGGGGCGTCCGGACCGGCGGCCAGTGGGACTGGACAGACATCTCGAGCCGGCTGACCAGCGGCGACTCGATCCATCCCGACCAGCACGCGATGGCGTTCGACCCACACGACGCGGCCGTCGTCTATGCAGGCAACGACGGCGGCGTGTTCCGCAGCCCCGACCGCGGCGACTCGTGGCAGTCGCTGAACGCCGGCCTAGCAACCAGCGAGGTCGAGTACCTGGCCCAGCGGCCGGACGAGCCGACCTGGATCCTGGCCGGCCTGCAGGACGACGGCACGATTCGCCGCGAGGGGCCGAACAGCTGGACGCAGGTCGGCCTCGGGGACGGAGGCGACTGCGGCACGAACCTGGACCGCCCCGACACCTGCTTCCACTCCTATTACTACATGTACACCGAGCGCTCGGACCACCGCGGCGACGCGGACAGCTGGGTCAACGTCACGCCGCCCGGCGACTCGCCCCAGCTGCTGAAGCTCTTCTACCCGCCGCTCGAGGTGAACGGGGACGTCGTCGCGAAGGCCGGCCAGATCGTCTACATCTCGCGGAACAGCGGGGGCATTTGGAAGCGCGTCTCGCTCGCCCAGCCGCCCTCCGGCCGCCCGCAGGTCGCCTCCGCGCTCGCGATCCCGACCCCGGACACGGTGCTCGTCGGGACGATCCGCGGCGACGTGCTGAGCATCGGCTGGCAGAACGGGGCGTGGAGCGCGCCGACCGCGCTGACGAAACCGCGCGACGGCTGGATCAGCGACCTCCTCGTCGATCCCGGCAACTCCCAGCGGCACTGGGCGACGTTCTCCAACCCCGGAGCGGTCTTCCGCTCCGACGACGCCGGCGCCACCTGGCACGACGTGACCGGGAACCTGCCCAAGATCCCGGTGAACGCGGTCGTCACCGATCCGGCGAATCCTGACCGCGTCTGGGTCGCCTGCGACGTCGGCGTGTTCGAGTCCGGGGATGCGGGAGGCAGCTGGGTGGTGTTTGGTACCGGCCTTCCGAATGCGCTGGCGGTCGACCTCCTCTTCTACGCGCCCGAACGGCTGCTCCGGGTCGCGACGCGCAGCCGCGGCGTCTGGGAGGCGAAGGTCCCCTAACGCGCCGACGCGGGCGCGTCGGCAAGGACCCAGAAGCGCTCGCCGCGCTCCGCCTCGAGCTTCGCCAGCTGCTCCCGGTGGATCTCGCGGACCCGCTCCGGGGTGATCGCCTCGTCCGGGTCGACCTCCTCGATCACGAGGCTGGTCTTGTCCTCGTACAGGTGCTCGCCGGCGAGGCGCGCGCGGTCGTCGTAGGGCCAGATAAACGACTGTCGGCTCGAGGCGTGGTAGAGCGCGTCGGGGTCGTCGACGCCGTACCCGATCGCCTGCAGGTCGGCGCCGCGGGTGAGCTGATGGAACGTGATCTCGTCGCAGATGCCCCAGTCGGCAACGGCGAGCCGGTCGTCGGAGTGCCAGAGCACGGCCTCCCCGACGCTCCGGTAGAACGCGAGCACGCCCTCCTTCCCTCTGATCACCGCCGGGTTGGCTCCCCAGGTGACGCGGTAGACGGGCGCGTCGACCATCATGTCCGGCGCGACGATCTGCTCGTACTCGCCGGCACCCTCGAGGTGGACGTGGCGCCAGAAGTTGAGCAGGATCGCGCGGTGGAGCGGGTCCGTCGTCCGGTCGAGCAGCTCCGCGGTCGGGATCATGCAGACGTAGACGGCCTGCTCGAACCGGTTCATGCGACTCCCACCTTCGCCGGGGCTCCGAACTCCTCGAGGATCGAGGGGACGGCGATCGTACCGTCGTCGTCCTGGAAGTTCTCCATGATCGCGATCAGGCTGCGCGCGGTGATCGCGGTGCCGTTCAAGGTGTGGACGAGCTCGGGGCCGGTCTCGCCGCGGTAGCGCACCTCGAGCCGCCGGGCCTGGAAGTCCGTCGTGTTCGAGGTCGAGGTGATCTCCCGGTAGCGCTGCTGCGAGGGTATCCACGCCTCGATGTCGTACTTCTTCGAGGCGGCTGCGCCGAGGTCGCCCGCCGCGACGTTGACGACCCGGTACGGGAAGCCGAGCTCGGCGACGATCTCCTCCTCGATCGAGAGCAGGAGGTCGTGCTCGTCGGCCGAGTCCTCGGGCCGGGTGAACGAGAACATCTCGACCTTGTCGAACTGGTGGACGCGGAACATGCCGCGCGTGTCCTTCCCGGCGGCGCCGGCCTCGCGCCGGAAGCACGTCGAGTAGCCGGCGTAGCGGAGCGGCAGCGCTTCCTCGTCGAGGATCTCGCCCATGTGCAGGGCGGCGAGGCTCACCTCGGAGGTGCCCGTCAGGTAGAGCTCGTCGCGCTCGACGTAGTAGATGTTCACGTCGTCTGTCGGGAGGAAGCCGGTGCCGTACATCGCCGGCTCGCGCACGAGCACCGGCGGCAGCACGGGGACGAAGCCCTTGCGCACGAGCCGGTCGAGCGCGAAGCGGTAGAGCGCCAGCTCGAGCAGTGCGCCGTCGCCGAGGCGGTAGGCGAAGCGGGCTCCGGACGCGCGCGCGGCGCGCTCCATGTCGAGCCAGCCGAGGCGTTCGCCGAGCTCGAGGTGGTCCCGCGGGTCGAACCCGAGCTCGCGCGGCTCCCCGACGCGCCTCAGCTCCTCGGCATCCTCCTCGTCGAAGCCGTCCGGCGCGGTCGGGTCGGGCGGGTTCGGCATGCGGTCGAGCAGCTCCCGGCGCCGCGTCTCGGCCTCGGCCAGCTCCGCGTCGAGCGCCTGCAGCTCGGCCTTCAGCGCCTTCGCCTCCTCGATCTGCCCGGGCGTCGTCGGCTTGCCGAGCTTCTTCTGGCGTGCGCGGACCTCGTCCCGCCGCGTCGTCACGTCCCGCCAGCCCGCATCGGCCTCGAGCAGCGCGTCGAAGGTCTCGGCCGCCCCCTTCCGCGCGAGCGCCGCCCGGAAGCCCTCCGGATCGTTGCGTGCCGCGCGAAGGTCGATCACGCGACGGAGTCTAGAGAGGGGCCAGGTAGGCCTCGAACACCTGCGCCACGCCCTCTTCGGTCACCGGCGGGCAGACATAGTCGGCGATCGCCCGCACGCGCTCGTGCGCGTTCTCGACGGCGACGCCGTAGCCCGCCCACTCGAGCAGCGGCACGTCGTTCTCGCCGTCGCCGAAGGCGACCGTCCGCTCCTGCGACAAGCCCAGATGCTCGACGACGAAGGCGGTGCCCGAACCTTTCGTCACCTCGGGGCTCGCGAACTCGAGGAAGTACGGCAGCGACTTCGAGATGTAGAGCCGGCCGTCGAAGTGCGCGACGAGCCGCTCCTCCAGGCCGTCGAGGTCGACCGGATCGCCGACGGCGACGAGCTTCGTCGGCGGCACCTGGAGCCACTCGAGCAGGCTGCCGACCGCGTGCACCTGGAGGTTCTGGAACGACGCGTAGGCCTCCGAGGCCGCCGTGTGCCGGGCGACGTAGAGCTCGTCGTCGACGTAGCAGTTCAGCGGGTAGCCCTCGGCCTCGACGGCCACGATCGTCTCGCGCGCGAG
>JBKPRD010000145.1:0-4081 GCA_046734415.1 Actinomycetota bacterium | reverse complement strand
CGATTGCCTTCGGGTGGCCGATGTGGAGGTATCCGTTCGGCTCCGGCGGGAAGCGAGTCACGACCTCCGAGACCTTGCCCGTGCGCACGTCGGCGGCGACGATCTCGCGGATGAAATCGCTTCGTTCAGGAGTCACCGGATGTGGGCGCTCACGCGGCCGCTCCTCATCTCGAGGAGATTAGTCGCCGCGGAATCCCGGCGGCTCGTAATGCGCGGCGGCGTGGATTGCCCTCTGGGAAATCGGCCTCCTGGCCAGCTTCCAGGGAAGCCCTCTCAGTACCAGATGCAAAGCGTTATACCGTCAACACGCTCGGGTGAAGCGGGAAGCGTCTCAGCAATGCCGAGCGCGATCCGTTCTGCACTCCACGCGGCCGCGGCGGCGTCGAGCACGTCATCAAGCGGAGCGGTCGCCGTCTCGCCAAGTTCGTCCATGTGAATGCCGTGATGTTGCAGAAGCGCGACCCGTTCAAGCGCTCCTCCGGCAGACTTCTTTCGATAGCTCAGCGGCCGGCCATCGTTCATCGCCCGAAAGGACACCTCCGGGTGAACCTCGCGAATACGGTCGTCGATCTGAGCCAGGCTGGTCACGTGACGGATTCGGGGTCCGAGTGCGTGCGCTTGGGCCGAGATGCCAAGTCCCGGCCCGTAGCGCCGTTCGAGGACCTCGCGTGACGGCGTGGAGAAGACGGTGCTGGCCGCACCGGCTAGGAACTTCCTCGCTTCAGCGTCGGCCGCACGCGGGCCAAAGCCGATCGGAACATCGATCGCCACGACCTCCGCGTCGTGAAGCTCATTGAAGGATGACTCGATCGGGCTAATCACGTGGTCATCGGCGAACCGGCCGTCCTCAAGTACAACGGCGACCCAGCCGTTCTTCGTTCCGTCAACTCCGGCGACTCGCATCCCCGTACCCTACGAACCCGACGGCCTTCTGGCATGTGCGCGAGGAGCCTCGACGAAGGAACTGAACGCGGTTTCGATTTCCCCCCGCTCCACTGCACGAGCCGGCTTGTGCCGGACTGTCCCCGTGGTTACGTTCTCCGGCGTGGCAGAGTCGGAGCACTTGGCTGAAGGCGCAGCGACTCTTGACTATCGCCTTGCTGCCGCGGGGCGGGAGTCCGCAGAGGATGATCGGCTAGATCTCCTCGAGCAGATCTACGATCCGCCGTCGCGCGAGCGGCGCTCTTTGGTTCAGCCTGGTTGGCGATGTCTGGAGGTCGGAGCAGGGCGGGGCTCGATGGCGGTGTGGCTGGCCGAGCAGGTCGGTCCGAACGGCCACGTTGTCGCCACCGACGTCGATACGCGTTACCTGGCGAGGCTCGAGCTCCCGAATCTCGAGGTAATCGAACACAACATCCTCGAGGACCCGCTCGATGCCCTCGGGCCGGGTTCCTTCGATCTTGTCGGCTCGCGATTGATGCTGTTCCATCTCAAAGGCCGCCAAGAGCAGGCGATCAGCCAGATGGCTCAGTGCCTGCGCCCGGGTGGATGGCTCGTCGACGAGGACGCCGACTGGGGGACAGCCGTTGCCGTCGATCCTGCGCACCCGCTGTACGAGGACTACCGACGGGTCTGGCGAGACGGAGACTGGTGGGCTTCTCGCGGGTACGACAAGGCGTTTGGTCAGAAGCTGCCGGCCTTGTTCGAGCGCTGTGATCTCCAGGACATACGCAATGAGGCTTCCACCGAGGTGGTGCGCGGAGGGTCGCCCTGGGCGAGATGGTGGATCCCGACGCTGGAGGTCATCAACGAGCTCGGCGGTGGCGACGAGGCGTCTCGGCGTGAGGTCGAGGTGATGACCACGGCGCTGGCCGATCCCACCGTGTGGCTCCAGAGGGAAGTGCTACATGCCTGCTGGGGCAGGAGAGCCCGCGACTCCTCGTAGCCGCTTGCGGTCGATGTCTCGTCCGCCACGACCTCGTTTGGCTCGACGAGGAGCCGCCTAAGCGCTCCTTGCCGCTACGGTGTCACGCCGGCGCTGTCGTCGCCGCATCGACAGAAGTGGCGGCGGGGATCCCGCGCGAATTCGATTGCTGCCGCGTCCATGAGGACTTTCGAGTTCCTTGTTCTGCCTCAAGCGTCGCCAAATCAGACGACGCAGCAACTCTGGGGCAGCCTCTCTTGTCGTGACTCGGAGGCGACGTTCCTAGTCAACTGTCAGAAGGTATGTCAGAAGGCCAACCTCCTGGTCATGAAGCGATGGCCTCCTGGACAACTGCCAGGAGGTCGATGTCCCGTGGCTAGCCTCGGACAGCTGTGTGCTCACGTATCCGCTTCGAAGGGCATTGCTCGCCGGGACGGTGACGTTCCTCTTCACGGATATGGAGGGTTCGACCAAGCTCCTGCGCGAGCTCGGTGCCGAGACCTACGCTGAGAAGCTCGCGCAGCATCGGGGGTCGTGCGTCAAGCATGCGCCGCGTGGGGCGTGTCGAGGTCGACACGCAGGGCGATGCCTTCTTTTTTGCGTTCTCGCGAGCTAGAGACGCCGTTGCGGCTGCCGCCGGCTCACGGTCGGAGCAACGCTCAAACCGGCCGGGCGTTAACGCCCGCCGCGCAGCCTCGGCACGACGTCGGTCGCCACTTGTTCCAGAACCGCCAACTGCTCGGGCCGGGGCTGGTCGATTACGAACTCGTCGATGCCGACTTCGAGGTAGCGCCCGACGACGTCCTCGAATGCGCCGGTGCTCTGCCACGGGTCGGGCAGCCCCTGCTCGTTCATCTGTGAGGCCCACCCATAGAACGAACGTCTGATTTCGCGCGGGTCACGACTGATCGCCGCGCAGTGCTCGTCGAGGATCTCGTTCCGTTGACGCATCTCCTCGACCGTCCCGAACGAGTTCCAGCTGTCGGCGTACTCGGCGCAGATCCGCAGCATCCGCGGCCGGTGCGCGCCGAGGGTCAGCGGCGGCCGCGGCTTTTGGATGGGCGCCGGTCGGACGTAGGCGTGGGCGAGTCGGTAGTACCGACCCTCGAACGACGTCGTCTCGTTGCGGAGGAGGCTGTCGACAATCTCGACCGCCTCGCGGAATCGGTCGACCCGCTCACGCGGCGGCTGAAATGGGATCCCGAAGCGCTCGTGCTCCGGAACGAACCAGCCGGCGCCGAGGCCGAGCTCGAGCCGCCCGTTCGAGATGTGATCGAGGGTGACGGCCTGCTGGGCGATCAGCGCGGGGTGGCGGAAGGTGTTCGAGCTCACCAAGACGCCGATGCGGATGCGCTCCGTCCGCGCGGCGAGCGCCGCAAGCAGCGTCCAGCCCTCGAAGTACGGCCCATCCGGTCGGCTCGGCTGATTGAAGTGGTCGCAGTCCCAGGCACTATCGAAGCCAAGCTCCTCGAAGTAGTGCCAGCGTTCGACGAGAGTCTCGAAGGGCAGGTTCTGGTCGGTGCAGATGCCGAAGCGCACGAGCTTCAGCTCGGAGCTCATGTCGCTCTCCTTTGTCGTGAGGTCGCGGATGCTAGATCGTTCTGGAGGGGTAGCGCGTCGCGGCGCTTCGGGTCTGCACGTCGAGCTTGCTCGGCGACAACCCGGTCGGACGACGGCGATATCGCTCGGGGTCCTTGCCACCAAGCTGCGGCAGTGGGATAGACAGGCCAGGGCCTCGGTATTCCGAGGCAAGAGCACCCGGACAGATTACGTCTACGTCATGGATTTCGAGGACGGAAAGATCAGACATATGACGAAGATCTGGAACTCGGGCTGGGCGATGAAAGAACTGGGCTGGGCCTGACGCGCCTACCGGCGTTCCTCGCGGCGGCAGCTTAGACGCGCCCGTCGACACTCGTCAATGTGCAGGGTCGACGCACGTGCGCATGGCCGTGGCCGCAGGCCCTAGAGGTAATCCTCGGGGCGAGTTCTCAGGAACCCGAGTCGGCGCCGGAGAAGCTCATCACCGGATGGGGCTGTGTGGGAGCCGCACGGTCGGCGTAGGAAATCCGGTTACTGACCCCCGGTTAAAAGCCCGGCGCATGGTCGCCGCGATGCTCTAAGAACTCGATTCAGAATGAGTTGCGGAGCCTCCTGAAGCAGACGAGGCAGCAGCCGAGGGCGAGGAAGGCGTCGTGGATCTCGGCTCGGCGGTCG
>JBKPRD010000144.1:0-10356 GCA_046734415.1 Actinomycetota bacterium | reverse complement strand
CCATGGGACAGCTCTACGTCGTCGGCTTCCTGTCGGGCTTCCTCAGCGTGCTGTTCTTCGTCTCCTACGGCACCTTGTTCGTCGCGCTCGTGCCTCGGGAGCGCTACGTCGACGCGAACTCGCTGACGCACGGGGCACGCGCGCTGTCCTTCGTCCTCGGGCCGAGCCTCGGTGGGGTGCTCGTGCAGCTGCTCCGGGCGCCGGCGGCGCTGGTCGCCGACGCGTGCTCGTTCGTGGTCTCCGCGCTCGCGCTGGCGCGGATCTCGCCCGAGGAGCCGCCGGTCGAGCCCGCCGAGCGAGGTCATCTCGCCGCCGGGGCGCGCTACATCGCCCGCTCCCCGACAATCCGCGCGCTGCTCGGGGCGACGGCGACCATCAACTTCTTCAACTTCGTCTTCTTCGCGCTCTTCATCCTGTACGCGAACCGCTACCTCCACGTCGGGCCGGGCCTGCTCGGGGTCGTGCTCGGGATCGGGGCGATCGGCGGCGTGATCGGAGCGGCGGCTGCGGGACGGATCGTGCGGCGGATCGGCATCGGCCCCGCGTTCGTCCTCGGCTGCGTCCTCTTCCCGGCGCCGCTCGTGCTCGTGCCGCTGGCCGGAGGACCGCGCTGGGTCGTTCTCGTCTGCCTCGCCTTGGCCGAGTTCGGCTCCGGCTTCGGCGTGATGATCCTCGACATCGCCGGCGGGACGCTGAGCGCAGCGGTCGTGCCCAACCGGCTGCGCGCGCGCATCACCGGCGCGTACATGGTCGTGAACTACGGTGTCCGGCCGCTCGGTGCATTCCTCGGCGGCGTGCTCGGTACGGCGATCGGCGTCCGGCCGACGCTTTGGATCGCGGCCGTGGGGGCGATCGCCGGCTTCGCGTGGCTCCTGCCGTCGCCGGTGATGTCGCTGCGCGAGCTGCCGGACCCGGACGAGGTCGGGGCTACGGCTGGCTGAGCCGGTCCCAGATGTTCTCGAGCATGCGCCGGATCGGCGACGTCGTTGCGGAACCGCCGAAGTCGAGTGCGCCGGCGGCGAAGACCTTCGCCCCGTTGGGAGTCTCGTAGTAGCTCATCTCCGCCGTCAGGCCGGGCCCGAACAGGTCCGGGATCTCCGCCACTACGGTCGTCCCGGGCGGGGAGTCGGAGGTGACGTGGTCGATCTCTATCCCGTACCCGCCGATGGCGTCGCCGAAGGTCGAGCCCGGCGTGAGCCCGGTCTTCGACCAGAGCCAGTGCGCGCCGCTGTCGCGCACGACGAACTCGCCCTGACGCTCGCCACGGTCGTTCGCCAGGTACTGGACGCCGATCAGCGCCGCCTCCGGCCGGCCGATGTTGCGCCACATCGAAACGCGTGTCAGCACGTCGTTGCTGCGCACGACGCGCCAGAAGAAGTTGTTCGCCGAGAGGAAGATCAGGTTGCCACCCAGGTTCCGGTAGCGCTCGATCGCGTCGTACTCGGCGTCGGTGACGTACTCGGAGTGGCCGGGATAGACGATCAGGTCGTACGCCCGAGCGAGGTCGTCGCCGGAGATCGTCATCAGGTCGGTCTCGGACAGGAACTCGGCCGGGTGGTCGTTCCAGTAGAGCCAGTGGAGGAAGCCCTGGTCATAGCGATAGAAGAACGGCGGCACGCCGCGGCGGAGGAAGGGGCGAAGGAGCGGCACCTCCTTCAGCGGAGGGCCGGTGTACCAGGTGTCGCCCCAGCCGTCGCCGTCCGCATCGTAGAAGTTGTAGGCCTCCCACGTGTTCGTCGGCAGGATCACCGCGACTCGCGAGCTCGCCCCGAGCGTCGGGGGGAGCACGATGAAGGGCGCGTACCCGAACATCCCGTTCGGCTCGGTCAGCTTCACGAAGTAGAAGCCGGTCGGCCAGTCGCCGATCCGGAAGGTGATCGCGTGCTGGCCGTCGCGTCGGCTGCTCCAGTCCAGGTCGACGGGGTCGGTGACCGGCACGCCCCCGAGCAGGTAGTCGGCGTAGGAGATCTCGCGCTCGGGCCCGGCCTGGAAGACCTGAGCCGTCAGTTTCGGTGTGTCTGCGGAGATACGGATCACGCCCGTCTGACCGGGGAGGTAGCTCTGTCTGGTGAAGATCGCGTCGACGCCGATGACGCGGACGACGGGCGCGCGCGGGTAGCGCGTGACGTGAGGCTCGGGCGCGCCGTAGGTGAGCACGTTGCCGGCGTAGTCCTGGGTCGTCAGCGAGAGCACGTAGGTGCGCGGGGCCAGCACCTTCGTCGGTGTCCAGGTCAGCGTGTGGGCACCGGCGCGCAGTGTCCACGTTCGGCTGTAGATCGTGTCGATCGCCGCCGTCGTCCGCTGCACCTCGAGCGTCACCTGCGCCCCCTCGGTGAGGCTGAAGTGGATCTGTGCGGTCAGCCGCGAGCTGTCACCGTAAGGGGAGAGCGTCGTCAGCATCGGGGTGTCGCCGGCGAACGGGTGGCCGTTCGACACGCGAAGGCGCTCGAGCTGCGCAGGATGTGTGTCGATCCGGAAGCGGTTGCGTGCAGCGACGGCGCCGTCGACCACCAGCTCTGCCTCGTAGAAGCCGTCCCGGACCGGCTTCGCATCCAACTTGCCGTCCCAGACGACGAGCAGATCACTCCGGCGCTGCGGCCGGTCGAGCCACCCGAGCGGGCGGCCGCGTACGTCCGCGAGGCGCACCCCGAGCATGTTCGGCGCGCCGATCTGGCCCTCGATCGTCAGGGGCCCGGCGAGCGGCGAGAACGCGGTCGTCGACATCTTCAGCATGGCGGCATGCGCCGCCGGCGCGAGCAAGAGCGCGGCTATGCCGACGATGAACCCTCTCACCGCTGAGACGTTAGCGTAGGCCTGTGGACGAATTCGGCTCTGCGGGCGAGATCGAGGCGTGGCTCCGCGACGCCGGCTTCTTCGAGGGGGGAGCGGACGGCCTCGTCGCCGACGTCTATCTCGGCTACGCGCTTTCCGACGCTCTCCGGCGGACGGCCGTGCCCGCGCCGCCCGAGCCTTGCCCACTGCCCCTCGCGGCGGCCCGCATCCGCCAAGTAACAGACTGTTACAAAGTCGGAGGGGCCTTCCGGATCGGCGCGTGGGAGCGGAGCTGGACCGACGGCGAGTATGCGGATGCGATCGAGTCCGTTCGCGCGGCGATCGCGCGGGGCGACGTCTACCAGGTCAACCTCGTCCAGCACTTGTCCGCCCCGTTCGCGGGCGATCCCGCCGGGCTCGCCGGTGCGCTCGCGCCTCTGCGGCCGCTGGAGGCGCGGCCGCTGCTCGGCGACGGCTGGGCGATCGTCTCGGCGTCGCCGGAGCTCTTCCTCGCGCGCCGCGGGCGGCGCGTCTGGACGCAGCCGATCAAGGGCACCCGCCCGCTCGGCGCCGGTGGCGACCTCGCCGCCTCGGAGAAGGACGCCGCCGAGAACGTGATGATCGTCGACCTCGAGCGCAACGACCTCTCGCGCGTGTGCGAGCCCGGGAGCATCCGTTGGCCCGAGCTGATGTCGGAGCGGCCGCTCGCCGGCGTCGTCCACCTCGTCTCGACGGTGGAAGGCCGGCTGCGCGATGACGTCGGCTTCGCCGAGCTGATCGATGCCGTCTTCCCGGGCGGCTCGGTCACCGGGGCGCCGAAGATCTCGGCGCTCGACCACATCGCGGCGCTGGAGCCGGTGGGGAGGGGCGCGTCGATGGGCGCCCTCGGCCGCGTCTACCCGAACGGCGATCTCGACCTCGCGCTGACGATTCGCACCTTCGCAGTCGCGGACGGCCGGATCCATCTCTGGGTCGGCGGCGGGATCGTCTGGGACTCCGAGGCGGAGCCGGAGATCGAGGAGTCGCTCGTCAAGGCGCGGCCGCTGCTCGAGCTCGTCGGCGCCCCGCTTCCCTCGGCGGTCGCTACGTGACCTTGCTGGCGGTCGCGGTCGCCGGCCGCGGCGCCGTTCGGCCGGACGAGCCAGTCCTTCACGCCGACGACGAGGCGATTCTCCGCGGGCGGGCGGCGTTCGAGACGCTGCGCGTCTACGGCGGACGCCCCTTTCGTCTCGAAGAGCACCTGGCGCGCATGCAGGCCTCGGCGGAGCGCCTCGACCTCGCCTGGCCGGGCGGCTTCGAACGGCTGGCGGAGGAGGCACTCGCGGCCGCCGCCGCGCCCGACGCGGTGCTCCGCCTCTACCTGACGCCCGGCCGCGAGCGGTCCGGGCCGCCCGTCTCGCTCGCGCTCGTCAGCGCGCTGCCGGACGATCTCGAGGAGCGGCGCGCGCGCGGGATCAGCCTGATCTCGCTGCTCGGGGTCCGAGCCGAGGCGCCGTGGCTCCTCGGGGGGGTCAAGTCGACCAGCTACGCGGTCAACATGGCCGCCGAGTCCGAGGCGCGCGCGCGCGGCGCCGACGACGCCGTCTTCGTCCGCGACGACGGGATCGTGCTCGAGGGGCCGGTCACGAACGTCTGGTGGCGGCACGGATCGACGCTCTACACGCCCTCGCCCGACCTCGGCATCCTCGCCGGGGTGACGCGGGCGGTGCTGCTCGAGGCCGCTCCGGCGGCGGGGTACGAGGTCGCCGAGGGCGCCCACCCGCTCGCGGAGCTGCTCACCGCGGAGGAGGCTTTCACGACGTCGTCGGTGCGAGAGGTGATGCCGGTCGTGGAGGTCGACGGCCGGCGGGTTGTGCGCGGTCCGGCGTCCGATGCGCTCCAGCAGGCACTGAGAAAGGAGGCAAGCGAATGAGGCGGTTGGTCGTGAAGGCGACCGGGGCGGTCCACGGCTCTGTACCGCGCAACAGGCCGAAAGGCCGGCGGGACGAAGATGATCCCGGTCGTCGCGCTCGAACCGTCGGGACAGGCTATGCCTGCCCCTGCTCCGTCAGGCGCGCAAAACCGGCCTGCATGAAGTCGTTGATCCCGGCGGCGGCGAACGACCACGTCAGCAGGCGGCCGAAGCGCGGTGCGAGCACCTGGGTCGCCGCAAGCCCGGCCGCTGCCCACGTGCCGGCGCAGCGGCTGCAGGTCACGAGCTCGCCGATCGCCTGCTGCATGTCCCCCGTCTCGACGGGCTCCTCGCCCCCCTCGTGCGCGTGCCCGCGGACGAAGGGCTCGCGGATGAAGCTGGTCACCTCGTCCCGGGCGAGCGTCCGCGCCGCCTTGAACGTCGCCGCCGCGAGGACCGTCAGGTCGAGCGCCGTCTGGCACTGCGGGTCGCGGTCGAGGAGCCGGCTGAGCGCCCCGGCGGCGGCGAGGCCGCCCGTGAAGGTGCCCATGATCGCGGCGTAGGTGCGGTAGGGCGGCGTCCGGGTAGCCGTAGCCATCGCGGTACCTTGTGTCGCAGTGGCGCCGTTCAAAACATCGGAGACATACCGGCCGACCGGAGATCAGCCGCAGGCGATCGACGAGCTCGCCGCCTCGATCGACTCCGGGGAGCGCTACCAGACGCTGCTCGGCGCGACCGGCACGGGGAAGACCGCGACGATGGCGTGGATCATCGAGAAGGTCGGACGGCCGGCGCTCGTGATCGCCCACAACAAGACGCTCGCCGCCCAGCTCTGCAACGAGTTTCGCGAGTTCTTCCCGAACAACGCGGTCGAGTACTTCGTCTCCTACTACGACTACTACCAGCCCGAGGCGTACGTCCCGCAGGCCGACCTCTACATCGAGAAGGACTCCTCCCGGAACGACGACATCTCGAGGCTGCGTCTCGCCGCCACCTCGGCGCTGTTCACGCGCCGCGACGTCGTCGTGGTCGCCTCGGTGTCGTGCATCTACGGCCTCGGCTCGCCGGAGGAGTGGCGCGGCCGCGTGCTGATCCTCAACGTCGGCGAGTCGATCGACCGCGACGACGTCCTCCGGATGCTGATCGAGAGCCAGTACGCGCGCAACGACTCGGTGCTCGCGCGCGGGCGCTTCCGGGTCAAGGGCGACGTCGTCGAGGTGCAGCCCGCGAACTCGGAGACCGCATACCGCGTCTCGTTCTTCGGCGACGAGGTCGAGTCGATCTCGCACTTCGACCCGCTGACCGGGGAGATCTACGCGCGGCTCGACAACCTGGTGATCTGGCCCGCGACCGAATACGTGACGTCGACGCCGACGATCCAGCGGGCGGTCGAGGACATCCGCGGCGAGCTCGAGCAGCAGGTGCGCGAGTTCGAGGAGAAGAACAAGCTGCTCGAGGCGCACCGCCTGCGCCAGCGCACCGAGTACGACCTGGAGATGATGGCCGAGCTCGGCTTCTGCTCCGGGATCGAGAACTACTCGCGCCACCTCGAAGGGCGTCCTCCGGGCTCACACCCGTTCACGCTGCTCGACTACTTTCCGGACGACTTCGTCGTCTTCATAGACGAGTCGCACCAGACCGTGCCGCAGCTGGGCGGCATGTACGAGGGCGATCGCTCGCGCAAGCAGACGCTGGTCGACTTCGGCTTCCGGCTTCCGTCCGCGCTCGACAACCGACCGCTGCGCTTCGACGAGTTCATCGCGCGCGTGCCGCAGATGGTGTTCGTCTCGGCGACGCCGGGGCCGTTCGAGCTCCGGCACTCGAAGGTCGTCGCCGAGCAGCTGATCCGGCCGACGTTCCTCGTCGACCCGGAGGTCGAGGTGCGGGCGACCAAGAACCAGATCGACGATCTGCTGAACGAGATCAGGCGGCGCGAGGAGGCGGGCGAGCGGGTGCTGGTCACGACGCTGACGAAGAAGATGGCCGAAGACCTGACCGACTACCTGCTCGAGGCAGGTGTGAAGGCGCGCTACTTGCACTCCGAGATCGACACTCTCGAGCGGATCGCGATCATCCGCGAGCTCCGTCTCGGCGAGTTCGACGTGCTCGTCGGCGTCAACCTGCTTCGGGAGGGCCTCGACCTGCCCGAAGTCTCGCTTGTTGCGATCCTCGACGCCGACAAGGAGGGCTTCCTGCGTGGGAAGACGGCACTGATCCAGACGATCGGCCGCGCCGCCCGGAACGTGAACGGAACAGTCCTGCTCTACGCCGACAAGCTGACGGAGGCGATCCAGGGTGCGATCGACGAGACGAACCGCCGCCGCGCGAAGCAGCTCGCGTACAACGAGGAGCACGGGATCACGCCGGAGTCCGTCGTCAAGGGCGTCTCCGACATCGCCGAGTTCCTGATGCTGGAGTCGCCGACCGTCCCGTCGCGCCGCCGCCGCCGCGGGAAGGCGGAGGTCGAGGGCATGCGGCCGGGCGAGATCGAGCGCCTGATCGTCGAGCTCGAGGAGGAGATGTTCACGGCGGCGGAGGAGCTCCGCTTCGAGTACGCGGCGAAGCTGCGGGACGAGATCAAGGAGCTACGGCGCGAGCTGCTCGCCGTGACTGCGTGAGCCCGGCGGGATGCTCGGAACGATCATCTCGATCGCGGCGTCCGGGTTCCTGATCGGCGGCCTCGCGCGGCTTGCGATTCCGGGGCCGGACCCGATGCCGTTCTGGCTCACGATCCTGATCGGGCTCGGCGGCGCGGCCATCGGCGGCGGCATCTGCGCGCTGCTGATCAAGCCGGGAACCACCGTCGACAGCGGCGAGTACTTCTGGATCCTCCTGGCCTCCGTCGCGGCTGCCGCCGGGCTCGTGGCTGCCTACAGGCGGTTCGTCCAGGGGCGGCCGATCACGGGCCCGGATGCGAGACGCTTTCCGACCCGCGGCGTGGGCGTCGCCCGGCTCAGGCGGCGGCTGACCGCGATGGGCGTGCCGGTCGACCGGATCGGCAGCCCGACCGCCGCGGCGGCGACGAGAGCCGAGCGGCTCGCCCAGCTCGACGAGCTGCACGAGCGCGGCGAGATCTCCGAGGAGGAGTACGTAGAGCGACGGAAGCAGGTGCTGCGCGAGCAGGCCTAACCTCCGCCGGAAGTTGCGGGGCGTCTAGCCGAACGCGAAGCGTGCGCCGATTGCGAGAGCGATCGCGGCGAGGATCACGAGCGTTCGCAGCACTGCCGGCCATACAACAACACGGACCGGACGTGGTCAACCGGAGACAGGCGAAACGGCCGCTGCGAGCGGCTATTCCGAAAGGAGGGTCGCGCCGCGCGGGAACCGGCGCGCCGCCGTCGGGCCCCACTCGTCGCCGCGCCAGACGTACGTCTCGGCGCGGAGCTCCGCCGGCTCGGCCTCGTAGAGGACGACCCCGCGGGCCTCGCCGCGCCGCTGCGGGCGCGGCCTGCCGAGCCCGGGCGCCGTCGACACGGTCACGCCGGGCTGTTCGGGCGACCACGCCTCGAACTCGTGCCGCTCGGCGACCGCGCCCTGATGCGTGTGCCCGGAGAGGATCAGCTCCGCGCCGGCGTCGAGCAGGGCGGCGAGGACATGGTTCCGGCGTGCGACAGGGCGCTTCCGCGTCCGCCACGGCGCGCCGATCATCTGGTGGTGTAACGCCACGACGCGCAGAGCTCCGGCGGGCGCGGCGGCGAGCCGCTCGGTCGCGCGCGCGAGCTGGGCCGTCCCGAGGCCGCCCGACTGGTGGCGCCACGGCCGGACCGAGTTCAGGCCGACGACGCAGACTCCCTCGCCGGTGTGGACCGGCTCCGTTGTCTGCCAGAGCCGCTCGAACTCGTCCCACGGCTTCGTGAAGCGGGCGGGAAACGTGTAGGGGATGTCGTGGTTGCCAGGAATGGCAACTACGACAGGGCCGAGCGCGCGCAGCTGGGCCGCCGCACGCTCGTGCTGCTCGCGGCGACCGCGGTGCGTCAGGTCGCCCGTCGCGACGATCAGCGTCGGCTCGAGCCGAGCGACGAGGTCGCCCAACCCGCGCTCGGCGGCGGCGTCCTCACGCGTGCCGATGTGCAGGTCCGAGACGTGGAGAATCCGGACGGCCACCGCCGGCTCACCCTATAAACTCGCGCTGTGGTGGACGAGCCCGCCGAGATCGTCGAAGACCTCTACCTCGGCCTGCGCGCGGGCGGCGCGCTGCGCAAGCAGCGCCGCGGTGAGCCGCTGACCGCCGACGAGCAGGAGGCGCTCGGGCGCTGGCAGCAGATGTCGACGTGGCGGAAGGCGGTGGCGATCGGCGCCTTCTCGCTCGGTACGTTCGGGCTCGGCTTCACCCTCGGCGGCCTGATCTTCGGGAAGTGGCGCCGGGCGTGAGCTAGCCCGTCTCCGCGTCCTTCGCCGGGAAGATCACCGCGGGGACCTCCTGCTCCGCGGGGTCCTTGTCGAGCACGATCACGTCCAGCAACGTTGCGAGCACCGCGGCGAACGGCGTCGCGAGCAGCACGTAGAAGCCGCCGAAGAGCAGGCCCACCGAGCTCACGGTGACGAGCACGACGAGCGGGGATAGACCCACCGCGTGTCCGAGCACGCGCGGGCCGATGATGTAGTCCTGCAGGAGCCTGAGGCCCCACACGGCGACCGCGGCGAGGATCGCGGTGCGCAGGTCGACGGTCAGGCCGGAGAGGATCGCGGCCACCGCCGCCACGAGCGGGCCGATCACCGGCACGATCTCCACGATCCCCGCGAAGACGCCGAGCAGCAGCCAGTACGGGAGCCCGATCGCCCAGAAGGCGAGCGAGAGCACGGTGCTGACGAAGGTGATCATCACGAGCTGGCCCCGGACGAACGCTCCGAGCTTTGCCTCGATCAAATCCCACGTGTCGCGCGCAACACGGCGGTTCTTCTGCTTGACGAGGCTCAGGACCAGCGTCTGGGCCCGCTCCTTCTCGAAGATCCAGTACGCCGCGACGGCGAAGGTGAAGAAGATCCCGACCAGGATCTCGAGCGCCTGGCGGCCGTAGGTGACCGCCGGGTGGATCAGCCCAGAGCCCTGCGGCAGCCGTTCGAGCCGGTGCTGGAGCCCGACGAGGATCTCGTGCTTGATCCCGTGGGAGTGCCTCGCCGCCTTCGCGACGTCCTCCGTGGAGGTCGGAATCGTCCCGATCGCCGACTGGACCTGGTCCAGCGCGCGCGGCACGATCAGCCAGAGCAGGAACCCGATCACGAGCACGACGCCGAGGTAGTGGAGCGCGACGCCCAGCGAGCGCGGGATCCGGTGGCGCTGCATCCACTCGACGCCCGGCCGCACCGCCGAGGAGATCACCAGCGCGAGCAGCAGCAGCGCGACGAGCACCTTCAGGTGCCAGACCGCGAGCGCCCCCGCGACCACCGCCACCGCGACGAGCGTGGTGACGAACGCCTTCCGAGCAGTCTCGCCCACTTGTGCGTTTTTCGCCGAATCCAGGCGCTGGCAAACGGCCGAGCGAACGCCTGTTCGACCGGTAGAATGGTCGCAGGATGGCGTCAGACGAGCTCGTTGTCCACGGCGCCCGGGAGCACAACCTCAAGGACATCACCGTCCGGTTGCCCCGGAACAAGCTGATCTGCATCACCGGGCTCTCCGGGTCCGGGAAGTCGAGCCTTGCCTTCGACACGATCTACGCCGAGGGCCAGCGCCGCTACGTCGAGTCGCTCTC
>JBKPRD010000143.1:0-10038 GCA_046734415.1 Actinomycetota bacterium | reverse complement strand
CCATCTCGCCGGCGCCCGCGCCGCGTGCCTGCCGAGCAGGGCGCGGGTCAATCGCTCGCCATGCCGCGGCGGCGCGCCCGCGCGATCACGCCGTCGCCGCCGAGCCACGTGCGGTCGCCGCGGAGGCCGAGATTGGCGAGGCCGAGGGCCGCCCCGCCGTCCCAGGCGACGAGCGACCGATCGAGGTCGAGGTCGAAGGCGCCGACCATGTGCGCGAGGCGGGACTCGTCCACCTCGAAGGGAACGGCGTAGCCCTCATACGCGGCGGTGAAGAGCTGCGCGAGTTCGGCGCGGGCCAGCTCGCTCGAGCGGCGAAGCTCGATCAACGCCGCAGCAGCGCGACCGCCTGGGCGGCGAGTCCTTCGCCGCGGCCGGTGAACCCAAGGAAGTCGGTCGTCGTCGCGCGGACGGCGATGCGCTCGGGATCGACGCCGAGCGCCTCGGCGAGGGCGGAGCGCATCTCGTCACGGAGCGGCGCGAGGCGCGGCTCCTGGCCGATGAAGATGCAGTCCGCGTTCTCGAGCTCCCAGCCCGCCTCGCGCACCCGTGTGTAGGCCTGCTCGAGGAGGACGAGCGAGGAGATGCCGGGCGGCGTGCGGCCGGCGTCCGACGGGAACAGCGAGCCGATGTCGCCGAGGTTCGCGGCGCCGAGCAGCGAGTCGATCAGCGCGTGCGTGATCACATCGCCGTCGGAATGCCCCGCGAGGCCCTTGGAGCTCTCGACGCGGACGCCCCCGAGCACGAGCGGGACCCCTTCTTCGAGCGCGTGCGCATCGAACCCGCTGCCGACGCGATACTCCCGCCCGACCTCTGGCTGGCTCTCCGGCGACCGGCTCATCGCCCCACATCCCCACCCAGGGTGGGGAATAGGGAGTTCCACCCGCCACCCGGCGTCGATCGTACCCGCGGAACGCGCGCGTGTCCGTGACCGGCGTGTGTCCGATGTGGAGCGATCGGCGAACAGCCTGTCGTCTTCATCCCGGCGGGGGGGTCATCCCAGCGGTTCTTGCCGCCCCTGCCGGCGGTGGAACACGGTCACGGTCTCGTAGCCTGCCGCACGCGCATGCTCGAGGGCGCGATCGAAGTCGCGGCCGACGTTCGCCGGGACGTGCGCGTCCGAGGCGAGCGTGATCGGCGGGTGCGCGGAGAGCATCGGCAGGTCCGGATAGACCTCGCCGACCGGCTTGTGCAGGCCGGCCGTGGAGATCTCCAGCGCGACCCCGTCGAGCGGCGGGTACTCGATCAGCGTCGGGCGTTTCCCGAAGTACTTCACCAGGTCGGGGTGCGCGAGCACGTCGACGTGGCCGGACCAGGCGAGCTCGGCAAGCGCCGCGAGGTACCGTGCCCAGACCTCCTCCACCGTCCGCTCGGCCCAGATTCCCGGCGCTTGGTCGATCGCGAGCCCGTCGATCCAGTGGACGGAGCCGAGCAGATAGTCCCACGGGTACGGCTCGAGCGTGGCCGCGAGCTCGTCCTGCCGGTCGCCGACGTAGTCGATCTCCAGCCCGAGCTTCACCGGCAGCCCGTGACGCTTGGCCTCGACCACCGCCTCGACGTACCTGTCGAGGTCGTAGACACAGCGCTCGGTCTGGTACGGCAGCGTCCACACGGCCCGCGTCTGGGTGAAGTAGTAGACGTGCTCGGTGAAGCCGATCTCGTCCACCCCGCGCTCGGCCGCGACCTCCACGAACCGCTCGACCGCCTCGACCGAGTGGTCGATGCGCTCATCCGGATCGCGGAGGTGTGTGTGGTAGTCGACGATCACGCCGCGAGCCAGCTCTCGACGAGCGCCAGGTCCTCGGGCGTCGTCACCTTCAGGAGCCGCGGATCGCCCTCGACGACAAGCACGCGGCCGCCGCGCGCCTCGACCAGCGACGCACAGTCCGACGCCTCGGCCACGTCCCCGTCCAGCGCGGCCCGAAGCACGTCGGCGAGGAACGCCTGCGGCGTCTGCACCGCGACGAGTTCGCCGCGCGGGAGCGTCTCGGCCACCGCCCCGTCGGCCGTGACCCGCTTGACGGTGTCGACGACCGGCAGACCGGTGATCGCCCCGTCCCAGCCCTGGCCCAGCGGCGCCACCACCCGCTCGATCACCTCGTCGGACACGAGCGGCCGCGCCGCGTCGTGCACCACGACGACGGTAGCGTCCCCGGCGACCTCCCCCACGCCGGTGCGCACCGACTCCCCGCGCGTCTCTCCGCCGGCGACGGAGGCGACGACCTTTCCGCAGCCGAGCTCCTCCGCGAGCAGAATCACGGGCTCCTCCCAGCCCGGCGGCGCGACGACGACGATCGACTCGATCCAGCCGGAGGCCTCGAGGCGCTCCAGGCTTTCGGCCAAGAGCGGCCGGCCCCTCAGTCCCGCGAACGCCTTCGGCCGGTCCGGGTTGGGACGTGCTGCCGGGCTTTGCCCGGCGGCACTGTCAGCAAAGCCGCCGAGCCGCTCGCCGCGGCCGGCGGCGGCGAGCACGGCCCAGACGGACACGCGGGAGCGGGCGGCGCGCTACGCGCTCGCGCCCGCGGCGACCTTCGTCGTCTTCTTCTTCCCGTTGGCGACGTTGGCGAGAACCTCGTCCAGCCAGACCCCGGCCTCCGCCTCGTCCATCGCCTTCGCGTACATCAACTCGCTCGCGAGGATCTTCTTCGCCTTGACGAACATCTGCTTCTCGCCGGTGGAGAGACCCTTCTCGTGGTCACGCAGGGAGAGGTTCCGGACGACCTCGGCCAGCTCGAAGATGTCACCCGTCTTCATCTTGTCCCGGTTGTGCTTGAACCGGCGATTCCAGTTCTTCGGCATCACGGTGCCGGAGCCCTGGAGAGCCTTCAGAACCTTTTCGACCATCTGCTCGTCGATCACGCCGCGCAGCCCGACCTTCTCCGCGTTCTCGCACGGTACGTTCACGGTCATGTCGTTGTGGAGGATCTTGATCGTCAGGTACTCCCGTTTCTGTCCCAGAACCTCCCGCTGCTCCTTCTTCACGACCGTGCCTGCTCCGTGGTGCGGATACACCACCTTGTCGCCGACCTTGAACAACCCACTCCCCTTTCGAAAGCTCTACTCGCCAAGACGCCGGCGGTCTGATGTCCGCCGGCGAAGAGCCGTAAGTGTAGCTGATTTGGCTCAAAAGAGCCAAATTACCAGGGCTTTTAACCCTGGGATAACACAAAATCCCTGCTCAGAGCCCCCTACTCCGGCGGGTCGCCGACCCCCACGCGCACCGCATCGCGCACCGTCTCGGCCTCGGTCAGAGTAATCTTCGCGCGGGCGGGCGTGCCGTTCGGCACGAGCACCGTCCGAAAGCCGAGCTTCGCGCACTCCTCGAGTCTTCGCTCTGCCTGAGTGGCGGCGCGCAACCGGCCAGTGAGGCCGAGCTCGCCGAAAGCAGCGAGGCCGTCCTGCACTGGGGCGCCGCGTGCGGCGGAGGCGATCGCGAGCGCGACCGCCAGGTCGGCGCCCGGCTCGTCGATCCGCACGCCTCCGGCCACGTTCACGAAGACGTCGGCCGTCCCGAGCGGCAGGCGGGCATGCCGTGTGAGGACGGCGACGATCATCGCCAGGCGCTTCGGGTCGACGCCGGTCGCGACGCGGCGCGGCATCGCCAGGTCAGTGGGGGCGACGAGCGCCTGGATCTCGAGCAGGATCGGCCGCGTTCCCTCCAGCGTGCAGGCGACGGCAGCGCCGATCTCCCCCGCTTCGCTGCGTCCGAACAGCTCCGATGGATCGGGAACGCCGACGAGGCCGGCACCGGTCATCTCGAAGACCCCGAGCTCGTTCGTCGAGCCGAACCGGTTCTTCGCCGCACGCAGGATCCGGTGGGCGCGGTAGCGGTCGCCCTCGAACTGGAGCACGCAGTCGACGAGATGCTCGAGGACGCGCGGCCCCGCGACGGTGCCGTCCTTGGTCACATGGCCGACGAGGAAGACGGCGACGCCGTTTTCCTTCGCGACGCGCAGCAGGCGGGCCGCAGCCTCTCGCACCTGCGCGACCGAGCCCGGCGCCGAGCCCAGCTCGGCCGCGTAGAGCGTCTGCACCGAGTCGATCACGCAGACCTCCGGACGCTCGCGCTGGAGGGTGGCGCAGACCGCCTCGAGCTCCGTCTCGGCGAGCACCTCGACCGATCCGGCACCGCCGAGCCGTGCCGCACGGAGCTGGACCTGCGCCGGAGACTCCTCACCGGTGACGAGCAGCACGCGCCGGTCGGCGCTCATCGACCGGAGCCCCATCAGCAGAAGCGTCGACTTCCCAATGCCCGGCTCGCCGCCGACGAGGACGAGCGACGCAGGAACGAGGCCGCCGCCGAGGACGCGGTCGAGCTCCGGCACGCCGGTCGGGATCCGCTCGGCCTCCTCGACCTCGACGTCGACCAGGCGAAGCAGCGGCCGTGCGGCTGCCGTCGACACGGCGGCGCGCTGGTCGGCGCGCGTCTCCTCCACGAGCGTGCCGAACTCCCCGCAGCCCGGGCACTTGCCGAACCAACGGCCGGACGAGTAGCCGCACTCGGGGCAGGAGAAGACGGATGCCGCGGTTTTGGCCACGGCGCCAGTCTACGGAGCGGTCCTGATGCCCTTTGTGCCGGGTTCGTGTCGACCGCGTAACTCGTCGGGACAGGCTGAAGCCTGTCCCTGCGAACTGTCCCGGGATTTCAGGCGACCGTGACGATCGCGTGGAGGACGTTGTCCTCGCCGAGCGTCTCGCCCATCGGCATGTAGTCCTCGCCGAACTTCGTGGTCAACCTGTACACGCCCGCCGTCGGGAACGTCACCTTCGTAGTCGCCCCCGGCCGGCCCATCAGGCCCGGCGCCCAGGGCAGCTTCACGGTTCCCTTCATCGGCGTTCCGATCTTCAGCAGCTTGAAGACGACTCTGGGACCGGACGTCTTGACGAGCTTGTGGAACATCACGTCGTTGTTCGTGACGAGGATCGAGCCGCCACGCGTCAACCGGATGTGCTGGGTGGTCTTCCAGGCACCGCCGTTCAGCGACCAGCTGTGGCAGCCGCGGATCTGGTGGCGGATGACGAGCGTGGCGCCGCCCGGGGCGGCCGAGGCAGGGAGGGCGATCGCGAGAACGGCCGTCCCGAGTGCTGCGAGGAAGATGGTGCGCTTCATGAGATCTCCTTCGTGTCACGGGCTCGCCTGCTTCCGCGCAGTCTGCGGCGCGGCCGCAGGAGCGCCATCCGGCGCGACCCCGAACCCGCGTCAGTAGTTTCCGCGCGCTATGACGTCTGGACAGGCTGAAGCCTGTCCCCGGAGTTACTCCTTCGGCTCGTCCGGCTCGTCGGCCGAGCCTTCCGGCTCGTCGCCGGCCGGGACGGTGACCTTCTCGGGCTCGGGCTCGCGTTCCTCGCCCGGGATGATCGTGATCTTCACGTCCTCCTCGCCCTGGCGGTCGACCATGATCGTCGAGCCGGGCGTGAGCTCGGCGCCGAGGACGAAGTCGGCGAGCGGGTCCTCGATGTGGCGCTGGATCGCGCGGCGCAGCGGGCGGGCGCCCATCGCCGGGTCGTAGCCCTTCTCGACGAGCATCTCCTTGGCGTCGTCGGTGAGCTCGATCGAGGATTCGTGCGTCGCCATCTGCTCGCGCAGGCGCTTGAGCAGGAGGTCGACGATCGTCTTGATCTCGTCCTTCGAGAGCTTGTGGAAGACGATCACCTCGTCGATGCGGTTGAGCAGCTCGGGCCGGAAGACCTTCTTCAGCTCGCCCATCACGCGGTCCTTCATGTCCTCGTAGGACAGGCCGCTCTCGTCGCCGATCGAGAAGCCGAGCGTCTGGTTCTTGGAGATCGACGCGGCGCCGATGTTCGAGGTCATGATCACGATCGTGTTGCGAAAGTCGACCTTGCGCCCCTGCGCGTCGGTCAGCTTCCCGTCCTCGAGGATCTGGAGCAGGATGTTGAAGACGTCCGGGTGGGCCTTCTCGATCTCGTCGAGGAGGACGACCGAGTACGGCTTGCGGCGCACGGCCTCGGTCAGCTGTCCGCCCTCGTCGTAGCCGATGTAGCCGGGCGGCGAGCCGACGAGCCGCGAGACCGAGTGCTTCTCCATGTACTCGGACATGTCGACCTGGATCAGCGCATCCTCGTCGCCGAACAGGAACTCGGCGAGCGTGCGAGCGAGCTCGGTCTTCCCCACGCCCGACGGGCCGAGGAAGATGAACGAACCGGTCGGGCGCTTCGGATCCTTGATCCCGGCGCGCGCGCGGCGGATGGACTTCGACACGGCGACGATCGCCTCGTGCTGGCCGATGACGCGCTTGTGCAGCTCGTCCTCCATCCGGATCAGCTTCTGGGTCTCGGCCTCGGTCAGCTTGAAGACCGGGATGCCCGTCCACATCGAGACGATGTCGGCGATCTCCTCCTCGGCGATCTCCGGCTGCTCCTCGCCCTCGTTCTCGCGCCAGCTCTCCTCGAGCTCCCGCTTCTTCTGCGTCAGCTTGCGCTCCTTGTCGCGCAGCGACGCCGCCTTCTCGAACTCCTGGTTCTCGATTGCGTCTTCCTTGTCCTTGCGGACCTTCTCGATCTCCTCCTCGAGCTCGCGGTAGCGCGGCGGCGCGGTCATCGTCTTGATCCGCATCCGCGACGCCGCCTCGTCGATCAGGTCGATCGCCTTGTCGGGGAGGTGGCGGTCCTGGATGTACCGGTCGGCGAGCGAGGCGGCGGCGTAGAGGGCCTCGTCGGTGATCTTGCAGCGGTGGTGGGCCTCGTAGCGGTCGCGCAGCCCGCGCAGGATCTGGACGGTGTCGTCCACGGACGGCTCCTCGACGCGCACCTGCTGGAAACGCCGCTCGAGCGCCGCATCGCGCTCCAGGTACTTGCGGTACTCGTCGAGCGTGGTCGCGCCGATCGTCTGCAGCTCGCCGCGGGCGAGCGCAGGCTTCAGGATCGAGGCAGCGTCGATCGCGCCCTCGGCGGCGCCGGCGCCGACGAGATTGTGGAGCTCGTCGATGAACAGGACGATGTCGCCGCGCTGGGTGATCTCCTTCATCACCTTCTTCAGGCGCTCCTCGAACTCGCCGCGATACTTCGAGCCCGCGACCAGGGCGGCGAGGTCGAGCGTGTAGATCTGCTTCCCCTTCAGCAGCTCTGGGACGTTGTTCGACGAGATCCGCGCGGCGAGGCCCTCGACGATCGCGGTCTTGCCGACGCCGGGCTCGCCGATCAGTACCGGGTTGTTCTTCGTGCGGCGTGAGAGGATCTGCATCACGCGCTCGATCTCGGTCTGACGCCCGACCACCGGGTCGAGCTTCGCCTCGGCGGCGAGCTTCGTCAGGTTCCGGCCGAACTGGTCGAGGAGCTTCGAGCTCTTCGACTTGTCGGGCGGCCCGCCCGAGGCGCTGCCCTGCTGGCGGCGGCCGGGACCGGAGAGCATGCGGATGATCTCGTTGCGGATCTTCTCGGCATCGGCGTCGAAGTCGAGCAGGATGCGCGCCGCAACGCCCTCGTTCTCGCGCACCAGCCCGAGCAGGATGTGCTCGGTGCCGATGTAGTTGTGGCCGAGGCTCAGGGCCTCGCGGAGCGCGAGCTCGAGCACCTTCTTGGCGCGCGGAGTGAACGGGATCTGGCCCGTCGTGACCTCGTCGCCCTGGCCGACGATGCGCGCGACCTGGGCGCGGACCTCCTCGACGGTGATGTCGAGCGACTCGAGGACGCGCGCAGCGAGCCCTTCTTCCTCGCGCAGCAGGCCCAGCAGGATGTGCTCGGTCCCGATGTAGTTGTGCTTGAGGGCACGGGCCTCGTCCTGGGCGAGAACGACGACCTGGCGGGCCCTCTCCGTGAACCGTTCGAACATCTGGAGGCGCATTGTACCGGAGGGCCTTACGGCTCCCGGAGTGCGCGCGATGGCACCCCGGGGCGCTCGTCAGAATGGGAACGTGCGCGTTTCCGCGAAGGCCGACTACGCACTCCGCGCCTGCGTGGAGCTCGCAGCGGCCGACGGCGGCGGCGCGGTCAAGGGCGAGCGAATCGCCCAGGCCCAGGAGATCCCGCTCAAGTTCCTCGAGAACATCCTCGGCGACCTGCGCCACTCGGGGCTGGTGCGCAGCCAGCGCGGCGTCGAGGGCGGCTACTGGCTGGCGCGGCCCGCGACCGAGATCACGCTCGCCGACGTCATCCGGGCGGTCGAGGGGCCGCTGGCGAACGTGCGCGGCGAGCGGCCGGAGTCGATCGAGTACGCGGGCTCGGCCGAGCCGCTGCGGGAGGTCTGGGTGGCTGTGCGCGCGAGCCTCCGGGCCGTCCTCGAAGAGGTGACCCTCGCCGACGTCGCGCGCGGCGAGCTCCCGTCGGCAGTGCGCGAGCTCGTCGCCGACCCGGAGGCCTGGGCGCCGCATCCGTAGACGAAATGAGAGGGGACAGGCCCTCGAGAGGGCCTATCCCCCTGGGGTGGCCTCCTCCCCTACCGGAAAAAGGTCCGCCCGGCCGGCCTGAGGCTCGTGAGCCGGAGGGCGTCACGGGCAGTCAGCGTGCCGTGAACCGGCCGTGCCGGAACCGCGGAGCCCCGCGTCCCGGGACAACAAGCGCCGTCTTACAGAGTCCTTACTCCGGCTACGCGGGCCACGTCGTGGCCGCGACCGCCACCTATGCGAAGCTGGTCTGCCGCGTCGGGCGGACGTAGACGATCTGGCCCTGGTGGAGCTCGAGCGCGGCAGCCTCGTCCCGCGTGAGCTGCGCCGACATCGTCTCGCCGTCGTCCCGCACCAGCTCGACGCGGACGTCGAAGCCGAGGTGGACGAGCCGCACGACCATCGCCTCGCGAGTCGTTCCGTTGGGGGTCAGGCTGATCTCGAGGTCGTGCGGGCGCACGAACGAGTCGCCGAGCCGGTTGACGGCGCCGACGAACTCCATCACGAACTCGTTCGCCGGGTGCTCGTAGAGCTCGACCGGGCCTGCGACCTGCTCGATCTTCCCGTGGTTCATCACCGCGACGGTCTCGGCGACCTCCATCGCCTCCTCCTGGTCATGGGTGACGATCACCGTCGTCGTGTGGGTCTCGTCGTGCAGGCGCCGCAGCCACGCCCGCAGCTCCTTGCGCACCTGGGCGTCGAGCGCTCCGAAGGGCTCGTCGAGAAGGAGCACCTTCGGATCGACGGCGAGCGCGCGGGCGAGCCCCATGCGCTGGCGCTGCCCGCCGGAGAGCTGCGCCGGGTAGCGGTTCGCGAAGCCCTCGAGCTGGACGAGCTCGAGCAGCTCGTGGACGCGCTTCTTGATCTCGTCGCGCGGCCGCTTGCGGATCTTCAGCCCGAAAGCGACGTTGTCGTAGACCGTCATGTGCTTGAACGCTGCGTAGTGCTGGAAGACGAAGCCGATGCCGCGATCCTGCGGCGCCTGGCCGGTGACGTCCTCCTCCGCGATGCGCACCTCGCCCCCGTCGGGCCGCTCGAGCCCGGCGATGATCCGCAGCAGGGTCGACTTGCCGCTTCCACTCGGGCCGAGGAGGGCGACGAGGGAGCCGCCCGGCACCTCGAGCGAGACGTCGTCGAGCGCGACGAAGTCGCCGAAGCGCTTGGAGACGTTGCGGATCGAGATGCTCATCGCCTACGCATGTTCCTCTCTGGGCCGGATCACGATCATCGAGACCAGGACGCCTACGGCGATCAGCGCGAGCACGAGCGAGATCGCGTACGCGCCGGACTGGTCGAAGCTGTCATACCGCTCCTGGACGCGAAGGGTGGCTGTCTCGGTCTGCCCCTGGAGGCGGCCGGAGACGACGGCGACCGCGCCGTACTCACCGAGGCAGCGCGCGGTCGTGAGGATCACGCCGTAGATCACCGCCCACCGGATCGACGGAAGCGTGATTCGCAAGAAGGTCTGCCAGGTACGGGAGCCGAGCGTCCGCGCCGCCTGCTCCTGCTCGTCCCCGATCTCGCGCAGCGTCGGGATCACCTCCCGGGCGACGAACGGGATCGAGACGAAGATCGTCGCGAGCACCATCGCCGGCAGCGCGAAGAGCACCTGGACGCCGTGATCCTGGAGCCAGCCGCCGAGCCACCCCTGACGGCCGTAGAGCAGGTAGAGCGCGAGCCCGACGACGACCGGCGAGAGCGC
>JBKPRD010000142.1:0-11004 GCA_046734415.1 Actinomycetota bacterium | reverse complement strand
ATCCAGAGCCGGTCGTTGGCGGCGTTCGCGATCGCGTCGATCGAGAGGGCGGCGATGTCCCCCTCGACGACCTCGAGCTCCAGCGCCATGTGGATGAAATGTTTCACTTTCGTCACAGGTCTGGTGCCAGACACCGGCTGTGGAAAACCGCACCGTCGGCGGGCTCCGGGCTCGACGGCCACGCCCGGCCAGGCCGTCGAGCGAGCGCTCAGGTCGAGATGTGGAGGGCGAGGCTCGCCTGGTTGGCGATCCCGGCGAGCAGGCGGAGCTTGCGCTCGGGGAACCTGCCGGGAACGGCGGCCGCGACGCAGCCGATCCGTCCGGAGGGCAGCACGACCGGAGCGACCGCGAGCGGGTCCTCCCCCGCCGGCACGAAGTCCGCCGTGCCCGGCTGGAGGACGAAGGGCTCGCCGGCCTCCAGGGCACGGCGCGCGCCGGAGAGCTCGACGACGCTGCCGACGGGCACGATCGGCATAGCGCCGTCCTCGCGCCAGGCCGCCTCGATCGCGAAAGAGCCCGGCCGGCCGCGCTCCAGCCAGAGCCAGGTTCGCGGCGAGCCGAGCATCTCACCCGTCAGCTCGACGATCCGGCGGCGAAGGTCGCCTGAGGCGGTGCCGGCGAGGCGGCGCGAGAACTCGAGCAGCGCGCCCGTGACCTCGGCGCTCTCCTGCTCGGACTGGAGCAGCACCGTCTTCTGCAGCGCCACCGATGCGCGGTAGGCAAGGCCCTCGAGCAGCCGCAGTCGCTCGCCCGTGAAGTGCGCCAGGTCGTCCCCCGGCGCCCGCACGGTGATCCAGCCTCGGATGCCGTAACCAGCGTCGAGCGGTGCGATCGCAGCCGAGGTGATGGCCGCATCGCCGGCGTCCTCGGCGAGGATGGCGCGGAACTCGTGGGCGCTGATCGTGAAGGGGGTCTTGGTGCCCTCGATCAGCCGCGCGGCGCTCTCCCGGCTGGTCCGCCGGTCGGGAACAGCGACGGTGCCCGTGTCCCGCTCGTAACCGAGCGACGCCAGACACCGGAAGTTGGCCAGGTGCGCGTCCTCGACCCAGATCGAGGCCTGGTCGACCTCCATGACCCCGGCGATCGTCCGGACGGTCTCCTCGCCCACCGCCTCGACGGTGCGTGCCTCCGACAGGACGTCGGCGAACTCGAGCCAGACAGTCGCGTTCTCGGCCTCCCGCCGTGCCGACGCATACAGGCGCGCGTTATCGAGGGCGACCGCCGCGTGGCCGGCGACGACTTCGAGCAGGCGCAGATCGTCGTCATCGAACTGCCCCACGCCGGCCTTCGCCATCGTGATCGTCCCGATCACGCGCTGTCCGTAGCGCAGCGGCACGGAGGCAACCGACTGGGCCCCGGCGTCCTCGTCGAGACGCTTGCAGATATCCGACTCGAGCACGTTGGGAACGAGCATCGGCTTGCCGGTCGCGGCGACGCGGCCCGTGAGACCCTCGCCGAGCCCGAACTCGAGCTGCTCCGGCCGTTCGCTCTCGAGGCGCCCGCGGACCACGACCGGGCGGAGACGCTCACCCTCGAGCAGGTAGACGATGCAGTTGGTGTAGTCCACCAGCACGCGCAGCTCGGCGACGATCGCCTTGCCGATCTCGGTGACGTCGTTCAGACGGCTCAGCTTCCGCGCCAGGCTCTGAAGCAGCTTCAGGTAGGCGATCGAGCGCAGGTCGCGCTCGCCGTCCGCGTCCTGCGGACGCGGTCCGTCGGTGTCCTCGAAGACGACTGCCTGGTCCTTCCCCTGCGCCTTGGCGGTCATCATCGCCGCCTCGGCGCAGGCGAGCAGCTCGCGTACGTTCATCGCATGATCGGGGCCGAGCGCCACGCCGATGGAGAGGGTGATCCGGCCGCTGGCATCGGTCGCGACCTCTGTCAAGCCGTTCTTGAGGCGTGCCGCCAGGGCGAGCGCGTCCGCGGCGCTGCACGCCGGCAGGATCACCGCGAACTCCTCGCCTCCGACCCGGCAGACGACGTCCGAGACACGGACGGTGGCCCGCAGCAGCGCCGCGAGCGTCTGGAGCACCTCGTCACCCTCGCCGTGACCGCAGACGTCGTTGACCCGCTTGAAATCGTCGATGTCCAGCATCATCAGCGCGATCGATTCGCGGGCCCGCCCGGCCCGGCTCAGTTCCGCCCGGAGCCGCTCGTGGAAATACCGGTGGTTGTAGAGGCCGGTCAGCGAGTCGGTATGTGCGAGATGCTCGAGCCGCGCACGGGTCTGCGCGTTGTCGAGCGCGAGGGCGGCCGCATCGGCGAACCAGCGCGCAAGCTCGAACTCGTCGTCGTCGAAGGAGACGCTCTCGCCCACGCGGTAGATGTTCAGCGCGCCCTTCACCGACCCACGGGCAATCAGCGGCACCGTGATCAGCGCCTCGGGATCGGCCGGCGTCCCGGGCACGAACTCGACTCGCGGGTCGAGGTGCGCCTCGTTCGAAAGCACGGGACTGCGGTGAGCGACCGCCCAGCCCGTGATCCCTTGCCCGTACGGGATCGTGCTCGCCATCACCTCCTCCTCCCAAGGCCCCTTCGCGAACACGGGCACGAGCTGGCGCCGCTTCTCGTCCGCCTCGTAGATGTGGAGGTCCTGGTGCGGAACGAGCTCGCCGAGAGTGTCGGCGATGCGGTCCAGGAGAGCTTCCGGGCGCTGCTCCGAGAGAACCTCGTGGAACACCGCGGCGAGGCGCCGATAGGACTGGACGAGCGCCTCGGAACGCCCAGCGTCTGCTCTCCCGAGATCGGGATCGGGATCGGGATCGGGAAGTAGCGCAGCGTTGACTGCCACGGTACTTCAGGTATCGGCATCGAAAAACGCTCGGAGGCGCCCCGATCGGGGGATACCGGCCCGCGACGGCTTCAGCGAAAGAGGTCGTGCTCGGGCGGCATTACGAGTTCGGCAGCAGTGCCCGATCCGGCGACGCTCAGGCCGCGGACGACGGCTGCCGGGATTCGTGCCGTCTTGCCCATCACGAGCTCCGCCGCGGCGGCGATCTCGTCCGCGAGCGCGATCACCGTCGAGTGGAGCTCGTGCCCTGCGGGGTCGTAGACGCCGCGTAGATCCCGGAGGACCTCTATCCCGGCGGCCCCGATCGCCACGTTCGTGATGCCGAGCCGCCACGACCGGCCGAAGGTGTCGGTGACGATCACGCCGAGCACGCGGCCGGTGAGCTCCTCCAGCCCGGCGCGGAGCCGCACGGCGGAGGCGTCGGGGTCTTCGGGGAGCAGCACGACCGTGTCCGGTGCCGGCGCGTTCGAGGCGTCCACTCCGGCCGAGGCACAGACGAAGCCGTGACTCGTCTCGGCGATCACGAGCGGCGGCCGGCTGCGCACGACCCGGACCGACTCGCGGAGGACGATCTCGAGCCGGCGCGCGTCGCCGTCCGCGCCGGCGAGCCGCCGCGCCTCCTCCGACGGCTCGACGTCGCCGAGGCGGACGACGCGGCCTTCGGCCTTGGATACGACCTTCTGCGCGACACAGACGACGTCGCCTTCGCGCAACTCGATCGCCGCGGCGATCATGCCGGCGAGATCGTCCCCCTCCTCGATCTCCGGGAGACCCTCGACCGGCAGGATCGAGAGACCGGGCGTCACGCGCCGCCTGCCTCGAGCACGGCCTCGGCGAGCCGGCGCGACGCCCGCCGATCCCGCATCAGCGTCCGCGTCGCGTACGCGCGGACGCCCGTCGCCTCGAGCCGCCTCGCGCCGGCAGCGTCCGCTCGGTCGATGACGAGGGTGTCGAGCAGGCCGGGGTAGCAGCGCGCGACGTGCGCCGGCGAGGTGCCGCCGGCGAGCCGCCGCAGCATCCCGTCGGCAGGCCCCTTCACAGCCTTCCCGCCGATCAGCGGACTGACGGCCACGACCGGCCTCGGCGTCTTCTCCACCTCTTCTCGGATCCCGCGGACTGCGAGGATCGGCCAGATGCTGATGTAGGGGTTGCTCGGCGCGAACACGACGAGCGACGCCTGTTCGAGCGCCGCCAGCACACCGGGAGCAGGTTGCGCGAACGCGGCACCCTCGAAGCGCAGACCGTCGACAGCATCGCGCCCACGCCGTTTGACGAACCATTCCTGGAGAGAGAGGGCGCCGGCGGGCGTCTCCAGGATCGTCCGCAGGCGGTGGTCGGTCGCGGGCAGGACGCGCACGTCGACGCCGAGCGCCTTCGCGACCCGTGCCGTGACGGACGACAGCGGCTCGCCCGCCCGGAGCGCCTTGGTCCGGACGAGGTGGAGGCCGAGGTCGCGGTCGCCGAGCTGGAACCAGGTCTCGTCGTCGCCGATCGTCTTGGCCGTCTCGAGCGCATTCCAGGTCTCGCGCCGCCGGCCCCAGCCGCGTCGGGTGTCGTGCAGGTCCGCGAGCGCGTAGACGATGCTGTCCAGATCGGGCGAGACGTGGAGACCGAAGAACTCGTCGTCGTCGCCGACGTTCCCGATCACGGTCACCTGCTCGGGCCCGACCGCGTCGACGAGGCCGCGCACGAAGCGGGCACCGCCGACACCGCCCGAGAGCACGACGACTGTTGCCATGGGCTGACCCTACCCTTCGGAATGGAACGGGTTTACGCTGCTGAGCGTGCGGGGCGAGCCAGACGCGAGACTTGACCCGGCTGCGCTCGAGCAGCTCCACGAGCTGGGCGGGGACGAGTTCGTCGCCGACCTCGTCGCCACGCTCCTCGCCGATGCGCCGCCCCTTCTCGCCGCTCTTCGCGGCTCGGACGTGGACGAAGTCCGGCGGGCGGCACACACGCTGAAATCGAACGGCGCCACCTTCGGCGCGACGAGGTTCTCGGAGCTCTGCCGCGAGCTCGAGGAGCAGGCGAAGATGGGCGACCTGACCGGTGCGCCGGCACTTGCCACGCGGATCGAGGAGGAGTATGCGCGCGTCGTCGAGGAGCTGCGCCGATGAGTGCAGCGCCGGGTCGCATCCTCGTGGTGGACGACAACCGGGTGAACCGGCTGCTCCTCGGGCGAGGGCTCGAGGAGCAGGGCCACGGCGTCGAATTCGCGGAGCACGGCCGCGAGGCGCTCGACCTGCTCGGCCGGGAGCGGTTCGACCTGATGCTGCTCGACGTCCTGATGCCCGAGGTCGACGGCTACCAGGTCCTCGCCGAGATGAAGGACGACCCGCACCTGCGCGACCTCCCCGTGATCATGACCACGTCGCTCGACGAGTTCGACAGCGTCGTCAAGTGCATCGAGATGGGCGCAGAGGACTACCTGACCAAGCCAGTCAACCAGATCCTGCTCAGGGCCCGAGTCCAGTCGAGCCTCGAGAAGAAGCGCCTGCGCGACCAGCAGCGCGAGCTGATCAGCAAGTTCGCCACCCGCGAGGTCGCCGAAGACCTGCTGACCTCGGGATTCTCCCTCGGCGGCAAGTTCGTCGAAGCCGCTGCGATGTTCTGCGACATCCGCTCGTTCACCGCGATCGCGGAGGCGCAGGGGCCGGCAAAGACGATCGAGCTGCTGAACGACTACTACACGCTGATGATGGATGCGATCGGCGGAGAGGGCGGGGTCGTCAACCAGATGGTCGGCGACGGGCTGATGGCGATCTTCGGCGCGCCGACCCCGTCGCGCGACTTCCGCCTCCGCGCCGTGCGCGCCGCCCGGCAGATGGTCGAGCTCGTCGAGCTCTTCGACCAGGAGCAGGCAGCGCTCGGAAAGGTGCAGATCAGGATCGGCGTCGGGATCGCGTCGGGCCGGATGATCGCCGGCTATACCGGGACGCAGAAGCGGGCGACCTACACGTGCGTCGGGGACACCGTCAACCTTGCCGCGCGGCTCGAGGCGCACACCAAGGTGGTCGAGCGGCCGATCCTGATCGACGAGCACACGCGCGACGGGCTGAACGGCGAGATCCTGCTCGAGCCGCAAGGCGAGCTTCTGCTCAAGGGGAAGAACCGGCCGGTGAACGTCTACTCGGTCGCATGAACGACTGAGATGGCCACGACCCGCGACGCCGAGAAGATCCAGGACGCGCTCTACCGGATCGCCGAGCTCGCCGGCGCCGCGCAGGACATGCAGGAGTTCTACGCCGCTGTCCATGGGATCGTCGGCGAGCTGATGTACGCGGAGAACTTCTTCATCAGCCTGTACGACGAGGAGCGCCAGCTCGTCAATTGGCCGTACTACCACGACGTGATGGACGTCGAGAAGCCCGACCCAAACAGGTGGGACACGCTCGGCACTGGAGACGCGAAGGGCGTCACCGCGTGGATGCTCCGTACCGGGAAGCCACAGCTCGTGCCCTATCAGCGGTTCACCGAGCTGATCGAGCAGAAGGAGGTCGAGCTGCGCGGGGTGGTGACCGAGCAGTCCAGCTGGGTCGGCGCCCCACTCCACGCGGAAGGCAAGGCGGTCGGCGCGCTCGTCGTTCAGTCCTATTCCACGCAGCACCAGTACGACGAGCGTGACCGCGACCTGCTCGCGTTCGTCGGCCAGCACGTCGGCGCCGCGCTCTCCCGCGCCCGGGCGATCGAGGAGACCCGGCAGCGCAATGCCGAGCTCGCGCTGATCAACAGCGTCCAGTCTGCGCTCGCCGGCGAGCTGGAGCTGCAGGCGATCTACGACGTCGTCGGCGACAAGATCCAGGAGGTCTTCGACGCCCAGGTCGTCAGCATCTCGATCTACGACGAGGCGAGCGGGCTCATCGGCTTCCCGTACGTGATCGAGCGCGGCGAGCGGCTCGAGCAGGAGCCGATCCCGCTGATCGGCTTTCGCAAGCACGTGATCGAGAGCCGCGAGCCGCTGCTGATCGCAGAGAGCACGCCCGAAGTCGCCGCGCGCTACGGCAACCCGTACGTGCTGAGCGGAGAGCCGGTCAAGTCGGCATTCTTCGTGCCGCTGATCGCGGGCGGCAAGGCCACCGGCGTCATCTCGCTCCAGAACCTCGACCGCGAGCACGCCTTCACGGAGACGGACCAACGGCTGCTGGTCACGCTCGCCGGAAGCCTCAGCGTCGCGCTCGAGAACGCCCGTCTCGTGCACGAGACCCGGCAACGAAACGCGGAGCTCGCCCTGATCAACAGCGTCCAGGACGCCCTCGCCGGCGAGCTCGAGCTGCAGGCGATCTACGACGTCGTCGGGGACAAGCTCCAGGAGGTCTTCGACGCGCAGATCGTCGACATCGGCGTCTACGACGAGACCGACGGCCTCATCCATTTTCCGTACACGATCGAGCGCGGGCAGCGCTTGGAGGACATGCCGTTGCCGGTGGTGGGCTTCCGACGGAAGCTGCTCGACGAGCAGGAGCCGCTGGTGATCGGGGAAGCGCTAGAAACCATGGCCGAGGAGCTGGGGATGGAGGTGCTGGCCGGCGGGATGCCGAGGTCCGCGCTCTGGATGCCGCTGGTGGTCGGCGGCAAGGGCAGGGGCTGGATCTCGCTCCAGAACCTCGACCGCGAGCACGCATTCAGCGACTCGGACGTCCAGCTCCTCGGCACGATCGCCGGCAGCCTCGGCGTCGCGCTCGAGAATGCGCGGCTCGTCCACGAGACGAGGCAGCGGGTGGCCGAGCTGGGGCTGATCAACAGCGTCCAGGATTCGATCGCCGGCGAGCTCGACCAGCAGGCGATCTACGACCTCGTCGGCGAGAAGCTCCGGGAGGTCTTCGACGCGCAGGTCGTCGACATCGGCGTCCACGACGAGGAGGCCGGGATCCTGCGTTTCGTCTACCAGATCGAGCGGGGCGTTCACTTCCCGAACGTGACGATGCCCGTGATCGGCTTCCGCAAGCACGTGATGCAGACCCGCGAGCCGCTCGCGATCCAGGAGAACATCGCTGCCGCGATCGCGGAGTACGGCAACCCCGAAGCCGTGGTCGGCGAAACGTCGAACGGCTCGGCCATCTTCCAGCCGCTCGTGGTCGGCGGCAGGGCGACCGGGGTGATCTCGATCCAGAACCTCGACCGCGAGCACGCATTCAGCGCGTCCGACCAGCAGCTGCTCGCGACCATCGCCGGGAGCCTGGGCGTCGCGCTCGAGAACGCGCAGCTGATCCACTAGACCCGGCAGCGTGTCGCCGAGCTCGGGACCGTGAACAGCGTCGGCCAGGCGCTCGCCAGCCAGCTCGACCTGGACGCCCTGATCGAGCTCGTCGGCGAGCGGATCCGCGAGACGTTCGGCGCCGACATCGCGTACGTCGCACTGCACGACGAGGCGACCGGGCTGATCGAGTTCCCGTACTCCGTGGAAGCGGGCGTGCGGTCGAACGATCCCCCGCTCCGCTACGGCGAGGGCCTCACCTCGAGAATCATCGAGTCGGGCGAGCCGCTGCTCCTGAACACCGCCGAAAGCGACGGCCACGTCGTCGTCGGGACCCCGGCGAAGTCGTACCTCGGCGTGCCGATCTGGGCCGGCGACCGCGCGATCGGCGTGATCAGCGTCCAGAGCACGCAGGAGGAAGGGGTCTACGGCGAGGCCGAGACCCGCCTGCTCGCCACCCTGGCGGCGAACGTCGGCGTCGCGATCCAGACCGCCCGCCTCTTCGCCGAGATCGCCCGCCAGAAGCAGTACTTCGAGTCGCTCGTCGGGATCAGCCCGGTTGCGGTGATCGAGATGGACGCCGACGAGCGCGTCACCGGTTGGAACCCGGCGGCCGCAGCGCTGTTCGGCTACACGGCCGACGAGGCGGTCGGCCGCCAGATCGACGACCTCGTCTTCCACGACGAACAGCGCGACGAGGGCCGAGAGATCACGGAGGAGGCGGTCGCGGCGGGCCGCGCCCACCGCATCACCCGTCGCAGGCGGAAGGACGGGACGCCGGTCAACGTCGAGCTGATGCTCGTCCCGCTCACCGTGGACGGCGAGCGGGTCGGCTTCCTCGGGATCTACCACGACATCACCGAGCTCCAGCACGCCCGCGAGGAGGCGGAGGCGGCGACCCAGGCGAAGAGCGCCTTCCTTGCGACCATGAGCCACGAGATCCGGACGCCGATGAACGCGGTGATCGGGATGACCGGCCTGCTGTTGGGCACAGACCTGACCCAGGAGCAGCGCGAGTTCGCCGAGGTCGTCCGCTCGAGCGGGGACGCGCTCCTGCACGTGATCGACGACATCCTCGACTACTCGAAGATCGAGGCCGGCAAGCTCGAACTCGAGCGCGAGCCGTTCGACGTCCGCGCCTGTGTCGAGGAGGCGCTCGACATCGTCGCCCCGCGCGCGGCGGAGAAGAGCCTCGAGCTCGGCGGCCTCGTCGGCGACGGAGTACCCGCGGCGATCTCCGGCGACGCCGCCCGTCTGCGTCAGGTGCTGCTCAACCTGCTCTCGAACGCGGTCAAGTTCACCGAGGAAGGCGAGGTCGTGGTCGATCTCGACGCGGAGCCCTCCCAGGCGGGGTCGTACCGTCTGCGCCTGACCGTTCGGGACACGGGGATCGGCATTCCGCCGGATCGGATGAGCCACCTGTTCGAGTCCTTCAGCCAGGTGGACGCCTCGACCACCCGCCGCTACGGCGGCACCGGCCTCGGCCTGGCGATCTCGAAGCGCCTGGTCGAGCTGATGGGAGGCCGGCTGTGGGCCGAGAGCGAGGAGGGCAAGGGATCGGCCTTCCACATCGATTTCACCGCCGCCGAGGCGGAGGCACCCAGGCGAGCTCCGTTCGACGGCACCCAGACGCAACTCGCCGGCAAGCGCCTGCTGGTCGTCGACGACAACGCGACGAACCGCGAGATCATCAGCCGCCAGGCGCAGTCGTGGGGCATGGAGGCCGTGGCGGCGGAGACTCCGTCCGATGCGCTCGCGTTGATCGAGGGGGGTGAGCACTTCGACGTCGCGGTTCTCGACCTCGTCATGCCCGAGATGGACGGGCGAGAGCTTGCGCGCGAGATCCGGCGCCACTTGAGCGCCCGGGAGCTGCCGCTGCTGCTCGTGACCTCGCTCGGACGCATGCCGCAGGCTCGGGAGGCCGACGACTTCGCCGCCCAGCTGGCGAAGCCGCTGAAGGCGTCTCAACTGTTCGACGCGCTGTTGCGCGTGTTCGCCGGCCGGGACGGCGACCAGCAGATCCCGCGGAGAGACGACGCCGCGGCGGACGTGTCGCCGCTCAGAATCCTGCTCGCCGAGGACAGCACCGTGAACCAGAAGGTCGCGCTCGCACTGCTGGCGAAGCTCGGTTACCGAGCCGACGTCGTCGGGAACGGGCTCGAGGCACTGACCGCCCTCGAGCGAGACCAGTACGACGTCGTGCTGATGGACGTCCAGATGCCCGAGCTCGACGGTCTCGACGCGACACGCCGGATCTGCGAGCGGTGGCCGCCTGCGGAGCGCCCGCGCATCGTGGCGATGACCGCGAACGCGATGCAGGAGGACCGCGACGCCTGCATCGCCGCCGGCATGGACGATTACGTCGCCAAGCCGATCCGCCCCGAGGCGTTGGCTGAGGCGCTGCGACAGGTACAGCCGCTGGCGTCCGCCTAGCACCGGCCGCGGGCGGGGACACTACCGCCGTGGCCGAGCAGCACCTGGACAACAAGGCGATCGCCGAGCGGCTCGACTCCTTCGCGACGTTGCTCGAGCTCGCCGGCGCGAATCCGTACTCGGCGCGGGCGTACCGGCGCGCCGCCGAGCTGATCCGGTCGACCGAGACACCGGTCGCCGACCTGATCCGTGCGGGGCGTGCCCGCGAGCTGCGCGGCATCGGGCGGGGAATCGAGCGACGGCTGGAGGAGCTCGTCGAGACCGGGACAATCGCCGAGCTCGAGGAGCTCGAGCGACAGGTCTCCCCTGACCTCGTCGGGCTTGGCCTCTACCTGGGCATCGGGGCGCGCCGCGCAGTCCAGATCGCCGAGGCACTCGGGATCCGCACGGCAGCCGAGCTGCGCGAGGCGGCGGCGGCCGGCCGGCTGCGCGACGTTCCGGGAATCGGCCTCGCCACGGAGGCGAAGCTGCTCGCCGCCCTCGCCCGCGAGGAGGGACCTCGCCCGCGGCGCGGGATGCTCCTCCACCGCGCGCGGCGGCTGCTCGCCGAGATCGCCGAGCCGCTCGGCGGCACGGCCGCCGGGGA
>JBKPRD010000141.1:0-2839 GCA_046734415.1 Actinomycetota bacterium | reverse complement strand
GAGGTACGCCTCCTCGACCGCCTCGCCCTCCTTCAGCTCGGCCGCCGAGCCCGAGAGCTCGAGGCGGCCGGTGTTGAGCACGTAGCCGCGATCGGCGATGTCGAGTGCGAGCCGGACGTTCTGCTCGACGAGCAGGACCGTAACGCCGCTCTCGCGCAGCTCCTGCACGAGTGAGAAGATCCGTGCGACAATCATCGGCGCAAGCCCGAGCGAGGGTTCGTCGAGGAGAAGCAGCTTGGGCCTACTCATCAGGGCGCGCGCCACTGCGAGTTGCTGCTGCTCCCCGCCGGAGAGGAGCCCCGCGTGGGTGTTCCGGAGCCGCTCGAGCACCGGGAAGAGCTCGAATACCGAGGCGCGGTTCTCGCTGAATTGACGCTGGAATTTCAGCCCGGCGCCGAGACGGAGATTCTCCTCCACGGTCATCGTCGCGAAGACGCGGCGGCCCTCGGGACAGAGTGCGATCCCGCTCGTGACGCGGCTCTCCGTCGAGCGGTGCGTGATGTCTTTGCCCTCGTAGAACACCCGACCCGACGTCATCGTCACGAGGCCCATCACGCTGTGCAGGAAGGTGGTCTTCCCCGCGCCGTTCGCGCCGAGGAGGGTGACGATCTCACCCGGCATCACGTGCAGATCGATCCCGCGCAGGACCACGCTTGCGCCGTAGCGGGCCCCCAGGTTCGAGACGGCCAGGATCGCGCCCGGAACAGGCACGTCGGCGGCGGTATCCCGATGGCCCTTGGCGAAAAGGCGGCCGAGGTTCAACTCTCTCCCGCTGGGCGCTCCGCCTTGTAGTGAACCCGAGTCGATCCAGCTGGAAGAGTCAAGCGCATGATTCTAGGTTGGAGCAAAGTGCCGTGCAATCTGGACTCGTCCGCCTCCTGCGGGGTTCGGCCCTCGCCTGCACGCGTCGCAACTGACTAGGCGAGAGCGTCCACGGCGAGATCCATCGTCTGTTCGAGCGGAGCGAGGATCGGCAGCTGGACGCCTGCGGCACGATACTCGTCGAGGCGGGCGCGGCACTCCTCGACCGTACCGGCCACCGTCAGCCGGTCGACGACCTCGTCCCCGACGAGCTCGGAGGCTGCGTCGAGCCCCCTCTCCTCGAAGGCCTGCCGCACCCGGCTGAGCAGGCGCTCGTCGAGCCCGGTGGCCTTGGCGATGTTGGGGAACAGCGACAGGTAGAGGGCGATGAACCGGGCGGCGACCCGCTTGCCCTCTGCCGATTCCGGGTGTGGCGCGGTCGCGTTGGCCATGGCGATCTCGACCTCGTCCGGTTTGCGTCCGGCACTGCGTGCGCCCTCCGCGATTCGTCTGACAGCGTCGCGGACGTACTCGACCGGGAGACACGTGTTGAGCATGACGCCGTCCGCGACCCGTCCGGCGTACTCGAGCGCCCGCGGGCCGGTGACCCCGAGCCAGAGAGGCAGTGTCGTCCGTGGCCCGGCCGCCCCGCCACGCTCGGAGAGCAAGTCCTCGACGCGTGCTGCCTGCAACCGGATGGTCTGGCCCTCGTAGGTGACCTCGTCGCCTCGGATCAACCGCGGAATCACCTCGCAGTACTCCCGGAGACGGGTCAGCGGCCGCTCGAACGCGACACCCTGGGGCTGGAGCACGAGCGGGGACCCGGTCCCCAGGCCCATCAGAATCCGTCCGGGCGCGAGCTCTTCGAGCCCGATGAAGCTGATCGCCAGCACCACCGGCCCCCGGGTGAAGACGTTGACGATGCCGCTTCCGACCTTGATTCGTTCAGTCGCCATCGCCATCGCCGTCATCGGGACGAACGAGTCACGCGTGAGCCGCGTCTCGGCCATCCAGACGGAGTCGAAGCCGCGCGCCTCGCAGCGCCTCGCCAGCTCGACGATCTCCGGAACGCTCGGCGCGCCGACGAAGAGGAGGCCGGTTCGCCGATCTGTCAAGCGACCGGCGAGTAGCCGACGATCTCCTTCGGCTCCGGCTCTTTGTAGGCGGCGACTCTGCTCGTCGCCAGCCCGTAGTCGAGCAGCCCCTCGACGAGCTTGACGGCGCAGGCCACGCCGTCGAGCACCGGGACGCCGACCTCGGAGCTGACTGCCTTGTCGAGCGGCCCCATCCCCGCACAGCCCAGGCAGATCGCCTCTGCGCCGTCCTCCTCGATCGCGAGCTTCGCGGCCTTGACGATCTCGCGGCCCGCAGCCTCCGGGTCGCGCTCGCAGTCGAGGACCGAGAGCGGCGTCGTCCGGATCGAGGCGCAGCGGGCCTCGAGGCCGTGGAGGCGAACGGTGTTCTCGAGCAGCGGCTTCACCCGCGGAGGCACCGTCACGATCGAGAACGAGTGGGCGACGGTGCAGGCCATCAGCATCGAGGCTTCGGCGATTCCGACGACCGGAACGGGCGAGACCTCGCGCGCTGCCGCAAGGCCCGGATCGCCGTAGCAGGCGATCACCACGCCGTCGAATTCTCCTGCCCGCTCCTTGACCACCTCGAGCATCGCGACCGCGGCAAGCTCCTCTTCGTAGTGGCCCTCGATCGAGCGAGGCCCCCGGGTCGGGCACACGGTCTCGATCTCGGTATCCGATCGTGCGTACTGACGCGCTTCGCGGTCGATGTCCTGTGTCATCTCCTCGCTCGTGTTCGGATTGATCACCAGGATGCGCATCCGGCTCCTTTGGTTTGGCTCGGCATCTACGCGAGCAGGGTCTCGAGAGCGCGGGCAAGCACCCGGGCGCCGAGCTCGCAATGCTCCGGCTCTGTGAACTCTTCGGGAGAATGGCTGATCCCCTTGCGGCTCGGGACGAACACCATTCCGGCCGGCACGTGGCGGCCCACTTCCATTGCGTCGTGGCCGGCGCCGCTCGGCATC
>JBKPRD010000140.1:0-6936 GCA_046734415.1 Actinomycetota bacterium | reverse complement strand
CGAGGCGATGACGATGGGAGACCGGATCGCGGTCATGCGGGGCGGAACTCTGCAGCAGACGGGCGAGCCGGAGGACGTGTACCGCCGGCCCGTCAATCTTTTCGTCGCCAGCTTCATCGGCAGCCCGCCGATGAACCTCGTGCAAGCGCAGCTCGATTCGCGGAACGGCGAGCTCGTCGCGCTGGTCGGCGCTCAGGAGCTCGTCGTTCCCGCGGAGGTGGCGGGTGAGCGCTCGGCGCTCGCTCAATACGCGGGTCGGACCATCGGCCTCGGAATCCGTCCCGAGCACGTGCGCGAGCCGGGTCTCAGCGGCGACAGCCCGAGCTCACGGCTCCGCGGCCAGGTGCAGGCGACGGAAGCCCTCGGCTCGGAGGTGCTCGTCCACCTTGCCGTGGCGGCCGAGCCGGTCCTGACGGAAGAGGTGCGTGAGGTTGCGGTCGACGTCGACGCTGCCGCGCTCGAGCAGCTCGAGTCCGAGGCGCTCGAGCGACGGACGCTCGTCATCGGACGGTTCGAGACATCGGAGCGGCTCCGGGCGGGCGAGGAGCTGGAGGTCGCAATCGACGCCCGCAAGCTCCATTTCTTCGACCTGGAGACCGGGCTCGCGATCTACGGCGAAAGCTCGGTGCGTTGAGCTTGCAAGGGAGCGAAACCCTCACGGCTCGCGAGCGACGCCAGGAGGCGCTGCGCGTCCTCCTCGATGAGCCGATCGACTGGAGGCACAAGGGCTTCCCGCCCGAGGACGGAGTGACGATCGGAACGGTTGGCCGGATGGGTTGGAATCTGCTGCGCGGCGATCTGCCGCTTCCCGCACTCGTCTTGAAGGAGAGCGCGCTCGCGCACAACATCGCCCTGATGGCACGCTGGTGCGAGGAGCGTCGCATCCTCCACGCCCCGCACGGAAAGACGACGATGGCGCCGCAGCTCTTAGGCCGGCAGCTGGATGCCGGCGCGTGGGGAATCACCGCTGCGACCGCGAGCCAGGCGCGCGTGTACAGGGCGTTCGGCGTCGAGCGCATCCTGCTCGCGAACGAGCTCGTCGAGCCTGCCGCTCTTGGCTGGCTCGCGGAGGAGCTCGCCGCCGCGCCGGAGCTCGACTTCTACTGTCTCGTCGACTCGCTCCACCAGGTCGAGGCGATGGCAGAGGCGCTCGCCGCCTCCGAGCGTCCCGTGCAGGTCCTCCTCGAGATCGGCTTCGAGGGAGGTCGCACGGGCTGCCGGACTGCCGCCGAAGCCGCCGACGTGGCGGCGGCGGTGGCGCGCGCGCCGGGGCTGGAGCTGGTCGGAACCGAGGGCTACGAGGGCATCATCGCCGCCGACCGCGGCGATACCTCGCTCGCTTCGGTCGACGCCTTCCTGCGCCAGCTGCGCGAGACAACCGTCGCGCTCGAGCGAGCCAATGCGTTCGCGGGGCGCGAACGTGTCATTGTGAGCGCCGGGGGGAGCGCCTACTTCGATCGCGTCGTCGACGTGCTCGCCGCCGAGTGGCCGTTCGAGCGAGCGGTCGACGTCGTGATCCGCGCCGGTGGTTACGTCACGCACGACGTCGGACTCTACGAGCGGACGTCGCCGTTGGCGCGCGAGCTTCGGCCCGCGCTGGAGGCCTGGGGGGCGGTGCTCTCGCGCCCCGAGCTCGACCTCGCGCTCGTCGGGCTGGGGAAGCGCGATGTCTCACACGACCTCGACCTGCCGCGTCCCCAGCTCGTTCGCGGCCGCGACGGGCTACGCGAGGCGACGGGTATGGTCGTGACGGCCCTCAACGACCAGCACGCGTACGTGCGGGTTGCACCGGCTGAGGCACTCGCTGTCGGCGACCTGATCGGCTGCGGGATCTCACATCCGTGCACTGCCTTCGACAAGTGGCGGCTGCTTCCGGTCGTCGACGACGACTACACCGTCATCGACGCAGTCGCCACCTTTTTCTGAGAACACCCCCACGGCGTAGAGCGTGCAGAATCGCCTCTGCTTCTTCGGGGCCCGCTCATGCGAGATTTGACACGACCTTGGTGACGGGGGACGCTTTTCGGCAGGGTGGCTCACGTCTGAGCGTCTGAGCGGCACCGTCACCTTCCTGTTCACGGACATCGAGGGCTCGACGGGGCTGCTCAAGCAGCTCGGCCGGGCTCGTTACGGCGAGCTGCTGGCCGGCCAGCAGCGGCTGCTTCGAGAGGTGTTCGCCGCGCACCACGGCGAGGTGATCGGCACGCAGGGCGACTCATTCTTCGTCGCCTTCCGGAGCGCTGCCGACGCGATCTCATCGGCGGTCGAGATCCAGCGTGCCTTGGCCGCTCATCCGTGGCCTGAGGGTGCGGAGGTACGGGTGCGGATCGGGATCCATTCGGGCGAGGCGTCGGCGACGGAGGAGCGGTACCTCGGATTCTCGGTCCACCGCGCTGCCCGCGTCGGCGCGGCCGCGCATGGTGGGCAGGTGCTCGTCTCGGATTCGACCAGGTCGCTGGTCGAGGACGACCTGCCCGAGGGTGTGGTCCTGCGCGATCTCGGCTCCCACCGGCTGAAGGACATCGACCGGCCGGAGCGGATCTCGCAGCTCGCCGCCGAGGGGCTCCGGTTGGAGTTTCCACCGCTCCGGGGCGCGGAGCTGGTCAAGCCCTCGCCGATCCTGAGGCGCCGCTCGCTGCTGGCGGCGGTGGTCGCCGGGGTGGTCGCGGCGGCGGTGTCGATCCCGGTGTTCGCGCTGGGCGGCTCGGGCGGTTCCGTGGCGCTCGCGGGCGTCGATGCGAACGCGGTCGGCGCGGTCGACGCCTCGGCCGGCAAGATCGTGGCGTCGGTCCCGGTTGGGACGACACCGGGCTCGGTCGCGTCCGGTGAGGGCTCGATCTGGGTCACCAATGCCGACGATCACAGCCTGTCGAGGATCGACCCGGAGACGAATGCGGCGGTCCAGACGATCCAGGTCGGCAGCGGGCCGGCCGGGGTTGCCGTCTGCGGCGGCTTCGTTTGGGTCGCGAACAACCTCGACGGGACGGTCTCGAAGATCGACCCTCGCACGAACAGCGCCGTCGACACGAAACAGGTCGGCGACGGGCCACGCGGAGTCGCCTGCGGCGAGCACGGCCTCTGGGTCGCGAACTCCAGCGACGGGACAGTCACGCGGCTCGACCCGCGCTCGGGGACGCTGCGGGGGACGATACGGGTGGGCTCCGGCGCGGACGGGGTCGCGGAGGGGGCGGGGGCGGTCTGGGTGACGAGCGAGTCGAGCGGCAGCGTCGCCCGGATCGACCCGCGCACCGGGAGCGTGACCAAGACGACGAACGTCGGCAGCGGGGCGAGCGCGGTCGCGGTCGGTGCGGGAGCGGTCTGGGTCGACAACAGCCTGGACGGGACGGTCTCGCGGATCGAACCCGCCACGAACCGGGTCGCGGCCACGATCGCGGTCGGCGACGGCCCGAGCGGGGTCAGCGTCACCGACCGCGGGATGGTCTGGGTCAGCAACGAGTTCGCCGGCACGCTCTCCTGGATCGACCCGACCCGAAACGAGGTCGCCCAGACCGTCAAGATCGGGAACCGGCCCGAGGGGTCGCCCCCACGGCGGACTCGGTCTACGTCGCCGTCCGCGCGTCGGGGCTTGCGCACAGGGGCGGCACCCTGACTTTTGTGGAGGAAGACCCCCTCGGCTCGATCGATCCGGCCAGCGGATTCAACGCCTATGAGGCGCTGATCCTCACCAATGACGGGCTGATGGGCTTCCGGCGCGCCGGCGGCAGCGACGGTGCGCGGCTCGTGCCCGACCTCGCCACCGCGCTGCCCACGCCGACCGACGGCGGCAGGACGTACACCTTCGAGCTTCGCCGTGGGAGGCGCTACTCGACGGGCGCGCTCGTGCGGCCCGCGGACTTCCGCCGCGCGATCGAGCGCGCGCTGCTCGTCAACCCCGGCTACTACGGCTTCAGCGACATCGTCGGCGCCGCCGCCTGCCTGAAGACTCCGAAGCGCTGCGATCTCTCGCACGGGATCGTGGCCGACCCGATCGCGAACACCGTCACCTTCCACCTGACCACCCCCGACCCGGACCTCCTGTACCAGCTCGCACTTCCGGGCGCTTCGCCGTCCCGGCCGACACGCCAGTGAAGGCGCGGCTGCCGCTGCCCGCCACCGGCCCGTACATGGTCGCCGGCTACGACCCCAAGCGCCGGGTGCGACTCGTCCGCAACCCCGCTTCCGCGAGTGGTCGGGGGCCGCGCAGCCGAGCGGCTACCCGGATCAGATCGACTTCACGTTCGTCCAGTCGCCGCAGACCCGGGTGCGCATGGTCGAGCGGGGCGATGCGGACTTTGCACATACCGATTTGCTGCCCCCCAGACGCCTGGCCGTGCTCCGAACCCAGTACGCCAGCCAGCTGCACGCCAACCCGACCCGTTTTACCTTCTACATCGCCCTGAACACGAGAGTGCCACCGTTTGACGACGTCAGGGTGCGGCGAGCGGTCAATTTCGCCGTCGACCGAAACCGAATGGTCGAGGTCGCCGGTGCCGATTTTTTCCAGCCCAGCTGCCAGGTGTTGCCCCCCAATTTCCCGGGGTACCGGCGCTACTGCCCCTACACGATCGATCCACACCCCGACGGAAAGTACACAGGCCCCGACCTCGCGAAGGCGAAGGCGCTCATCGCCGCCTCGGGCACGAAAGGACAGGCCGTGACCATCTGGACATCCACGAGGACCGCATCGACGGGCGCCTACATCGTCTCCGTGCTCAAAACCCTCGGCTACCAAGCCCGGCACAAGTCGGTGAAGGACTTCGACGTGTACCTCCCGGCCGTCTCGGACTCCCGCCGGAAGATCCAGGCAGCCAGCCTGGGCTGGTTCGCGGACTACGCCTCCCCGTCGAACTTCTTCTCCCCGCTCCTCACCTGCAGCTCCTTCCACGCCCGGTCAGCCGACAACGGCAACGTCGCCGAGTTCTGCAACCCGAGGATCGACGCCGAGATCGCCCGCGCCCGCTCGCTCCAGACCAGCGACCCCCAGACGGCAGCCGAGCTCTGGCACAAGATCGACCGCGACGTCGCCGACCAGGCGCCCTGGATCGTCGTGGGCAGCGGCGGCCTGGGCTTCAGCTTCGTCTCACGACGGGTCGGCAACTACCAGTACAGCCCGCAATGGGGCCCGCTCTTCGACCAGATGTGGGTCAAATAGGCCAAAGTCCCACGCCTGACCTTCACGGAATCCGCTGCAGCTCGCGCCGGTCCGCGCAAGAGTTCAGCGACGATCGTGTGTTCCGTTCACCGCCGCCGACGGTCAGCGGGCAATCTTCGGTGTCCTCGCACCGATCGCGCGACCTACCCGCAACTCTCGCGCGCGGTGCTCGCGCCACGAACGTAGTGTCGGCGTCCGTTCACAGCCCGCCCGAACGGAACTCCGGCACGCGATCTAGGCGGATCGCCGAGCATGGCATCGCCTGCGAGCGGGGCGGGTACCTCGCGGAGAAGCACACGCCGTGGAGAGAGTTCGACGCCTCCCGGGCCCTGGTTATGTAGTTGTGGCCGGCCCTACTGCGGGGGCAAGCGACAGGATGCTTCGGACAGTCGAGTGAGCCTCCACTGACGACGCCTCCAACGTGGACACGGTCGCGGAGGGAGTTGATACTGGTCGGCCGTAGAGATGCCGGTTCAATCTTCCAGTCCACGATCGCGATCGAGTTGGCCGTTGCCGGTGCGCTGCTTTGGCAGATCCGTTACTTCGAGCGCGATAGTGCGCGGCGAGACAGGCGGCAGCTTCCCGACCCGCGACTGCAACTTTTCTTTGCGCTCGTCCTGGGGGCGACCCTGTTCGGATCGTTGTGGGCTATCGCCGACGAGGGGAAAGCCGTCGCAGCGACCCTCGTCACGACCGGCGTCGCGATCTCGATCCTCCCGATTCTGATCGGTCTGCTGCCACCGCTCGCCAGGGAGGCCCGCACGGGCAAGCGCGATCCCGACTACGCCATCACCGTCGGCGGGTTATCCGTGTACGTCCTCGTCGTCGGCGGCATCATCGCGCTGATCAACATCGATTGAGCCGCCCGCGACGGCACGGAGTATCTCCGCGGCTAGGTTAAACCCATGCCGTGGTGGGGCTGGTTCCTGGTCGGGATTGGAGTATTGGCGGTCGCGTACGCCGCATTCGTGATCGCTCTCTATCTCTTGGGTCGCCGTGCTGACGCCCGCGCACTCGCCACGTTCATCCCCGACTGCGTCGTCCTCGTCACCCGGCTTGCACGCGATCCCCGTGTGCCTAGCCATCGCAAGCTGCTTCTGCTCGCTCTCGTCGGCTACTTGGCGATGCCGATCGATCTCGTCCCCGACTTCATTCCCGTCGCCGGACAGCTCGACGACGCAGTAATCGTCGCGCTTGTCCTCCGTCACTTCGTTCGAACAGGCGGCGAAGCACTGATCCGCGAACTCTGGCCAGGGCCAGAACGGTCACTCGCGCTGATCCTGCGGCTCGCGGGACCTAGCGATTCGTCACGCACGGCGATTGTGTAGTAACGGTCAGCCTTACTTCTCGTAGAAGCGGGGCAAGGCTCCACCCGACCGTCGTACTTCCCGCAAAGTGCGACATCGGATCGTTCAGGCTCCCGCGAGGGAGAGGCGTCGGTACGCCTGCTGGCCGAGAGCCGTCAAGGCGACGGAAGGTACGTCGTGGAGAATCTCTTCGCGAGCGTTGTAGAGAGCGGGCCAGATGCTTGCGGCCCATGCGACTTCGCGCTCCTCGAAGCTGAACTTGCGACCGCGCGAAACCTGATAAGCGTCCAAGAACGCAATCGAGCTTTCCAGCGGCGCGAGTATCGGCCCCTCCGCGCTGGCGAACATTCCCGCCGCTGCTCCGACAACGGCGGCCTCGGGAAGCCATGCCAGGCTGTCCCAGTCGTACACCACATGGGGCTCGGTGCCTGCCCATCTCATGTTCTGTGCCTCCCAGTCGGCATGTCCGACGACCGG
>JBKPRD010000139.1:0-3908 GCA_046734415.1 Actinomycetota bacterium | reverse complement strand
CGACGAGTTCCACAACGCGAAGGTCGTGAAGACGACGCAGTTCGGCGCGTTCGTGGAGCTGAAGAAGGGGACGGACGGCCTGCTGCACGTCTCGAACGTCGGGCCGGGTCGCGTCGGTCACATCGAGGACGTGATCAACCGCGGCGACATCCTCGACGTGCTCGTGCAGGAGGTGGACAAGGCGCGGGGCCGCATCGGCCTCAAGCTGATCCAGAAGCACGAGAACGGCAACACCGTCTCGCCCGAGGAGCTGATCGAGCGCGCGAAGAACGCGCCGCCGCGCGAGCGGACGGAGGAGCGGCCGCGCGGCGATCGTGAGCGTCGCGGGGGTCGCGGCGGCCGAGGCCGCGGCGGCGACCGCGATCGCGAGCGGAGCTAGGCTTCCCGCGACAAGCAGACCAACGAAGGGCGGCCTCCGGCCGCCCTTCGTCGCCTATCGTCCCACCGGTGGCGCCTCGAGCCGCACGTACGGTGCTCGTGTCGCTTCTCGCCGCAGTTGGAGCTGGAGCAGCTACGGGCGCGACGCCCCCGAAGGCATCGGTCGGCTTGGTCCGGCTGCACTCCGCAGCCTTCGGTGCGGCTGTGATGTCGCCGGGCGGCTTGGTCGTGACTGACAGCGCAGGACGGAGGGTCCAGCGCGTCGGCCCACGGCTCCCGCAAACCACCCACATCGACGACTTCGCTTTCCTCGACCGCCGGCATGGCTGGGTGGTCGACTGGAACCTGAACGACGTCGGTGTCGGTGTGTACCGCACGAGCGACGGCGGGCGAACCTGGAGACACGCCGACGTGACCGCGCACAGCATGGCCGCGGGAAGCGTCGCAACCATCCAATTCCTCGATCTGAAGCACGGCTGGCTCGTGAATCAGCAGCCGACCGCGCCCGACGCGGCTCTCTACGCCAGCACGGACGGCGGCGCTCACTGGCGCCTCGTTCGGCGTTCACTCGAGATCGCGCCGGTTGTTTTCACGGACCTGCGCCGTGCGTGGCAGGCCGGCGGACCGTTCGGCCGTTCGCTCCTCCGCAGCACCGACGGTGGCCGCAGCTGGAAAGAAGCACGCCTAGCTCTGCCGGCCGACGCGCGCGCGCTTTACAACCTGCCCCTCGTCCGAGGGCATCGAGTGCTCGATGCGGTCAGCCTCATTCGCCGTGGGCGCGTCGAGCTGAGGATCTACGCCAGCCCCAACGACGGCGACACCTGGAAGGTCGAGAGTAGCCTGAGGCTGCCCAACAGCAGCGCACCGGCGGTTTCGCTCGTGACGAGTCGGGCCTGGTGGGTCGCCGCCTACCACTCCGGCAGCTGGCATGCGTATTCGACCCGGGACGCGGGCCGGCGCTGGCGCTCTACGGTTATCAGCCGCGTCCGGGCCGCTGCCTCAGGCGCGGAGGCGCCGAGCCTGCAGGCCGTCGACACCGAGACGGCGTGGTTCCGATTCACTGTCGGAGACAACGACGGCCGCCTCTACGGCACGAACGACGGCGGTCGGCATTGGCGCCGCCTCCGCCTGAACATGCCATGACCTGACAGGTTTTCGTGCAACCGATACGTTCGTGCTCCGTCTGAACCACATCACGTTCGCCTGCGACGACCCGCACCGCGTCGCCGAGTTCTGGGCGAGCCTGCTCGACGGCTACTCAGTGGACGACAACTTCGCGCGCGGCGACGGCCCCGAGCTCTTCTTCCGCAAGGCGGAGAAGTCGCCGACGATCGAGCTGCCGATCCACCTCGACGTGAACGTGCCCGACCGCGAGGCCGAGCTGCAGCGCATTCTCGACCTCGGCGGCAAGCTCGTCGAGACGAAGTCGCACCAGATCGGCGATCTCTCGGAGACCTGGACGGTGATGCGCGACCCTGAGGGGAACGGCTTCTGCATCCAGTCGCCGCCGAAGACGGATGCCCGCCGCATCGGCAACGTCACGTTCTCCAGCGCCGAGCCTGTTGCGCTTGGGAAGTTCTACGCAGAGGCGCTCGGTTGGCCGGACGAGACCCTCGACGACGGCTTCATCCGCCGGCTCCTCGACGCGGGCATGGATCCCTACGAGACGACCGCGTTCTACGTCACGCGCGAGACCCCGACAAGCCGTCCGCGACTGCTCTTCCAGCGCCGGGAAAAGTCGCGGCCGGCTTCGTATCCCATCCAGCTGGGCTTTCGGACGAACGATCCTGACGGCGAGATCGGCCGGCTGCAGCTGCTGGGTGCGACGCTGGAGGAGGAGAAGTCGGACGACGATCGCAGCTGGGTCGTTATGCGGGACCCGGAGGGGAACCCGTTCCGCGTCGAGTAGCGCCGTCCGACGGGACGACGCGCCAGCCCTGGACTCCGACGCCGACAATCGCGTCCGCGCGTCCAGGCTCCGCCAGCGCGACGACGCAGCCGCCGAACCCGCCGCCCGTCATCCGCGCGGCAAACGCGCCGGCGTCGAGCGCCGCGGCGACGAGCGCGTCGAGCGTCGGCGTCGACACCTCGTAGTCCTCCCGGAGGCTCGCGTGGCTCGCCGCGAAGAGCGGCCCCAGCGCACGCGCGTCTCCCCGCTCGAGCGCCGCGACCGTCTCGCGCACGCGCTCGTTCTCGCTCTCGACGTGCCGCACGCGCCTGGGGTCGCCGGCCTCGAGCTCGCGCCGCCGATCGCCGTACCCCGAATGCTCCAGCGAGTGTCGCTCGCCGGAATCGAGGACGAGGATCGCGACGTCGTCCGGCCACGGCACCCAGCGGTGCTCGAGCGTCCCGCAGTCGAGCAGCAGCGCCTCACCGGCACGTCCGAGCAGCGACGCAGCCTGGTCGAGGATGCCCGACGGCACGCCGACCGCCCGCTGCTCCGCCCGCCGGCAGGCGTGCGCAAGCTCGAACGGAGTGAGCTCGAGCCCGGCGACGTCGGAGAGGGCGAGCGCGACGGCGACCTCGAAGGCGCCCGATGAGCCGAGCCCGGCGCCCTGCGGCAGGTCTGCCTCGACGCGTCCCTGAAGACCGGCCGGCCTTCCGAGCTCGTCCCAGACGGCTCGCGCGAGCCGCTCGCCGCCCGGCGCGTCGAGCTCGAACCCTTCTGCCGGCTCGAACGACAGGGTGATCCCGAGCTGGATCGCGACGGGCAGGACGAGGCCGCCGCTGTAGTCGGTGTGCTCGCCGATCAGGTTGACGCGCCCCGGCGCACGCACGCTGGCAGCCATACGATCGCAACCTAGTGAAGGTGACGCTGATCGGCGCCGGCTCGACCGTCTTCGCCCGTACGCTGATCAGCGACGTCGTCAGCTTTCCCGAGCTCGCCGACGGGTTGACGGTGGCGCTGATGGACATCGACGCCGACCGCCTGCACGCGACCGAGCAGATGACCGCGAACGCCGGCATCGCCGTCGAGGCCACGCTCGACCGCCGCGCCGCGCTCGACGGGGCCGACTACGTCTTCACGATGTTCCAGGTCGGCGGCTACCGGCCGGCAACCGTGATCGACTTCGAGGTGCCGAAGCGCTTCGGCGTGCGCCAGACGATCGGCGACACCGTCGGGATCGGCGGGATCATGCGCGGCCTGCGCACGATCCCCGTGCTGCTCGACGTCTGCCGCGACATGGAAGAGCTCTGCCCGGACGCCGTGCTGCTGCAGTACGTCAACCCGATGGCGATACTCTGCTGGGCGGTCGCGCGTGCCAGCCCGATCCGCACCGTCGGCCTCTGCCACTCGGTGCAGGGCACTGCGCGCGACCTCGCGTCCGACCTCGGTGTCGACGCGCTCGAGTACCGCTGCGCCGGGATCAACCACCTCGCGTTCTATCTCGAGCTCGCCCATCGAGGCAGGGACGTCTACCCGGAGTTGCGCGCGAAGCGCGACATTCCCGACTGGAACCGCGTCCGCTACGAGGTGCTGCGGCACTTCGGCTACTTCTGCACGGAGTCGTCCGAGCACCTGGCCGAGT
>JBKPRD010000138.1:0-8440 GCA_046734415.1 Actinomycetota bacterium | reverse complement strand
GTGTCGGGCCCCCACTCGTAGCGCGCGTCCGGCGTCCGCTCCTCGTTGTCCGCCCCGTCGGTCTCGTAGACGAACCGTGCGCCGTGCGACTCGTAGAACCGCCGGGCACGGGCGTTGTCGCGGAACACCCAGAAGCCGAATCGCTCCGGCCGTTGCCCCTGGACGTGCCGGAGCAGCGCCGCGCCCACCCCGCAGCGCTGGTGTTCCGGCGCGACGTAGAAGCCGTCCAGTTCGTCCCCGCGCAGGACGGCGAAGCCGGCGACCTCGCCGTCGCGCTCGAACACGTAGACCTCGTCCGTCTCGAGCAGCCCGCCGAAGTGCCCGAGATCCTCCTCGGTCGTGTGCAGCACGGGCAGCCACGGCATCGCCTCCGCCCGCGAGTCCCGGAAGATCCGGACGATCGCCGCCAGATCGCCGGCGCCCGCCCGTCTGATCAAGCCATGTCCAGCTTCGTTGCGGTTGCCACCCAGTCTCTGAGACCGGGGTTGGAACAACATTGGAACTTCGTGTCCACAGGCGTTACGCGAGCAGCTCGACCAGCGGGAACGAACGGTGGCGCCGCGGCGGGACGAGGAAGTTCTGGCGGTGCGTCGTCCGGAGGATCGAGTTGAACCCCTGGCCGCGGTCGCGCGGGTGGAACGGCAGCTTCGTCCCGTCCGGGAGGACGCCGTCCATCGCCAGCCGCCCGCGGTTGAAGTCGTCGCTCGATGGGTTGAAGACGACGAAGTGGACACCGGCGGCTGGGGTGTCGCTCATCCCGTCGCGCTGCGGGTCGGCGCTCCAGAAGAACGGGTTGTCGAGCGTGTTGAAGTCTGCCCGGTGCGGGATCGCAGTCCCCGGCCCGTAGATCGCGCCGCTCGCACCGACGGCGGTCGAGGGAAGACGGGAGACGGTCTGCAGCGCCGCCGAGTGGCCGATCTGCTTCGTCCGCGCGAAGTCGCGCTGGACGCGCGCGGCGTCGGAGACGTCGTCGGGACCCTGCGGCACGGTCTGCACGTCGGGCTTCACGTCCAGCCCCGGCCGGAAGACCGTCGCCACGCGTTCGTCGTGCGGAAAGTTCACGTACCACGCCTCCAGGTCCTCCGTGATGTGAGACACCGCAAGGTGCGTTCCCTGCGCGAAGTAGCCGCCGGGCGAGTATCCGAGCTCCTCGATGTTCGCGATCTTGGGCGGCCCGAGGCCCGCCCTCTGCGTGGACGTGAAGCCGAGGAAGAGCTCGGAGCCGTCGGGGATCAGATAGGAGCCGCGCACCTGCGCCGCGACCGCCATCTTCTTCGGCAGCCCCTGACCGCCGTCGAAGCCGCCGCCCGCGAAGCCCTTGCGGATGCTCGTCACCTCGAACACGCCGAGGTCGGCCAAGAGCGCCTTCGCGCCGGCGGCGATGTTCTCGAGCTGGTCGCTGCGGAGGAGCACCGCGACGTCGTTCGCCTCCAGGATCGTCTCCGCCGGGTCGCTCGGGAAGCGCCGTCCGTCGAGCAGGACGCGCACGGGCTTGTCGGCCGTCTTCGACGCGCGCCGGTCGATCGGGACATGCTCCGCGGCCAGTTTCGGCACGAAGCGACGGAAGTACGGGAGCCCCCACGCGACTGCGATGCCGAGGCCGGCCGGCGACTGCTCGTAGCGGCCGTCCAGCTTCGCGAGAGCGTCCTCGAGCGCGGCCTGCGCGTCCTGGAGGTCGGCCCTCCGCTCGGCGATCTTCACGCGAGCCGTGACGAGCTGGTGGTGGAGCGGCGGGATGACGACCTCGACGCCGTTGTCCTCGACGATCCGCACGCCCCGGAGCAGGTGCTGCTCGGGGGTCAGGCCCTTTACATCCGGCCGCGACGGCGAGCTGCCGAGCCGGTCGACGAGCTCGTAGATCCCGGCCGCGCCGAGCCCCGCGACCGCCCCGCCCGCAATCAGCTGCCTCCTGGTCAGGCGCATCGTGCTAGCGGGGCTGCACCAGGACCAGGGAGGCGAGCATCCGGTTCAGGCTCTGCACGACCCGCGGGAAGGTCAGCGGCGGAGCGACGTGCTGGCTGAGCGTGTAGAGCGACCCCTTGTGGCGCCAGGCGTAGAGCACGTGCCACTGGTCGGCGTCCTGGTTGACGGTGTACTCGGTCACGCGGAAGCCGGCGATCGTCTTCTCCCCGCGTGCGTCGGCGAAGCAGGGCGTCGTCCCGACCTGCTTCTTGCCGCCAACGAGCTCGACCGTGCGGCAGGTCGGAATCTTCGTCACGCCCGGGTAGCCTCGCAGGTTGACGTGGATCTCCTGGCCGAGCTCCTGCCAGACGAACCCGATCAGGTAGCTGCGGTCCTTGGAGACCGAGTCGATGTTGTTCCAGCGGCCCCCGATCTGGCCCGTGAGCGGATCCGGCATCTTGCTCGGGCAGTAGACGTCGGCGTGGATCCGGTCCGCGAGGCGCTGCCATCCCGCCTGCCACGCCTTCGGGCACGACCGGGTCGCCTTTGCGCTGACTTCCTGCACATAGGATCCGCCGTTGCCGCAGCCAGCGAGCGCCAGCGCGAGGAACGGCGTCAGGAGCAGCGTCTTTCTCATAAGCGGTAGAGGGAGACCCAGGGCCCCGTCAGTCCATGCCCTGGCTCGACATGGTAGACCCGCTTCGCGCGAGTTCGCAGCTGATCGTAGAAGCGCGCCTCGCGCGGGTACCGGTCGCGCGCGGCGAGGACGCGGTCGGCGATCGCGCCCGTGACGAGCGCGTAGCGGACGCCCTGCGCCCGCAGTCGCGAGACGTCGCGGTCGGGATCGAACGGGCGCCCCGGGCCCGGAAGCGCCAGGCCGACGATCGGGTGGCCCGCGAGCGGCGGCGTCGACGACTCGGCGGCGATCTTCGCGTGCGGCGGCACGTGGGCGACGATCCAACCGTGCGCGACGGCGCGCGTGTCGGTGCGTGTCAGCCGCACGTCGTCGCCGATCGCCCAGACGAGCGGGACGATCAGCAGCCCGAGCGTGAGCGGAGCGAGGATGCGTTGTCGTCCCGCCAGCGCAGCGAGCGCAGGCACGAGTGGGAGCACGTAGCGGTCGAAGTGCGCGCGCAGCGTGAGCAGGTCGACCAGGTAGGCGAGGACGAACGAGGCGAGGATCAAGTCGGTGCGCGTCCGGCGGCGGAGTGCGAGCACGAGCCCCACGACCCCGATCCCGAGCGCAGGCCCGAAGCCGTCCCAGAGCTTCCCGGTGAAGGAGAACAGCGCGAACGAGTCGTGCTCGAAGCCGAGCCAGCCCTCGCGCGCGAGGCGCTGGACGCGCGTGGCGTCCGCCCACGCCTGGTGCGGGTGGACGAGGACGTATGGGCTCGTGGCGAGGAACGCGCCGAGCGCCACGGCGAGCGAGTAGCCGAGCCGGCGCCACTTCCCCAAGCCGGCGACGACGAGCGGGACGACGAGGAAGGCGGCGGGGTACTTCGCGCTCGCGGCCAGGCCGGCGGCAAGGCCGGCCCACTCGAGCCGGCCCGTGACCGCGAGCGCGAGCGACGCGGCGATCAGCGCGGTCGTCGGCACGTCCGTGACGGCCATGTGCGAGTAGGCGACGCCGATCGTCTCGACGGCGACTGCCGCTGCGGCGACGATCCCGGCCAAACCGCCGTACGCCGCCTTCCCGAGCCACCAGGCGGCCGCGGCCGCGGCGACGCCGAGCGCGGCGACGATCAGGCGCGCGGTCAGGTAGGACGGCTCGTCCTGCCACGCCTGAAAAGGAGCGAGCACGTAGAGGACGAGCGTCGGGTAGTCGAACCAGTGCGGATCCGGACCCGCCCCGTGCACCATCGCCCACGCGCGGGGAACGATGTTCTGCTCGTCCGGGTTGAGCAGTCCGCCGAACGGCAGGCCGTACTCGATCCCGACCAGACGCAGCGCCGCCGCGAGCGCGAGGATCGCGGCGACGAGGGCGCCTGTTCTAGACCTCAGCAGGCGGTGCGCCACCGACGAGGTGGGCGATCGACGCGCTTCCGACGAGGACCGCGTCCACGCCCGCACGTTCCAGGGCGACGACGTCGTCGCGCGTCGCCGCCTGCAGATCCGCGATCGCCAGCTTGCCCGCCGGGACGTCGGGAAGGAGGTCGAGGATCCGTTCGATCTCGTCCTCGTCGTCGTCGGCCTCGCGCGGCGAGAGCAGGAAGATCTCCGGCTCGATCCGATCGAGGGACGCCGCCAGCGACTCGTCGTCGTGAACGTCGACGACGATCTCGAGCCCGAGCTCGGTCGCCCGCGCGGACAGCTCTTCGAGCCGCTCCTCGGCGTCGTGCTCCTCGACGACGATCAGGCAGGCGTCGGCCCCTGCCGCCTGCGCCGCCTCCGGCGAGGCGTCGACGCGAAAGAGGATCGGCAAGGCGCTGGCCTCACGGACGCCGTCGATCGGCTCGGTGACGGCGAGACCCTCCGCGCCGTCGCCCTCGGCCGCGCTCGCGGCGTCGGCGTCGCGCACCAGCGCGAGGATCGAGATTCCGTCTCCCTCTGAGATCGCCTGGCTGAGGCGCCGCGCCCCGGTCACTGGCGGGGATCGTACTGCGCGTTCGGCCCGTTCACGTGCCGATCGGATGCCAGACGGTCTTCAGCTCGAGGAAGGCTGCGATCTCCCAGGGGCTCTGGGTCGTCGGAGCGCCTTTGACCACCCGCTTTACGTTCTCCGCCGCGAGCTGCTCGAGCTCGGGAGCGAGGCCGTCGGCGCCGGTGACGTCGATCGCGTTCACGTCCATGTGCCCGGCCAGCCACGGGGCGAGCTCGCCGCGGTGGCCGGTGAGGATGTTGACGACGCCGCCGGGGACGTCGGAGGTGGCGAGTGCCTCGGCGAGCTCGATCGCGGCGAGCGGGTGTTGTTCCGAAGCGACGACGACCGCGGCGTTCCCACCGACGATCGCGGGGGCGAGCCGGGAGGCGAGACCTTCGAGCGCGGGCTCGTCCGGGGCGAGGATGCCGACCACGCCGGTCGGTTCCGGGATCGTGAAGTTGAAGTACGGCCCGGCGACGGGGTTCGTCCCGCCGAGCACCTGCGCGAGCTTGTCCGCCCAGCCCGCGTACCAGACGACGCGGTCGATCGCGGTGTCGACCTCCTGCGGACCGGAGCAGTGGGCAGCGAGATCGGCGTGGCGGGACTCCATCGTTTCCGCGAGCCGGTAGAGGACCTGGCCGCGGTTGTAGGCGGTTGCGCCTGCCCAGCCGGGCTGCGCCGCGCGGGCGGCGCGAACGGCGTCGCGGAGGTCTTTGCGGGAGGCGCGGGCGACGTTCTGGCCCTCGGCGAGGTACGTGCGCCCGGATTCGGAGCGTGGAAACGCACCGCCGACGTAGAGCTTGTAGGTCTTCCGGACAGGGAGCCGGCTCACCTGCGGTGCCCATTTTCGGCGTGGCTCTCTTGGCCGTGCCTGCTTCGGCCGGTCGCGGTGAACCCGGCCTCCTCCCCACTGCGAGCGTACTCGGAATCGTGTGCCATGTCAGTGCCGGGGCTGTGAAAAGAGTGCACCCGCATCAGTCGAACTCCAGGTACGGCTCGAGCCCGTGGCGGCCGCCCTCGCGGCCGAAGCCCGACTCCTTGTAGCCGCCGAACGGCGAGGCCGGGTCGAAGCGGTTGTACGTGTTCGCCCAGACCACCCCGGCGCGCAGCCGCTCCGCCATCCACAGGATCCGCGAGCCCTTCTCGGTCCAGACCCCGGCGGACAGCCCATACGGCGTGTTGTTCGCCTTCTCCACCGCCTCGGCCGGGGTCCGGAACGTCAGCACCGAGAGCACGGGGCCGAAGATCTCCTCCTGCGCGATGCGGTAGCTCTGCGCCACGTCGGTGAAGACCGTCGGCGCGAACCAGTAGCCCTGCTCAGGCAGCCGGCACGGCGGCTGGTAGATCGCCGCGCCCTCCTCCTCCCCGCTCGCGACGAGCTGGCGGATCTTCTCCAGCTGCTGCCGCGAGTTGATCGCGCCCACGTCGGTGTTCTTGTCGAGCGGATCGCCGACCCGCAGCGTCCCCATCCGCCGCTTGAGCTTCTTGACCACGTCCTCGTAGACCGACTCCTGGACGAAGAGCCGCGAGCCTGCGCAGCACACGTGCCCCTGGTTGAAGTAGATCCCGTTGACGATCCCCTCGACCGCCTGGTCGAGGGCGCAGTCGTCGAAGACGACGTTGGCCGCCTTGCCGCCGAGCTCCAGCGTGAGCTTCTTGCCGGACCCGGCGAGCTCGCGCTGGATCGCCTTCCCCACCTCGGTCGAGCCGGTGAACGCGACCTTGTCGACCGCGCCCTTGACGATCTCCGCGCCCGTACGGCCGTCGCCGGTGACGATGTTGACGACGCCGGGCGGCAGCTCCGCCTGCCGGACGACGTCGCAGAACAGCAGCGCCGTCAGCGGTGTCGTCTCCGCCGGCTTCAGCACGACCGTGTTCCCGGCCGCGAGCGCCGGCGCGATCTTCCACGCGAGCATCAGCAACGGGAAGTTCCACGGGATGATCTGCCCGGCGACGCCGACCGGCCGCGGTCTCCGGTTCGGGAACGCGTACTCGAGCTTGTCGGCCCAGCCCGCGTAGTAGAAGAAGTGCGCCGCAGCGAGCGGCACGTCGACGTCGCGAGACTCCTTTATCGGCTTCCCGCCGTTCAGCGACTCGAGCACGGCGAACTCGCGCGAGCGCTCCTGGAGGATCCGCGCGATCCGGAACAGGTACTTCGCGCGGTCGGAGCCGGAGATCTCCGACCAGCCGTTCTCGAACGCGTCGCGCGCGGCCGAGATCGCGAGCTGCACCTCCTCCGGTGTCGCCTCGCCTACCTCGGCAAGGGGCTCCTCGGTCGCGGGCGCGATCGTCGTGTACGTCGCCCGCGGCTCGAGCCACTCGCCGCCGACGAAGTGCCCGTAGCGCTCCTCGATCCGGACGATGTCACGCGCCTCCGGCGCCGGCGCGTAGTCCCAGCCCGACGGAACGGGGGCTTGTGCCTGCTTCCTCTCGAGGTCAGTCAACGGTGAAGTAATCCGGGCTCTGGTAGCGGCCCGTGCGCTCCTTGCGGATCTGCATCAGCACGTCGTTGAGCAGCGTCGAGGCGCCGATCCGGTAGAGGTCAGGCGTCAGCCAGTCGGGGCCGAGGGTCTCGTAGAGCTGCACGAGGTACTGCACAGCCTGCTTCGCCTGGCGGATGCCGCCGGCGGGCTTCATCCCGATCATCCGCCCGGTCTCCTCGTGCACGTCCCGGATCGCCTCGAGCATGCAGAGCGTGACCGGCAGCGTCGCCGCGCCCGAGAGCTTCCCGGTCGAGGTCTTGATGAAGTCGGCGCCGGCGGCCATCGCCAGGAGCGACGCGCGCCGGACGTTGTCGTAGGTGCCGAGCTCCGTGACCTCGAGGATCACCTTCAGATGCGCCTCGTCACAGGCCTGCTTCACCTGAACGATCTCGTCGTAGACCTTGGCGTAGCGGCCGGAGAGGAACGCGCCCCGGTCGATAACCATGTCGACCTCGTCCGCGCCCATCGCGACGACCTCCTCGGTCTCGCGCACCTTGACGTCGAGCGGGGACTGGCCGGAGGGGAACGCGGTGGCGACCGAGGCAACCTTGACGCCGGTGCCGCGCAGCCGCTGAACCGCCGCCGGCACCAGGTTCGGGTAGACGCACAGCGCCGCACAGGACGGGATCGAGGGGTCGGTCGGGTCGGGCCGTACCGCCTTCGTCGCGAGCGCGTGCACCTTCCCCGGCGTATCCGCGCCCTCCAGCGTCGTCAGGTCCGTCATCCGGATCGCGAGCTCGAGCGCGAACAGCTTCGCCTCACGCTTGATCGAGCGCTTCGCGAGCGATTCCGCGCGCCCCTCGAGCGCGACCGCGTCGACCGAGCCGATTCGCGGCAGCCGCGGCTCGAGCGGAAGCTCGAAACCCCGGGCCAGAACGGGAGCCTTGGCCATGTACTGAGTCTAGCCCCGAAGGCGGGGCAGGCCCCTGACGGGGCCTGCCCCTGGAAATCCGACCGAATGCTCATTCGTACTGCAGCGACTCGAGCACCTTCAGCCGCGACGCCCGACCGCGGGGGCGATCGCCGCGAGCAGCCCGCTGCGACCGCGACCAGCACGAAGACGACGAACTGGCCGCCCGGGACCGAGTACGCCACGCCCTGGCCGGACAGCGCCTTCGTGATCATCCAGGCGAGGAAGAGCCCGAGCGGAAGGCCGAGGCCCGCCCCGATCAGGGCCGTGATGATCGACTCCGCGCATCGGCGGCGGAGCTCGGTCGCGGTGACGACGGCGGGCGGCGCCGGCGCGGGAGTACGTACGGCTCTGCGTGTGCGGCTGCGGTGCTCAATGTTCGTCCTTGGCTCGCGCTGCGTGACTTGACCCGAGTCTGCGGCGGGGCGGCCGTCGCCGGAATGGGGCAGCAGGCGTCTCGGGGTGGGGATGCCCACACCACCCCGAGACCGTTTTCGAGGTTACGCCGGGAGGATCGGATGGTTCGCCCGGATCAGGTTCTCCGGGTCGTACGCCCGCTTCACC
>JBKPRD010000137.1:0-5445 GCA_046734415.1 Actinomycetota bacterium | reverse complement strand
GATGGACCTCCACCGCTCCTACGCGCTGCAGTGGCAGATCGCCGCGGACGAGCTCGAGCGCGAGCCGATGAGCCCGACCACGCGCGCCTACACCGACTTCCTCGTCCGGACCGCGGCGGTCGGAGACTATGCGGAGCTGCTTGCCGCTCTCCTCCCCTGCATGTGGGGCTACAGCGAGCTCGGCCGTGCGCTCGCGGCTCGGCAGCCGCCGGCGAACCAGCCTTTCGCCGCCTGGATCGAGACGTACGCCGCGGACGAGTTCGCCGAGCTCGCACGCTGGTGCCGTGACGCGCTCGACGCGGTCGCGACCAGAACGGCCGACGACCGACTGCTGGAACCCTTCCTCCTCAGCAGCCGTTACGAGCTCGCCTTCTGGGAGATGGCCTGGCACAAAGAAGCGCAGCCCCCGGCCTGAGCAGAGCGCCCTTCTGCAGCCTCCGTGTCCGCTACGAGCGTCGAGCCTTGCCTCGCTCGATCCACGCCGCCCCAGAAGCGGGCGTGATGATGCTCGTCCGGCCGTCGTCCCAGCGCACGCGATACCGCGGCGGCTGCACCTGCAGCACCTCCTCGATTACCCCGCAGCGCGCGGACTGAGCAACCTTCTCCGACTCGACCACGATTCGGCTCCCGACTGCTGCTTCCATCTCGCGCTCCTTCCCACTTCGCGTCCTTCCGGACGGTCCGCTCGTTCGGCCCCATCAGTGTCCACGATGTCGGACGGTGGCGCGAGCGCAAGGAAGAGCGACCCCCTTGCTTTCTGCATCGCGTGCTGAGTTTGTGATGAGCACACCGCTGATGGCCGATGCCGGCGGTTGACGATCCGTCTCGACGGCCCGACCCCCACCCCGCTCAGGGGAACGCACATGCAGCCCGCGACTGTCGGGTGGCACATTCGCGCCTTGCTGCTTCCCTACGCGCGTAGCAGAGAGATCCGCATGAACAACCCGAATGCGATTCGGCTGTCGACGTGGAGTGGTGTGTGGTGGGGGGCACCCACCCCGTGTGGGTTGGGGTCGCGCCGGCCGAGGGCACTCAGGGGCACTCAGGCGCATTCGCGCTTCGCTGCGCCCCTACGCGCGTAGCAGGGGATCCCGCAGGAGCAAGTACGTCTCGGGGACGGCGACCCCACTTCGCCATCACCGCCTCGCGTCCGTCGTCCGGCTCGCGGATGATCTGCGCACGCTGCTGCGGGGCAAGGTTGTACCGCTCCTGGGGGCACCCGCCCGACGTACGCTCGCGTCGCCCAACTCGATGGGGGCCCGTCTCATCGTCCGTCCGCGACGTCCACAGGCCGGCGAACCCGAACAGCTCGTACTCGGGCACATGGTAGTAGATCGGTTGCTTCTTCCCATCGCTCCCGAGCGTCCACTCGTAGAAGCCGTCTGCAGGGATGAGGCAACGATGCCGGTTCAGCAGGCCGCGGTACGCAGGCTTCTCCGTCAGCGTCTCTGCCCGCGCATTGATCATCTTGAACGCGATCTTCGAGTCCTTCGCCCAGTGCGGCAGAAGACCGATGCCAGTGATCCTGCCGGCCGAGGCCGAAGCGGTCTGGCTGGATCCGACGATCTCGAAGGAGCACGCCTTCTCGCTGCTCGAGCCGAACCCGGCCGAGCTGATGGTCGCACTGCCCGCCTGTACGCGGGTGAACAGCGTCCGGAACGACGACTCTGGGCTGCTTGTGCCGGAAGACGCGCTCGCTGCTTAGTCGGGGCTCAGGGGCGGGTCGAACTCGCGCTCGGCACACTCCGGGCAGAAAACGTGCAAGTCGGTGCCGTCTGAGTACACCCGCCAGTCGTCGGCGGGATTCTCATCCTCGGCTGGCGTGCGCCGGCACTCGACGCAGATGAACTCAGGCAGCCTGTCCGGTGGCGTAGCCACCTTCAGGCGCTGGGGCGGTAGTCGAACGAGTTGTACGGACGCCGCCGCAATGGCATCCGCATGTGAGTTCCTCTCCTTGCCGCAGGATCGAGGAGAGGGATCTAACACATTCGGGTCAGTTGTGCCATAGGCCGCGGGGCCGAACTTCGTGCGAGTACGCGCGCCGCTTGTCAGCGGCGGTTTCCCCGTCGGGCGCGGGCGGCGCTCGGGGGACTTCCAGAACGATGACTTTTCGCTGACCGCTGGTTCTCCCGGCGGCATCGCACGGCCAAGTGTTCCTAGAGAGAGGCTACGAGTACATTCAGTTTGACTTGGCAGGAGTACGAGCCGGCGGGGATTTGCGGATATCAGAGACCGAACAGCCACGCGTCATCGCTGGGCACCGGGAACTCGGCTGATGCGTAGAGCGAGGTACGGTCGAACCCTGTTTCTCGCTTGTAGAGGGTTCGAAAGTGCCCCGTGTTAGTTCCGTTCGAAGAGATCGCTGCTGAGCGACGCGAGCCATTCCAAGACGACCGCAGCAACGGTGGTCTCGCTTTTGAGCGAGTGGGTGCCGGGGATGCGGGCGAGGGTGCGGTTCGGGCTTTCGGGCGGCATCCCGAACGGGTCGCTCTCGCCCTGGACAACGAGGGTCGGGACTTTGACGGCGTCGAGCTCGGGGAGGCGGCTCTTCTCGGGGCGACCGGGCGGGTGGATTGGGAACGCGAGGCAGAGGACGGCGACCGACTCGGTCGTGGCTGCGGTGCGGCATGCGACCCGGGCGCCTAGTGAGCGGCCGCCGGTCAGGATGGGAAGGCCGGTGAACAGGCCGTGGTGTAGCTGTGAGACGACTGCGATCCAGGCTGCGTCGAGTTGGCTTGCCGGAGCCGGGCTGCGCCGCCCCGCTACCCGGTAGGGCTGCTCGACGAGCGCGACGCTCAGCCCTGAGGAGCTGGCGGCCTTGCTCGCGCCGGCAAGGTCGGGCGACTGGATCCCGCCGCCCGCCCCGTGGCCGAGCACGAGCGCAGCGACCGGTGAATCAACGGGATGAAGGTGCACTCGCGCAGGTCCGTGAGGAGTGTCGAGCTCGAGGATGTAACGAGCCTAGCTGCGGGCATCAGGGTTGCCAGCAGCGCACGTTCTAGGATCTCGTGCGTGCAGGCGTCTGGCTGCGGGGGCTGACTCCTCGCGACGACCGTCGAAATCTGTTCGGAACCGCCGCATCGCACTTCGATCGCTAGGCCGCAGGCCTCCGCGCTCTTCCCGCAGAATCGAAGTGAGCGGACCAACGGCGCGCGCCAGGCGAGGCCAGCGGACCCGCTAGACGCGCCCGGCGGCTTCGCTGGCTAGCCCATCTCCACGAGGCCAGTGCGCGCTGCGAGCGCGACGGCCTGCGCGCGCGTGTGAACGCCGAGCTTGGAGAGGATGTGCTGGATGTGTTTCGCCACCGTGTTCTCGCTGATGAACAGCCTTCCCGCGATCTTTCGCTGGTCGAGCCCCTGCACGAGCAGCGTCAACACTTCGGCCTCTCGAGCTGTTAAGTCGGAGGCGGGCGCTGCCGTTACGCGCGCCGGCCGATGCTTGCCTGCCAAAAGACGCGCTACACGTGCGAGCAGCTCGCTTGGATCGAATGGCTTGACGAGGTAATCGTCGGCACCGAGCACGAACCCGGCTGCGCGGTCGTAAGACTCCGTCCTCACGCCCGTCATGAAGACGATCGGCAATTCCTCACCGAACCGCTCTCGCAGCTTCTGGAAGACGACATACCCGTTCAGCGTGGGCATGTCGATATCGAGAAGCACGACCCCCGGCTCCTCCGTCGCCGCGAGCGCGAGCGCTTCTTCACCACTCGAGGCTTCGCAAGTCCGCAAGGCGGCAGTGTCAAACAGAGCTCTCACGAGCGCGCGGAAGCGCGGATCGTCGTCAACGACCAGGACCATGCCGCAGTCCTTCGCCAAGAAAAAGTCTCCCCTCTCCTCCACCACAGTGGAAGTTCTGGCCGCATCTTCTGGCGAAGCAACTCTTGACAGTACCGTAAAGAGCGAACTTTTCGTACCCGAAAGAGCGCGCTCTTACACGTCCGCCGTATCCGAAAGATCATGTCGACGCGTCATTCTCGTGACGCGTTCCGCGCGCTTAGATCAGGGCTGCGGCGACTGACTCCCGTCAGAGTGATGTCGCTGCTCGGAGAGAGGAGCTTGTGGAGTGATCCGGAGCACCGAGGCGACTGGGCCAGGGCCCTCGTATTCGCGACGCGGCTCTCCGAGAGAGCCGACACAAGACCACGGGAAGGGGGCCCCGTAGCCGCGACCTGAAAGCAGCGAGCCGCGCGCAGTTCGGATGCGCGCGGCTCGACTCGTTTCGAGCACCCCACCGACTTGGGCTGCGAGTTGTCGTAACGAGAGAAGGAGAGGGGAGAGCATGGCAACACCAAAACAGAATCGAAGGAGAGGCCGGTGGTCGCTGATCATCGGCACAATTCTCGCAGCGCTGCTGTTCGGCGCCGTGATGGCATAGCTCCAGGGAGGAGAGGGATCGATGTCTGCGGCGCCTGCGGCAAAGCGTGCGCGTACCCGCGCACGAGTAGTGCTTCCAACCGACCTGACAGTCGTCGTCCCGACGCGGAACGAGGCTGACGCCATCGGTCCGTTCCTGATGGCACTCGAGCCTGCGCTCCACGAGCTGCAAGCGGAGGTGATTATCGTAGACGACAGCAGCGACGACACGCCGACGCGGGCCGCCGTCGTCGCCGATGCGCTCGAGCTGCCGGTGGAGCTGGTGCACCGGCCGCAGTCCGATCGCCCCGACGGCCTCGGAGGCGCGGTCAAGCGCGGCTTCGAGCTCGCCCACGGGCGCTTCGTCGCCGTGATGGACGCCGATCTCCAGCATCCGCCCGCGCTCGTGCCGGCGATGCTCGCACGGGCGAGGCGGGACGGCGCCGACCTGGTGGTGGCGAGCCGTTTCGCCGCCGGCGGGCGTGTCGACGAGTTCGGGCACCTGCGGCGGCTCGTCTCACGCGGCTCGGCGGGGCTGGCCCGCCTGCTCTTCCGTCGCCAGCTCGAGGGGGTGAGCGACCCGATGAGCGGGTTCTTCCTCGTCCGCCGCGACCGCCTCCGGCCTGAGGCCCTGCGACCGAAGGGGTTCAAGATCCTGCTCGAGGTGCTCGTACGATGCTCGCCGCTGCGCGTGGCCGAGGTGCCCTACACCTTCGGCGAACGAGCGGCTGGGGAGAGCAAGGCATCCCTGCGGGAGGGACTCCGGTACCTAGGCCACCTGCTGCGCCTCCGGCTGGAAGGACGAATTGGGCGCCTGACCAAGTTCGGCGTCGTCGGCGCCTCCGGCCTGATCGTGAACACGGCGGCGCTAGCCCTAATGACCGAACGGGCAGGCGTCCACTACCTCATCTCGGCGCTGTTGGCGACCCAGCTCGCGATCGGCTGGAACTACCTGCTGAGCGAGACCTGGGTGTTCCGCGCGGTCAGCTCCGATGGCTCCCGCCTGCGACGCCTCGGCTGGTTCGCGGTCGTCAACAACCTGGCGCTCGCCGCCGGCGTGCCGCTGCTCTGGTTGCTCGTCTTCGGGCTCCAC
>JBKPRD010000136.1:0-8920 GCA_046734415.1 Actinomycetota bacterium | reverse complement strand
AGCTCCGAGCTCTCCAGGTACTACGTCCAGTGCGCCCCGGACGACGACGCCGGCCGTTGGTCCGACGACCAGATCTGGGCGGAGCTGCAGCGACGCGTCGGGCTCGAAGGCTGGACGCTGGCGGAGGGGCCGGTGCTCGAGAAGGGCGTCACCGGCATGCGCAGCTATGTCGTCGAGCCGATGCAGTACGGGCGGCTGTTCCTCGCCGGCGACGCGGCCCACATCGTCCCGCCGACTGGCGCCAAGGGGCTGAACCTCGCGGTCCGCGACGTGCGGCTGCTCGCGGAGGCGATCGTCGAGGATTACCGCTCCGGCGACGCCTCGGCGCTCGAGCGCTACTCGGAAGACTGCCTGCGCCGGGTGTGGCGGGCCGAGCACTTCTCGTGGTGGATGACGTCGATGCTGCACCGCCCGCCCGACGAGGACCCGTTCGGCTGGCGCCTGCGCCTCTCGCAGCTGCGGTACGTGACGACGTCCGAGGCCGCGGCGCGCTCGCTCGCGGAGAACTACGTCGGCATGGACACGGTCTAGGACGCCGGGCAGTTCGGCGAGGGCCGCGGGCACCGCGCGGCCCTCGCCGGTACGGGCTCAGCCCTTGAGGTTGACCCGGATCGAGACGAGCCGGCGCGTCGAGATCCCGGTCAGCACGTTTTCGCCGGGCTTCCGGGCCCGGACGAAGACGGTGATCAGCCGTTGGTTCTTGCTGACGGGGAAGCCGCGCAGGCGCTGGAAGGTCAGCGTCGCCCATCCGTCGGCGCCGGTCGGCTGCTCGGGCGGGATCGCGAACTGGTTGTAGGGCGTCGCGGTCGCGTAGACGAGCGCCCCCTGCACCGGGCCGCCGCACGTCGAAGTGACGTGGAACCTGACGGCCAGCGTCTGGGTGCCCTTGGCGACGACCGGCGGTTCGCTCTGCAGCGTGTCGACGAGCAGCCGCGCCGGCCCGTTGATCGCCGTCACCTGGTCGGGGTTGCCGCCGGGCGGGCAGCCGTTCCCGCGGAACTTGGAGATGACGGCGGTCGGGGCGGACATCGCGACTTCGTTGCCGGCCGAGTTCGAGGCGACGACGCGGAAGCGGATCGTGGCGCCGACGTCGGCCGAGGTGAGCGTGTACGTGTTCTTCGTCTGGCCGGTGATCGCCGCGCATGAGCCTCCGTTCTTGTCGCAGCGGAGCCAGGAGTAGTCGAACCTGGTCGGGCTGTTCGTCCATGTGCCGTTCGTCCCGGTCAGCGTCGAGTTCTCCTGCGGCGTGCCCGAGATTGCCGGTGCCGCCGTGTTCGACGGCTTGCCGGCGGCGACGACCAGCGCGGTCTGCGCGGACTGGGCGGTCGACGAGCCGTCGCCGTTCGACGCCGTGACGCGGAACCGGACCGTGTGGCCCTCGTCCGCCGACGTCAGCGCGTACTGCGTCCCGGTCGCGCCGCCGATCGTGGAGCAGTTCCCGCCGTTGGTCGCGCAGCGGAGCCACGCGTACTCGTACTTGGTCGGATTGTTCGTCCAGGTGCCGCGCTCACCCGTGAGCACCTGGCCGACGCGTGCCGCGCCGAAGATCCGCGGCGGTGAGGTGTTCGACGGCTTGACCTTGGCCGCGGCGATTCCGGAGCCGGCCGTGACGACCGCGAGGACGCCGGTCAGTGCCGCACCGATCGCGACGCGGCGTCGCCTTCGTGTGAGAACTGTGCGCATGTGTCTCCTTCCCAGACGTGGAGAGGCGTTGTGCGCACTCGTTTCTGATCAGGCCGAGATCAAACCCCTGCAAATCGAATACTTACAACTCGACGGCGATTTCCTCACGGCTGGCGGCCGCGTCCACGCGGTCGAGCCAGTCGACCGGCGCCGGGCGGCGGCCGCGCACCGTGCCGAGATATGCCTCCTGGATCGCGCGTGTGACCGGGCCCACGCCGAGCTCGTGGTCGTCGACCGAGCGCAGCGGCGTCACCTCGGCGGCCGTGCCGCACATGAAGACCTCGTCCGCCCGGTAGAGGTCGGAGCGGATCAGCCGCGTCTCCTCGAGCTCGTAGCCGAGCTCCCCGGCGAGGCGGATGATCGTGTCACGCGTGATCCCGGGCAGGATCGAGGCGGACAGGTCGGGCGTCCGGATCGTGCCGTCCTCGACGACGAAGACGTGCTCGCCGGAGCCGTCCGCGACCGTGCCGTCGTCGGTGAGGAGGATCGCCTCGTCGTACCCTCGCCGTGTCGCCTCGTCGACCGCCAGCATCGAGTTGAGGTAGACACCGGTCGCCTTGGCGGCGTGCGGGATCGTGTTCGCCCCGACGCGGCGCCAGGAGGAGACCATCGCGTGGATCCCGTTCCGCTGCCCGTCGTCGCCGAGGTAGGCGCCCCAGGGCCAAGCCATGATCCCGACGTCGACTCGGTTTCCGCGCGGCAGGACGGCGAGCTCGCCGGCGCCGAAGAACGCGATCGGGCGGACGTAGCACTCCGGCAGCTCGTTCGTCGCGACCAGGTCGAGGCAGGCCGAGCGCAGCTCCTTCACCGAGTACGGCAGCTGCATCCGGATCATTCGCGCCGAGGCGGCGAACCGCTCCAGGTGGTCGCGCAGCCGGAAGACGGCCGGGCCGTCGTCCGTGGCGTAGCAGCGGATGCCCTCGAAGACCCCGGTGCCGTAGTGGAGGCCGTGCGCACCGAGGTGGACGGTCGCGTCCGCCCAGTCGACGAGCCTCCCGTTCAGCCAGATCTTGTCCACGGCTTGCATCAGCCCGCGGTCGCCTCCTCGCTCTCCTGGACGGCGCCGGTGCCCGTCCCCTCGTGCTCGTCCTCGATGCTCGCCACCTCCGCCTTCGGGGTCACGTGCCAGAACTGCGCCAGCGCGTGCTCCCACGCCTCGAGCAGGGAGGCGGCCAGCTCCGAGCCCGTGTAGCGTGCGTGCCGCTCGACCAGGTACCGGAGCTCGGTGTCGACCTGGACGCGATCGAGTCCGACGAGGTCTTCGTTCAGCCGGAGCGGCAGCGTTCCGGCGGGGTCGTAGACGTAGGCCTCGCCGCCGCTCATCCCGGCACCGAAGTTTCGTCCGACCTCGCCGAGGACGACGACCGTGCCGTTCGTCATGTACTCGCAGCCGTGGTCGCCGATTCCCTCGACGACGGCGACCGCGCCCGAGTTGCGGACGGCGAACCGCTCGCCCGCGCGGCCGGCGCAGTAGAGCTCGCCGCCGGTGGCGCCGTAGAGGACTGTGTTGCCGACCAGGACCGGGTCGCCTGCGTCCTGCTCGGGAGCGCGGATCGCGATCCGGCCGCCGCCCATCGACTTGCCGACGTAGTCGTTCGCCTCGCCGACCAGCTCGAGGGCGACGCCGGCGGCGAGGAAAGCGCCGAAGCTCTGGCCGGCCGAGCCCGTGAAGCGGGCGCTGATGCGACCGGGCGGGGGATCGGCGCCGAAGCGCCGGCCGATCTCTCCGCCGAGGCGAGCGCCGACCGCGCGGTCCCACGTCGTGATGGCGTACGCGGGCTCGACCAACGCTGCGCCCTCGAGCGCCGGCGCGGCGTCCTGCGCGAGGCGCTCGCCGAGCTCGCCGCCGCCTGCGACCGGCATCTCCTCGCGGGCGTAGCGACCGTCCGGGCTGTCGAGCAGCGATGCGAGGTCGAGCCCATCCGCGCGCGGATCGCCCGTCGAACTGCGGCGGAGGAGGTCGGTGCGGCCGACCGCGTCCGCGAACGAGCGCAGCCCCAGCGACGCAAGCAACTCGCGGGCGTGGTTTGCGACGAAGAGCAGGTAGGCCTCGACCTGCTCGGGCGTCGCCGCGTACTTCGCCCGCAGCTCGGGCCGCTGGGTCGCGATCCCGACGGGACAGGTGTCGAGGTGGCACGACCGGACCATCAGGCAGCCCTCGGCGAGCAGCAGCGCGGTGCCGAAGCTGAGCTCGTCGGCGCCGAGCAGCGCCGCGACGACGACGTCACGGCCGGTCTTGACGCCGCCGTCGGCGCGCACCCGGACGCGGCCGCGCAGCCGGTTCTCGACCAGCGACCGTTGCGTCTCCACGAGCCCGAGCTCCCACGGCAAGCCGGCGTTCTTGATCGAGGAGAGCGGGCTGGCGCCGGTACCGCCGTCGCAACCCGCGATGTGGACGACGTCGGCGAGCGCCTTGACGACACCGCTCGCGACGAGGCCGACGCCGCTCTCGGAGACGAGCTTCACCGAGATCGTCGCCGTCGGATTGACCTGGCGCAGGTCGAAGATCAGCTGCGCGAGATCCTCGATCGAGTAGATGTCGTGGTGCGGCGGGGGCGAGATCAGGGCGACGCCCGGCTGCGTGTGCCGCAGGCGGGCGATCTCGACCGTGACCTTGTGACCGGGCAGCTGGCCGCCCTCGCCCGGCTTCGAGCCCTGGGCGATCTTGATCTGCAGCTCGTCGGCGAAGGCCGCGTACTCCGGGGTGACGCCGAACCTTCCCGAGGCGACCTGCTTGATACGTGAGTTCCGCTCGGTGCGGAAGCGAACCGGGTCCTCCCCGCCCTCCCCGCAGTTCGAGCGGGCGCGCAGGTTGTTGAAGGCGATCGCGATCGTCTCGTGGGCCTCGGCCGAGAGTGCGCCGTGCGACATCCCGCCCGCGGAGAACCGCTGGACGATCGACTCGGCCGGCTCCACCTCGTCGATCGGCACCGGCTCGGCCGCCGGAACGAGCTCGATCAGGTCGCGGAGCTCCATCGGCGACCGGCCGTCGACCAGCTCCGCGAAGCGCTCGTACCTGTCCCGCCGCTCGTTCCGGACGGCGAGCCGGAGTGCGTGCGCGGCCTCGACCACGTCGGTGTTTGTCTCGTGCGGCTCCCCGCCCTTGCGGAACTTGACGTAGCCGGGGCTCTCGAGACGGATCGTGCCGGCGCGGGCAAGCGCCTCCCCCTCGAGCTCCTCGAAGCCGATGCCGCCGACGGGCGACAGCGTCCCCGGGAAGCAGAGCTCGACGACCTCGGGGGCAAGTCCGACGATGTCGAAGACCTGGGCGCCGCAGTACGCCGCGACGTCGGCGATCCCCATCTTCGACATGATCTTCAGCACCGCGTCCTCGACCGCGGCACGGAACCGCCGCTGGGCCTCGGCGGGCGGCGGCCGGTCGCCGCCGACCTTGTCGGCGGCGGCGAGCGCCGCGACGGTGTCCAGCGCGAGGCGCGGGCAGATCGCCTCGGCGCCGTACCCGAGCAGGCAGGCGAGGTGGTGCGCCTCCCGGGCCTCGTTGGTGTCGACGACGAGCGTCGCGAGCGTGCGCAGGCCGTGCGAGACCAGGCGATGGTGGACGGCGCCGACCGCCATCAGCATCGGGACCGGCGCCCGCCGGCTGCCCGAGTCCGAGATGACGAGCGCCGTCCGGCCGGCGCGGACCGACGCCTCCGCCTCGTCGGCGAGCCGCATGCATGCCCCGCGGAGGTCCTCGTCGAACGTCGCCTCCAGGCGCGCGTAGCCGAGCGCGTCGAGCGCGTCCGGGTAGAGGAAGAAGCTCTCCAGCTCGGTGCCGCGCGCGGCCTCCGGCCCCTCGGTCAGCAGCGTCGCGCGGCCGCCGAGGATCGTCCGCAGCGAGAACGAGTGCCGCTCGCGCAGGTGGTCGATCGGCGGGTTCGTCACCTGCGCGAACCGCTGCCGGAAGTAGGTGTAGAGCGGGCGCGCACGGCCGGCGAGCGGCGGAAGGGCGGTGTCGTCGCCCATCGACGAGGTCGGCTCGTGCCCGCGGCTCGCCACCGGCCGGAGGATCACGTTCACGTCCTCGCGCGTGTAGCCGAATCGGGCCTGGCGCGCGGTCACGTCGTCCTCCGGCGACTCGACCGGCGACCCGTTCGAGCCGGTGCGGAGGCCGTCCGCGAGCCAGCGCCCGTACGGGTGTCGCTCTGCGAGGCCGAGCTTGATCGCGGCGTTCTCCTCGAGCCCTCGCTCGGGGTCGACGGCGATCATCTGCCCCGGACCGAGGCGGCCGCGCCGGGCCGCGCCGCGGCCCGAGAGATCGACCGCGCCGGCCTCCGAGCTGCACACGACCAGACCGTCGGCGCAGGCCGCCCAGCGAAGAGGGCGCAGCCCGTTCCGGTCGAGCGCGGCGCCGACGACGCGGCCGTCGCTGAAGACGAGCCCTGCGGGCCCGTCCCACGGCTCGACGAGCAGCGAGTGGTACCGGTAGTAGTCGCGCACGCCCCGGTCGAGCTCGCCGTTGCCCTCCCACGCCTCGGGGACGAGCATCGTCAGCGCGTGGCGCACGTCGCGGCCGTGCCTGACGAGGAGCTCAAGCGCGTTGTCGAGCATCGCCGAGTCCGAGCCCGTCTCGTCGATCACGGGGTGCAGGAGCTCGTCGTCCTCCGAGCCGAAGTTGCCCTCGCGGGCGCGCATCCAGTTGACGTTCCCCTGGATCGCGTTGATCTCGCCGTTGTGGCAGAGGAGCCGGAACGGCTGCGCGCGCTCCCAGGACGGGGATGTGTTCGTCGAGTAGCGCTGGTGGAAGATCCCGAACGGGACCGCCAGCTGGGGGTCGCGCAGGTCGGGGTAGAAGTCCGCCAGGTGCTCCGCCGCGCAGAGCGCCTTGTAGGTGACGGTGCGGAACGAGAGCGAGACGATGTAGGCCGAGGAGCCGGCCGCGCGCTCGGCGCGGCGGCGGGCACGGAAGGCTCGCTGCTCAGCGTCCTCGTCCTGCGACGGGCGGAGCAGGAGCTGCTCGATCCGCGGCATCGTCGCCAGCGCGCCCTCGCCGAGGGCGTCGAGGCCGACGGGCACCTCGCGCCACTCGAGGGGCTCGAGCCCCTCGGCCCGGCAGGCATCCTCGATCGCCGTCCGGGCGCCGTCGTCGCGGAGAAAGACCATCGCCACGCCGAGGCTGGAACCGTCGCCGGCCGAGCCGGCGACGCCCGGCCCGAAGGGGCCTCCGGGTCGGAGCGGCAGCAGCACGCCCGAGCCGTCACCGGTCTTCCCGTCGGCCGCGGTCGCCCCCCGGTGCCGCACGTTGTGCAGGCCCTCGAGCAGGCAGTCGACGATCTCGCGCGAGGCCCGGCCGCGCGAGTCGGCGACGAAGCCGATCCCGCATGCGTCGCGCTCGACGGCTGGGCCGAACCGGTGCACTAGGCGGTCTCGCTCTGGGGCGACAGGAACCGCCCGCTTTCGTCGCGCAGTCCCGCCGGAGGGCGCTCGCGGCGCTCGCCGGGGCGGCGAGGGCGGTGGCCGGCGGCGTGGATCGCGCGATTCCAGCGTCCGAAGACGCGCTGCACGGTCTGCCGCGACGGATGGTCCTCGCCGGCGCGATCCCATTCGCGCGCGGCCGGCGGGCGGCCGTGCCGGCGCACCCACAGCTCGAGCGCGTACAGGATCGTGTCGTGGGTCCAGACGAGCCCGCCGCCGCGGGGGCCGGATCTCACGGTGGCACCTGCCTATGAGTGGTGCGGGAGAGCACGAGTGCTTCCTTTCTCTCGATGGAGAGTCCGCCTCTGTGGGAGTCAGCTAGCCGGCGGGAGGCGGGAGGACGGAGCGCCGACTAGCGAACGGCCTTGAGCGCGCTCGTGACGAGAATGAACGAAATCGAAAAGATGTTCTCGTCGGCGCGGCGCATCGGCTACAGAAAGTAAAGCGGCCGAGCCTGACGGAGTCAAACGGCGGTTCACCGCAAAGTGCAAAACGCCCTTGACGCCCGGGGCGGCGCCGACCACACTCGACGGACGATGAGGACGAGTTCCGCACCTGTTCGCGTGGCCGGGAACGGCCTCGTTTCGATCCTCGTCATTCTCCCCCGCTAGGGGGAGCACGCGTACCACGCGCCGGTCGGCGCACACGTCCACCGAACCACAGGACTAGTGCGGCCGCTTCGAGGCCGCTGAGGAGGTACGCGAGTTGCAGACACGCAGGATCACGATCTTCGACACCACGCTTCGAGACGGCGAGCAGTCGCCCGGCATCGCCCTTCAGCCCTACGAGAAGGCGGAGATCGCCGCGCAGCTCGAACGGCTCGGCGTGGACGTGATCGAGGCCGGCTTCGCGATCTCCTCGCCGGGAGACTTCGAGGGGATCAGGGCGGTCGCGCGCACCGTCGAGCGCCCGACGGTGGCGGCGCTCGCGCGCACGCAGCGCGACGACGTCGCGGCGGCGGTGGAGGCGCTCGCGGACGCTCGGCGCTCGCGCCTGCACGTCTTCATCGCGACGAGCCCGATCCACATGGAGCGCAAGCTGCACCTCGAGCCCGCAGAGGTGCTCGAGCAGGCGCGCGCGGCCGTCGCCTCCGCGCAGGGGCGCGTCGACGAGATCGAGTTCTCGGCGGAGGATGCGACCCGCTCGGAGCCGCAGTTCCTCGCCGAGGTGTGCCGAGCGGCGATCCGGTCAGGCGCGACCACGATCAACCTGCCGGACACGGTCGGCTACTGCCTGCCGGCCGAGTACGCGGCGTTCCTCGCCGACGTGCGGGAGCGGTGCCCCGAGCTGGACGGGGTCGCCCTTTCGGTCCACTGCCACGACGACCTCGGGCTCGCGACCGCGAATACGCTCGCGGGCGTCGCCGCCGGCGCGCGGCAGGTCGAGTGCACGGTGAACGGCATCGGCGAACGGGCCGGGAACGCGGCGCTCGAGGAGGTCGTGATGGCGCTCCGTGTCCGCGCCGACGTGTTCGACGTCGAGGTCGGCGTCGACGTCGGCGAGATCGGCACGACCTCCGCACTGGTCTCGCGGCTGACCCGGTACGCCGTCCAGCGGAACAAGGCGATCGTCGGCGCGAACGCGTTCGCGCACGAGGCCGGCATCCACCAGGACGGGATGCTGAAGGACACGGCGACGTACCAGATCATCGACCCGACCGAGCTGGGGCTGACGATGACGCTGCCGCTCGGCAAGCACTCCGGCCGCCACGCCTTCGCGCGCGCGTGTGCCGAGGCGGGGGTCGAGCTCGAGCCCGACGAGCTCCGCGCTGCGTTTCAGCGATTCAAGCGCCTGGCCGATGAACGCCAGGCAGTCACTCTCT
>JBKPRD010000135.1:0-13316 GCA_046734415.1 Actinomycetota bacterium | reverse complement strand
GGCCTACATGCTCGCTGCGTTGCCTCTACGGACAACAATACTGCCCGCTGTCATACTCGCTCCGTACGATCTCCAGGAGATGGCGATGCTGGGAGATGCGGGGTCGAACGCGCTGGGCGCTCTGCTAGGCTTGAATTCCGTGGATCGTCTCGCGGGGCGGAGCAGATGGCTGGCGATCGGGGCGTTGGCCGGGCTCAACCTCTTCGGTGAAGTACGCTCGCTCGGCGAGCTGATCGAGCGGACGCCGGTCCTCCGCGACCTCGACCGGCTCGGGAGACAGCCCTGAGCGCGCGCCCCACGAAGTACGTCTTCGTCACGGGCGGGGTCGTCTCGTCGCTCGGCAAGGGCATCACCGCCGCCTCCCTCGGCCGGCTGCTGAAGGCGCGCGGGCTGAAGGTCCAGGTCCAGAAGTTCGACCCGTATATCAACGTCGACCCGGGGACGATGAGCCCGTTCCAGCACGGCGAGGTGTTCGTCACCGAGGACGGCGCCGAGACCGACCTCGACATCGGCCACTACGAGCGCTTCGTCGACGAGAACCTCTCGCGCACGTCGAACCACACCGCCGGCGGGATCTGGTACTCGGTGCTCCGCAAGGAGCGGCGCGGCGAGTATCTCGGCTCGACGGTCCAGGTGATCCCGCACATCACGAACGAGATCAAGGAGCGCATCCGGCGCGCGGCCGAGGCGACGGACTGCGACATCGTCCTCTCCGAGATCGGCGGAACGGTCGGCGACATCGAGTCGCTGCCGTTCCTCGAGGCTATCCGCCAGTTTCGCCGCGAGGCCGGGCCCGAGAACGTGGTCTACCTGCACGTCACGCTCGTACCGTACGTCGACTCGGCGGGGGAGCTGAAGACGAAGCCGACGCAGCACTCGGTCAACGAGCTGCGCCGCATCGGTATCCACCCGGACATCATCGTCTGCCGCTCGCGCGACGCGATCTCTACCGACGTGCGCGACAAGATCGCGCTCTTCGCGGACGTCGAGCCGCGCGAGGTGATCGCGAACGAGGACGTCTCCGACGTCTACCTCGTCCCAGCCGCGCTCCAGGAACAGGGTCTGGACGACCTCGTCTGCGAGAAGCTCGGGCTGCCCGATGGCGAGGCGGAGCTCGGCGAGTGGCATGAGCTGACCGAGCGGATCCGGCAGCGCGGCGGGACAGTCGAGATCGCGCTCGTCGGCAAGTACGTGAAGCTGCACGATGCCTACCTCTCGGTGCACGAGGCGCTGAAGCACGCCGGCATCCACCACGGCTGCCACGTGCGCGTCCGCTGGGTCGACGCCGAGGGGATGTCGCTCGAGGAGGCACAGCGCGAGCTCGAGCAGGTCGACGGCGTGCTCGTCCCCGGCGGCTTCGGCTCACGCGGGTGGGAGGGGAAGATCCTCGCCTGCCGCGTCGCGCGGGAGCAGCAGATCCCGTACCTCGGGATCTGCCTCGGGATGCACGTGGCCGTGTCGGAGTTCGCCCGCCACGTCGTGGGGCTCGACGGCGCCAATTCGACCGAGATGGACCCGGAGACGCCGTATCCGGTGATCGACCTCCTGCCCGAGCAGAAGGAAGTCGAAGATCTGGGAGGGACGATGCGGCTCGGCGCCCAAGCGGTCGAGATCGCCGAAGGCACGCACACGCACGAGACCTACGGGGAGCCGGTGATCCACGAGCGGCACCGGCACCGCTACGAGGTCAACAACCACTACCGGCAGCAGCTCGTCGACGCGGGCCTCGTCGTCTCCGGCACGTTCCAGGAGGGACGGCTCGTCGAGATCGTCGAGTTGCCCGACCACCCGTGGTTCGTCGCAAGCCAGTTCCACCCGGAGTTCAAGTCTCGCCCGACGCGCCCGGCGCCGCTCTTCCGGGAGTTCGTCGGGACGGCGCACGAGCGGGCACGGGCGCGGCAGGCGGCGGTTCGGGCCGCCGCCGCGTAGTCGCTCGGCCGACGCTGGTAGCCGGCCTTCTTCAGCAGAACGAGCGCGCGGTCGATCGACCGCGCGCCCTTGGCGTTGCCCAAGCTGCTCTGGATGAACGCACAGGCGTGAGCCTAAGATCGTCCTGTTGGGCGTCCTCGACCTCTTCCTCGACCTCGCCGCGCTGCCGTCGCCGCCCGGTGACGAGCGTGCGGTCGCCGACCGGGTCGCCGCCGAGCTCCGCGGAATCGGGCTGGAGGTCGACGAGGACGAGGCGGGTAGGCGGATCGGCTCGAACGCGGGCAATCTCTACTGCCGCCTCCCGCCGACCGACGAGGGAACGCCGCTCTTCCTGTGCGCCCACCTCGACACGGTGCAGCCGACGGGGCCGATCGAACCCGTTGTCGAGGACGGCGTCGTGCGCAACGCGGGCGGGACGATCCTCGGTGCCGACAACAAGGCGGCCGTCGCGGCAATGGTCGAGGCGGCGCGACGGCTCGTCGAGGGGGACCGCCCGCACGCGGGGCTCGAGCTCGTCTTCACGCTGAAGGAGGAGGTCGGGCTGAAGGGCGCGGCGGCGTTCGACTGCGGGCGGCTCGCAGCTCGCCTCGGGTACGTCTACGACATGGCGGGACCGATCGGCGAGGTGATCCTCGGCGCGCCGCACGCGACGATCATGGAGGTGACGTTCGTCGGACGGGCGGCGCACGCCGGCATCGCTCCCGAGGACGGACGCTCCGCGATCGCGGCCGCCGGGCGCGCGATCGCCGACATGCGCGTCGGCCGCCTGGACGAGGAGACGACCGCCAACGTCGGCACGATCGCGGGCGGCGTCGCGCGCAACATCGTCCCAGACCGCTGCTCGTTCAGCGCGGAGGCGCGCTCCCACGACGAGCGCAAGCTGGCCGAGGTCGTGCAGGAGATGCTCGAAGCCTGCACGTTCGCCGCCTCGCTGACCGGCTGCGAGGTCGAGACAAGCGTGGAGTCGGGCTATCGCGGCTACCGCTTCCGCCGCGAGGACGAGCCGGTCAGGCTGGCGCGGGCGGCGCTGGAGCGTACCGGCCGCGAGCCGATCTTTTCCCTGTGCGGCGGCGGCGCGGACGCGAACGTCTTCAACATGCGCGGCCTCGCGTGCGTCAACCTGTCGAACGGGATGGCGGAGATCCACAGCCCGCACGAGCACATCGCCGTCGCCGATCTCGAGGCGATGGTGGACGTCTCGCTCGCGCTCCTCGAGGAAGCGCGTGCCGCTTAGCCTCCGGCGCGGTGCGGTCACCGCCGTCGTCGAGCGTCACGAGGGCCTCGCGCGGATCGAGGTCGACGGCGAGCCCTGTATCGCCTACCCGACGCTGACGGGGCCGGTCGCCCTCGGAGACGACGTCGTCGTCAACACGCAGGCTCGCCTGCTCGGCCTCGGGTCCGGCGGCTTCGACGTCCTCTACCTGAATCTGACGCGCGGCCTCGGCTTCCCGGCGGTGCCGGGAGCCCATGTCGTCAAGCTGCCGTACACGCCGCTGCAGGCGGCCGCTCCGCACGCCGAAGAGCACCTGCCCGATGCTCGGCTCGACGGGATGCCGGTCGTGTGCTGCTCGGTGCACGGCCAGCTCGCGCCGGTGTGCGCGGCGCTCGCCGGGCTCGAGGTCGCCTACGTCCAGCTGGAGGGGGGCGCGCTCCCCCTTGCGCTGTCGGACACGGTTCGTGCGCTCGCCGAGCGGGGGTTGCTCGCCGCGACGGCGTCGGTCGGCGCTTGCTTCGGCGGCGACGTCGAGTGCGTGAACGCCTGGTCGGCTCTCGCCTGGGCGAAGGCGTCCGGCCACGACGTCGCCGTCTGCTCCATCGGGCCCGGGATCGTCGGCACCGGCTCGCGGCTGGGCCACGGCGGCCTTGCAGCGGCGGCCGCCGCGAATGCGGCGCTCGGTCTCGGCGGGCGGGCGGTGGTCGCGGTGCGTGTCTCCGAGGCCGACCCGCGCGATCGACACCAGGGCGTCTCCCACCACACGCGCGCCGTCCTCGACCTCTGCCTCGGCGACGTGGTCGTCGCCGAGGAGGCGGACGCCGAGGGGTGGCGCGAGGCCTGCGAGGGGCTGCCGCTCTCGCACATGGGCCGCGGCCGGGACGAGGACACGGCCTTCTTCGGCGCGGCGTACGCGGCAGGCGTGGCCGCCCGGAGGCTGCTCGGGTGAAGCCGGACTCGGCGCGTCCCGTCTACGAGGGGAAGCTGATCTCCGTCACCCTCGAGCGCTGGGGCGACCACGAGCGCGAGATCGTGGAGCATCCCGGCGCCGTCGTGGTCGTCGCCGTCGACGAGGACGGACGGGTCGCGCTCGTCCGCCAGCTGCGCGAGGCGACGCGGAAGCTGCTGCTCGAGCTCCCGGCGGGGACGCTCGAGCCCGGCGAGGAGGCGCTCACGACGGCGCAGCGCGAGCTGGCCGAGGAGACAGGACTGACCGGCGGTGAGTGGCGCGAGGTGACGAGGTTCTGGACTGCGCCTGGGTTCTGCCGGGAGTTGATGACGCTCTTCTTCGCGGAAGGGGTGCAGCCGGGCGCGGCGACGCCCGAGGCGGACGAGGAGCTCGAGCTCGTGCAGCTGCCGATCGAGGAGATCGAGTCGCGGCTCGGCGAGATCGAGGACGCGAAGACGCTCGCGGGGTTACTGCTCTACCTTAAGCTCCGCCCCCGGTGAAGATCGGCGTCGTCAAGGAGATCAAGCCCGACGAGTATCGGGTCGCGTTGACACCCGCCGGCGCGCGCGAACTCGTCGGGCGCGGCCACGAGGTGGTCGTCGAGGCGGGCGCGGGGGAGGGGAGCGCGTTCCCGGACGCGGCATATGCTGCGGTCGGCGCAACCATCGGCTCGACCGAAGACGCATGGGCGGCCGAGCTCGTGCTCAAGGTGAAGGAGCCGTTGCCGAGCGAGTACGGCCTGCTGCACGAGGGCCAGGTCCTCTTCACCTACCTCCACCTCGCCGCCAGCGCGGAGCTGACGCAGGCGCTCGTCGACAGCGGCGCCGCCTGCGTGGCCTACGAGACCGTCGAGACGGCGAACGGCGCGCTGCCGCTGCTCGCGCCGATGAGCGAGATCGCCGGCAGGCTCTCCGCCCAGGCCGGCGCGTACTTCCTCGAGAAGCCGCTCGGCGGCCGTGGCCTCCTGCTCGGCGGCGTCGCCGGCGTCGCGCCGGGGCGCGTCCTGATCATCGGCGGCGGGATCGTCGGCTACAACGCCGCGGTGATCGCGATCGGCCTCGGGGCGAGCGTGACGATCCTCGAGCGCTCGATCGACCGGATGCGCCACCTGGACGAAGTGCTCTCGGGCCGGGTCAGCCTCGTCATGTCCTCGACGCTCCAGATCGAGGAGTCCGTGGGCGAGGCGGACGTCGTGATCGGCGCCGTGCTGATCCCCGGCGCGCGGGCGCCAAAGCTGATCACGCGGGCGATGTTGAAGACGATGAAGAACGGGGCGGTGCTCTGCGACGTCGCGATCGACCAGGGCGGCTGCGCCGAGACGTCCAGGCCCACGACCCACACCGACCCCGTCTACGTCGTCGACGGCGTCACCCACTACTGCGTCGCGAACATGCCGGGTGCGGTGCCGGTCACCTCGACCCAGGCGCTGACGAACGCAACGCTGCCGTACGGTGAGACGATCGCCGACCACGGGCTCGCCGAGGCGGTCGCGCGCGACCCGGCGCTGGCGAAGGGCGTCAACGTGCTGGACGGCAAGGTCACCTACGAGGCCGTCGCCGAGGCGCACGACCTCGAGTACGTCCCGCTCGAAGGCGTTCTGGTCTAGGCCTCGGCCTCGGCCTGCTGCTTCTCGACCTTCTTGTCCTTCGTCGGCGAGAGCTTCACGACCAGCGCGGTCACCCCGGCCGCCAGCGCGATCACCGCGGCGATGAAGAGAATCAGCCCGAGCATGTCCAGGAACGTGTCCACCTGCTCCCTAGAATAGCCCGATGCCCAGAGCGTGCGTCATCGTGCTCGATGCCGTCGGTGCCGGCGCGCTCCCGGATGCCTCCGAGTTCGGCGACGACGGCGCCGACACGCTCGGGAACGTCGCGCGCGCAGTCGGTGGCCTGGACCTCCCCAACCTGGAGGCGCTCGGCCTGGGCAACGTCGAGGAGCTCGAGGGCTGCCGGCCGCAGGCCGGCGCGCCGGCGGTCGCAGGGAGGCTGATCGAGCGCTCGAAGGGCAAGGACACGACGCTCGGGCACTGGGAGCTGATGGGGATCGTCACGCCGCAGCCGCTGCCGACCTACCCGCACGGCTTTCCGCACGACGTGATCGACCCGTTCATGCACCGCACCGCGCGCGGCGTGCTCGGCAACAAGCCCGCGTCCGGCACGGAGATCATCCAGGAGCTCGGCGAGGAGCACCAGCAGACGGGAAAGTGGATCGTCTACACGTCCGCCGACTCCGTGTTCCAGATCGCCGCCCACGAGGAGACGATCCCGCTCGAGGAGCTCTACGACGCGAGCCGGATCGCGCGGGAGATCCTGACCGGCAAGCACGCCGTCGGCCGCGTCATCGCCCGCCCGTTCATCGGCGATCCCGGGAACTACGAGCGGACGCCGAACCGCCACGACTTCTCGCTCGAGCCGCGCAAGCCGAACTACCTGACGCTGATGCGCGAGGCCGGCGTCCAGGTGCACACCGTCGGCAAGATCAGCGACATCTTCGCCGGGCAGGACATCGACGAGAGCCACCCCACGAAGTCGAACGTCGAGGGGATCACGAAGACCGAGGAGCTGCTCCAGACGATCGACGAGGGCTTCGTCTTCACGAATCTCGTCGAGACGGACATGCTCTGGGGCCACCGCAACGACCCGATCAACTTCCACCGCTGCCTGCAGGACTTCGACCGGCGCCTCCCCGACCTGCTCGAGGCGCTCCGACCCGGCGACCTGCTCGTCATCACGTCCGATCACGGCTGCGATCCGACGACCCCGGGCACGGACCACACGCGCGAGCACGCGCTGCTACTCGCGTACGTGCATGGGAAGAACGCCAACGGCCAGCGCCACGACGGCGAGTTCGCCGACGTGGGGGCGACCGTGAACTCCTGGCTCGGCGGCAGGCCAGCGGGCCGCAGGCTCCCCGGACAACCCATCGTCGAGCGGTGAGCGCCCTCAACGACCCGGCTCTCGTCCGGCGGGAGTACGCCGACGAGCGCGGCCTCGCTGCGCGCATGGCTGCCCAGTCGACCGCCACGGGCGCCGATCCGTACTCGGTCGTCTTCGACGGGGTCGCCGAGGGCGCGCCGGGGCTGATCCTCGAGGTCGGCTGTGGCCGGGGCGAGCTCGCGGAGCGGATGTCCCGGGAGCTCGACGCGCGCGTCGTCGCGCTCGACCAATCCGAGCGCATGGTCGCGTTGGCCAGGCAGCGCGGCGTGGAGGCGATCGTCGGAGACGTGCAGGACCTGCCGTTCCGCGACGGAATCTTCGACGCCGCTGTCGCCGCCTGGATGCTCTACCACGCGGCCGACCTCGAGCTCGCCCTGCGCGAGCTGCGGCGGGTGTTGCGGCCGGACGGCCGCCTCGTCGCCGCGACCAGCAGCGAGCGCAATCTCCACGAGCTCTGGGAGCTCGTCGGCGAGATCGGCGCGCCGGCGGACGGGTTCACGGCCGAGAACGCGGAGTGGGCGCTGCTGCGGCACTTCACGATCGTCAGACGACGCGACGTGTATGGCACCGTCAGATTCCCCGACCGCGACGCGGCCGCCCGGCACGTCGCGGCGGTGCCGACGCGCGGCCACCTCGCCGGCAGCCTGCCGGATTTCGAGGGCCCGCTCGACGCATCACGCCACGTCGTCGTCTTCGTCGCCGAGCCGTGACGATCCGGCCTGCTGAGCTGATCGAACGCAAGCGAAACGGGGAGGAGCTCGCACCGGAGGAGCTGCGCGAGCTCGTGCTCGGCTACACCCGCGACGAGATACCCGACTACCAGATGGCCGCGTTCCTGATGGCCGTCTACTTCCGCGGCCTGTCGAGCGCGGAGACGTTCGCGCTCACCGATGCGATGGTCGCGAGCGGCGAGACAATCGACCTCGGCGCAGCGCTGGGGCGGCGATGCGTCGACAAGCACTCCACCGGCGGCGTAGGGGACAAGACCTCGATCGCCGTCGGCCCGATCGTCGCCGCCTGCGGCGTCCCATTCGGGAAGATGAGCGGCCGTGGCCTGGGGCACACCGGCGGGACGCTGGACAAGCTCGAGGCGATCCCGGGCTACCGGATCGAGCTGACGACGGAGGAGTTCGTCGCGCAGGTTCGGGAGGTCGGCCTGGCGATCATCGGCCAGACGGCGAACCTGGTCCCTGCGGACAAGCGGCTCTACGCGCTTCGCGACGTGACCGCGACCGTCGACAACATCTCGCTGATCGCGGCGAGCATCATGTCCAAGAAGCTGGCCGGCGGGGCCGACGCGATCGTGCTCGACGTCAAGGTCGGGGGCGGGGCGTTCATGAAGACGCTCGAGGACGGGCGGGCGCTCGCCGAGGCGATGATCGAGCTCGGACGCCGCGCGGGCCGCGAGGTCGTGTGCATGCTCACCGACATGGACCAGCCCCTCGGCCGGGCCGTCGGCAACGCGCTCGAGCTCCGCGAGGCGCTCGCGACAATCCGCGGGGAGGGCCCGGAGGACTTCTCCGAGCTCGTCCTGGAGTCGGTGGCGCACCTGCTCGTGCTCTCCGATCTCGGCATCGACGAGGCAGAGGGACGGCGCCGCGCCGAGCAGGCGGTCGCCGACGGCTCGGCGCTCGCCGCCTACGAGTGCTGGGTCCGGGCCCAGGACGGGGATCCGGACGAGGCCGCGCTGCCGACGGCGCCGGTCGTCCGGCAGGTGCGGGCTCCCGCCGCGGGCGTCGTCGACCGCCTCGGCGCGATCCAGATCGGCGTCGCCGCGCTTCACCTGGGCGCCGGACGGCAGACGAAGGAGGACGAGATCGACCACGCGGTCGGCGTCCTCTGCCTCCGCAAGCGCGGCGACGAAGTCGCTTCCGGCGACGTCCTCGCCGAGGTGCATGCGCGCGACGAGGCAGCGGCGGCGGAGGCGGCGACGGCCGTCCTCGCCGCCTACGAGCTCGGGGACGAGCCGCCGCGCGACCGCCGAATCGTCCTCGACGTGATCGGTTGACGTGCCCGAGCTTCCCGAGGTAGAGACCGAGCGCGGGCGGTTGGCCGCGCGGCTCGAAGGGCGACGGATCGGCTCGGCGCGGATCGACGACGTTCGGCTGACCCGGCCGGAGGATCCTGCGCTCGTCGCCGCCCGGCTCGCGGGCGAGCGGGTCGCCGGCGTCGAGCGGCGCGGGAAGTACCTCGTCATCCGGCTCGACCAGGGCGACGTCCTGGTCGTCCACCTGCGCATGACCGGCAGCTTCCGCTACGAGCCTGCGAGCCACGAGCGCGCGGTGCTCGAGCTCGACGACGGGACCCGGATCGCCTACCGGGACCTGCGGCGGTTCGGCACGTGGGCGCTGCTCGATCCGGACGAGGTCGACGAATACCTGCGCATCCGCCTGGGGCCCGAGCCGCTTGGCCGCGCCTTCACCGTTCCGTTCCTCGCGCGCCGGCTGGAGGGGCGCCGCGCACCCATCAAGGCCGCCATCCTCGACCAGCGGACGGTCGCCGGGCTCGGGAACATCTACGCGGACGAGGCCCTGTGGCACGCGCGCATCCATCCGCTGCGCGCAGCGGGCGAGCTACGCCCGGACCAGATCGCGGCGCTGCGCACGGGTATCCGCAGCGCGCTCCGGCGCGGGATCCGTCGCCAGGGCGCCGACCTCGGCGACGGAACCTACGCGGGCGGGCGGATGCAGCACGAGTTCCGCGTCTACGGCCGCACCGGGGAGGGCTGTGATCGGTGCGGGACGCCGATCGAGAAGACGCGCGCCGGGGGGCGCGGCACCTGGTACTGCCCCGGCTGTCAGCTGTGAGGGACGCAGTAGCCGCACCAGCGGGTGGTGTAGATCGTGAGCCGGAGGACTACGACTTCAAACGCATAAACACCATCGCCCGTTCCCGCCTGGGCCGAAACTAGACTGGCTGCGTGGGCCGTCCCTACAAGACCGAGGCCGTCGTCCTCCGCTCGATCAGGTACGCGGAGGCGGACCGGATCCTGCACCTGTACACGGCCGAGCGCGGCCGGATCGGCGCGATCGCGAAGGGCATCCGGCGCACGACGTCGCGCTTCGGCGGGCGGCTCGAGCCGCTCGGCCACGTCGAGGTCATGCTCCATCAGGGAAGCGGCGAGCTGCACACCGTCACCGGCGTCACTCTGCTGCGCTCGCACCGCGAGACGCGCGAGGATCCGGGGCGGCTCGCCGTCGGGCTCGTCGGAGCGGAGGCGATGCTTCGCCTCTTCACCGAGCAGGAGGGCAACGAGCGCGCCTTCGGCGCGCTGACCCGTTTCCTCGACCTGCTCGACCAGGCGCCGACTGGCTCCCGGCCCGATCTCGACCCGCTCGGGCTGTCGTTCCAGCTCAAGCTCCTCTGGCTTTCGGGCTATCTCCCGCACGTCGGCAGCTGCGCAGAGTGCGGCGCCCAGGGCCCGCTCGCGGGCTACTCGGCACGGGCCGGCGGCACCGTGTGCCAGGCGTGCAGCGCCGGCGCCCTGGCGCTCTCGCCCGACGGGCTGGCGGGAATGGAGGCGCTGCTTCGCAGCCCGCTCGCCGACGCGCGTATGGTCGGGCTGACCGAGCGAGGCGCGCGCGACGTGCTCGCGGTGATCAGCGCGTCATACGAGGAGCACGGCGGCTTCCGGCTGCGCACGCTCAGCGCCTGATGATCCGCCGGCTCGAGGGGAGCTACGAGCTCGACGACGACCCGAGCCGCGTAGACGTCGACGCCGTTCACGACTACCTCGCCAACCACTCCTACTGGGCACAGGGCCGCCCGCGCGAGACGGTCGAGCGGCTCGTCCGTCAGGCGACCCGGGTGGTGGGGCTCTACGACCCTCGGGGACGGCAGGCGGGCTTCGCGCGGGCGTTCTCGGACGGCGTCGCGCTCGCCTACCTCGCCGACGTCTACGTTCTCCCCGAGCATCGTGGCCGCGGCCTCGGCGTCGAGTTGGTGCGCGAGATGGTCGTGAACGGACCGCTCGCGGGCGTCAGGTGGATGCTCCACACCCGCGACGCGCACGACCTCTATGGGCGCTTCGGTTTCGCCGACCCGAGCGAGCGCGTGCAGGAGCGGCCCCCTGCCTGACCGGCGCACGCTGCTGATCGCGGCGGTCGCGGCATCGGTCGCGGTCGCCTTCGCCGACTCGTCGATCGTCGTCCTCGCGCTTCCCGACCTCTACGGCGCGTTCGACACCACGATCGTCGGCGTGTCCTGGGTGATCACGTCGTACAACCTGGTCGTCGCGGTGGTCGCGGCGGCGATCGCGCTGGTCGGCCGCCGGCTCGACCCGCGCCTCTGGGCGCGCGTCGGGCTCGCGCTCTTCACCGCGGCGTCGATCGGCTGTGCCGCGGCCTGGAGCCTGCCCGCTCTGATCGCCTTCCGCTGCGTGCAGGGACTGGGAGCCGCGCTCCTGCTCGCGACATCGCTCGCCCTGCTCGGCGGTCTCCGCGGCTCGCGTGCGCGCGGGGCCGCGCTGTGGACGACGGTCGCCGTGTTCGGGGCGGCGCTCGGCCCCTTCCTCGGCGGCGTCCTCACCCAGCTCTTCGACTGGCGCGCGATCTTCGTCGTCCAGGCGCCGGTCGCGGCGGTCGCGCTGCTCGCCACGGGTTCGGCGACCGTCCTCGTCGACGAGGCGCCCGCGCCGCGGCGGCGTGGGCGCGGAGCGCTCGCGGCCGACGCTGCGCTCGGCCTCGTCTTCGCCGCGCTCGTGGGGGCGCTCTTCCTCGCCGTCCTGCTCGTGATCACCGTCTGGGGCCTCGAGCCGATCACCGGTGCCCTCGTCGTCAGCACGCTGCCCCTGACGACCCTGACGGCGCGCTGGGTCGGACGCGGCATGTCGGCGCCGGCGGCGGTCGGTGGCGGGGCGGCGCTGCTCGCCGCGGGTCTCATCGCGCTCGCGTTGCTGCCGCGCGTGTCGAACGCGCTCGTCGCCCTGGCGCTCGCCTTCTGCGGCACGGGGCTCGGGCTCGCCGTCCCCGTGCTGACGCGGGCCTCCCTCGACGCGGAGGCCGGACTCGTCCGCAGCGGCGCGATCACCGTCTCGGCCAGGCATGTGGGGCTCGTGCTCGGCCTCGCGCTCGTCGGCCCGCTGCTGACAAGCGCGCTCGACAATGCTGGCCAGCGGGCGTTGCTCGGCGGGACGAAGGCGGTCCTCGACGCGAACATCCCGATCCGGAAGAAGGTGCCGATCGCGCTTGCGCTCCGCGATGCGCTCCAGAACGCGCAGAAGGGCGAGGTGCCGGATCTCGGCAAGCCGTTCGAAGAGGCGGGCGCGCGGACGGACGACAACGTTCGGGATGCGCGCGACGACCTCGTCAACACTCTGGAGTCGGCGCTGACCCGCGGGTTTCGGTCGTCGTTCGCGCTCGCGGCGCTGTTCGCGCTGCTCGCGCTCGTCCCGCTGCTGCGTCTGCGGAGGACGGCGTGAGGCGGATCGCAGTCCTCCTCGCGGCCGCGCTCGCGCTGATCGTGGTCGAGCTCTCGACCGGCGCGATCGGCTTCGGGAACTCTCACCTGACGAACCCCTGCACCGAGAAGCCGGCCTTCAAGGGCGGCGGCCTCGACGGCGAGGTGCAGCGGTTGGCGCTCAGCGGCCTGAACGGCGCTGCATGCCGGCTGCACACGACCCGCGAGGAGCTCGTCCTCTCGTTCGTGCCCGCGGCCGGGACGAAGCAGGTCCGCTGGAATCGCTCGACGATCGAGGCCGCGCTCAGGGCCGGCTTCCACCAGGCGTTCAAGGACACCGAGGAGCGCGGCCTCGCCGGCTACGTCATCGGCCACATCCTCGAGGTGCTGGTCGGGGCGCCGCTCGATTTCTTTCTCGACGTCACCCGCTAGCGCTCGGATGCAGGAGCGGCACCCCGCCCTCCCAGCCGGAGTCGAGGACGGTGAGGAACGAGGGCGAGGTGATCGCGCGCGCTCGGCCGCCGCGCCTGGGGATCGACATGTCGTAGCCGCCCGGCGTCCACCGCAGGAGGCGACGGCCGAGGACGAGGTACGGCTCGGCGTCGTGGAGGACGAACGACGCGTCCGGCAGGTCGTCCAAGCGCGTCTCGTGAGGCTCGAGGCGCTCCGCGTGCAGCCGCTCGTCGAGGGCGTCGGCGCCGGTCGCGCCGAGGAGCTCCAGGAACCGGGTGTAGTCGGCACGGCGGCAGAGCGCACACGGGCGGTGCCCTGCGGCGAATGCGGTCGCCTCGTCCAGGAAGAAGAGCTCGGTGAACTTGCCCGGCTGCAGCAGGGGGCCGCGGTGCCAGCCCCTGAACTCGAGGCGGCAGGCGATCCACCGCCGCGTCGCGTG
>JBKPRD010000134.1:0-7077 GCA_046734415.1 Actinomycetota bacterium | reverse complement strand
GATCGGGCTGAGCAGGTTGTAGAGAGCGTTGTTGACGAGGATCTGCGGCGGGCCGAGTTCCTCGACGGCGACGTCGAATGCCGAACGCACGTCGTCTTCGTTCGAGACGTCGCCGGCGAACGCAACTGCCCGCCGCCCAGGATGGTCGCTCGTGAGCGAGGCGGCAGCGTCTTCCGCCAGGTCCCTGTCGATCTCGAGGACGAGCACGTCGGCGCCCGCGGCCATCAGGTGACGGGCGATGTCGTAGCCGAGGCCTTGGCCGGCGCCGGTGACTACGGCAGAGTCGCCGACCAGTTCGAGCGTTGTCAGCGCGTGCTCCCGGCGACCTGGGAGACCTCGAGTTGGAGCCCGGTGAGGTGCAGACGGCGCCGGGACTCGTCGAGGGCCGCGCGGCCACGGGCGGTGACGGGTGCGCGCCTGCCGCCGACCGTCGGCCGGAGGACCGCGTCGCGGGCGCGGACGCTTCGTGCCGGAGCGTGAGGCATCAGAGCCCTCATGAGGTGATCCACCCCTCATACCCGGGGGCGACCGTGGTGAGGATGTGCTGCTGCCATAACGCATCCTGCGCCTCGTCGGCCCGGTCCTGCGCCGCGCGGTAGACGGCGTAGGCGTCGCGGCCCGGAAGCTCGCTCCACAGCTCGTACGCGTTTGTCGCCTCGTCCTGAGCGGCGCGCCAGGCGTCCGAGAGTTCGTCGGACATCCAGCCGCGCTCGACCTGGCGCTGTCGTGCTTCACGCCGTGCCCGGCGCTCCAGTAGTTCGTTGACCACCTGATCGTGGCTCATCACAACCTCCTAGGCTGCGCACAATACTCCCAAACTGAATTCGTGTCAAGTGACCACGCAAGCCGTTGCGATGCATCCGATCAGCATTTGAAGTACAGTTGGCAAAAGCGAAGTCAAGTCAGATTCGCTCCGGCTCCCGCGACGCACGCGAATCCCTCCTCGGCGTGCCGTGGGCAGCTCCGGCGCTAACCGGGACGGCCGTGCCCCGCCACGTCCGTCCCGGTTCGCCGCGGATGATCTAGCGTGCCCGGCTTCTGCAGTCGGACGAAGGGGCCGGATGTCGGAGCGAGCAGCAATCGTCACAGGCGCATCGCGGGGAATCGGTCGTGCGATCGCCGAAGCCCTGGGCGAGGACGGGTACTCGCTGACGATCAGCGCGCGGAAACCGGACACCTTGGAGACGACCGCGGCGGAGTTTCGCGACAAGGGCTACGAGGTCGAGCCCATTGCCGCCAACATGGCCGACGAAGACGGCATCAAGACCGTCGTGCAGCGCCACCGCGAGCGCTTTGGCCGCCTCGACGTTCTCGTCAACAACGCCGGGGTCGGGATCGGCGCCGCCGTCGCCGAGCAGCAGAGCAAGTACATCGACATGCAGATCGCGGTCAACCTGCGAGCGATCGTTCTCTTCTACCGCGAGTGCGCCGAGATGTTGCGCGCCGCCGGCGCGGAACACGGCAAGGCCTTGGTCGTCAATCTCTCGTCGTTCGCGGGCAAGTCTGGCCAACCCTGGCTGTCGGTCTACTCGGCGACAAAGGCCGGAGTTGTCGGTTACACCCAGGCGATGAACAAGGAGCTGAACGCCGAGGGTGTCAAGTCCGTTGCCTTTTGCCCGGGCTTCGTGGACACCGACATGAGCGAGTTCATCAAGGAGAGCGTCGACGCGGCCGAGATGATGCGTCCCGAGGACATCGCGGAGGGTGTGCGATTCATTCTGCGTCTCTCGCCGGCTTGCATCGTTCCCGAGATCGTTTTCCAGAGGCCTGGCGAGAGCCTGTAAAAACGACGCCGTGGATGCGCGTGCGATCGCCGAGCTCCGCGCGATTGCCGCAGAGGCGCGCGAGGGTGTCGACGAGGTTGTTGCGGGCAACGATGTAGCGGGGGAGGACCGTTATCGGACCCTCCAGTGCCGTGCCGCCGCTCTCAACGCCGAATACGAGTGGGCGTCGCCCGAAGAATTCGAGACGTTGTTTCCGACGCCCGCCGCTCGCCGCGAGATCGACGCGCTGAACGAGCGCTATGGAGTCGGCCGATCCGGCGAGGACGAAGGGGAGTCGGCTATCCAAGGCTTGCTCGTCGGTCTTTGGGCTTGGGCGAGGGGAGTGCTCGTCCCGTACGAACAGGGGCTCGAGTGAACACGTGCAGCACTTCACCTCTGTCCGGCCTCTCCGTCTCGGGCCCGGCGGCGCGACCAGCCAACGTCCCGCGGCGGCTGGGTTGGCGATCGCGCCGCAGCGGCTGGCACCCTGAGCGCTAACTGTGTCCCGAGCGTGTCCCGAAATGCCGAGATGTGTCCCGACCTCAGCCAACGTGTGCCCGCTCACGAAACGTGAACCGACCTGGAAGAAGCTGCATGACGCAGACTTCTAATCCCTAGGTCGCAGGTTCGAATCCTGCCGGGCCCGTTGTCCAGGACCGCACGCTTATGCGGTTCGTGGTTTCGAACCAGCTGCATTTCGATAGTTGGGGCCACCCATGGGCCACCGCCGCGGAAGTAGATGACTCCGGCTTCCGACGGAAGCGGCAGGGTGGCGTGTAGCTTGGCTGCGTGCCGTGGAATGGCCCGTCGGGGCCGTTTGTGCCTTCCTGATCGCGCTCGTGACGACGCCCGCGGGTGTGTCGGGGCTCGGCTCAGGCGGCTACGCCAGTAACGATCTCCGTCCCCATCGATACCTCACGCACGATCGCGTCGCGGACCGGCGATCGCAGCTCCGCCCGACGAACGATTTCGCGCAGCTGATCGTCCGAAGCGTTGGCTGCGGCCACTTCGACGCAGACGCGAACTGAACGCGGGCCGGCGTGAACGGAGTCGTCGACTCCGAGCACACCGCGAAAGTCCGATTCGCTGTCGACCGTGACCTTCAGGTCGGTCAGCTCGACTCCGTCACGCGCCGCCTCCATCGCAATCAGGGTTGCGTCGCACGAGGCCAACGCCGCTCGCATCAGCCACGCAGGAGTCGGCGCGCTCGCGCCGCCTCCGACCGACGTCGCCATGTCGGTCGCCACAGCACCCTTTGGTCCTTCAACGCGAAAGCGAAGGCCTCCTTCGCCCACAGCGGTCGCTGCGGCGTCCGTCGAGATAGCGGCGTCCGGGTGCTCGGCCAGATGAGCGCACGCCGTTTCCATTGCGGTTCGAATTGACTCCATCTCTCACCCCCGAGGTTTGGTTGCTCTGATGGTCGATCCCATCGCGCCGAACTTCGCCGCCTTGCGGCGCGTGTCCTCAGAGGACGAGCGCCCGTAGGTATCGACCAGATCTCCTTGCTTGATGTCCGTATAGCCCAGCTGAACCAGCAGGCGGGCGTGCTCCCCTTCGAGGAGCGCCCCCGCAATTCACCCGGTCCAGAGCTCGATGCGTTTCCGCGCGTCCTCAGACACCTCCGTGTGGATGACAACGTCGGCGAACTGGAGTCGTCCGCCCGGCTTGAGAACGCGGTCGATCTCGGCGCAGACGGCATCCTTGTCCGGCACCAGGTCGATCACGCCATTCGAGATCACGATGTCGACCTCGGCATCGGGGAGGGGGAGATGCTCGATCAGGCCCTCGTGCAGCTCGACTCGATCGCCGACTCCCATTTCCCGTGCGCTCGCGGCGGCGACCTTGAGCATCGCCGGCGTCATGTCGACCCCGATGACGTGTCCTTCCGTGCCGACCATCTGCGCCGCGATCAGCAGGTCAGTGCCCGCACCGCAGCCGAGGTCGAGGACGGTTGCGCCCTCCTCGATCCGCCCGAGCACGTGCGGGTTCGCAACGCCCGCGAAGCTCCCGACGGTGGCGTCCGGAACATTCGAGAGCTCGGGTTGCGGATAGCCGAGATCCTCGGCCCAGCCGCGCCCGGTGGGGAAGATGAAGTCCTCGCCAGGCTGCGCAGAGACATCGGTGTACGTCTTCTGGATCTCATCCCGGAGGACATCGACGTCGACTGGGAGCTCCTTGGCGCTCATCAGTAGTTGAAGACCGTCGCGCCGTCGCCGACGAACTCCATCAGGGGCGACGCGCCCTTCATCTCCGCGTTGGTCACGAGTTCGCTCTCGTCCAGCTCGCGGTCGTTGAAGCAGACCGGGCACACATAGAAGCGGCCACCCTTTTCGACGAACTGATCGTGGACCCGCTGGACGGGGGGTTCCATCCCCTCGCGGATTGGCGCGACGTAGCCGTCGAGGGCGAGCCTGACGCCGTCCGAGGTGAGCCACATGACGACCTCGTCACCGCGGTCGAGTGCAGCTCCTGCAGTCAGATATGCCGTGACCACAGAGTCGGGACTCTCGTCGCCGTGCTTGCAGCCGATCACTACTCGTCCCATCTGATCTCCTTCCTACGCCGCGGGCCTCTCTGCCGCGGCGGTCCGTAGTGCATCGATGGATTCCTCGAGCCAGCGGCGGAAGTAGCGCCTGCCGGCGACCATGTCGAAGACCCGCGTCCGCGTCGTCTGCGGGTCAAGTCCGAACTCCACGTCCAGGAACGTGCCGCCCTGCGCCTCGGCCATGAGCCAGTGGGCGTAGGTGCCGGTGTCCAAGCAGCGGAGCGTGAGCTCGTGGCAGCCCTCGAGCCGTTCAACAGAGACATCGGTTGTGACGACGCCCATCGGTGACTGAAAGACCTGGCGGTAGGTGCAGCCCTGCTCGAGCCCCTCGCACTGCACATCGACGACACGCGGCCACCACTCGGGGTGGCGGTCGACGTTCCCTACCAGTTCCCAGAGGGTCTCCGGGGGAACGTCGACCTGGGCCTGTAGCCGACAGCAGGACATCAAGCATCTATGCGGCTCGGGTGTCCCCCGATGGCAGACCGGCGAGTCGCCATTCCGGCCAACCGACATCAAGTCGCTTTGCCTCGCGTCCAGCTGTGTGGAGCTGGCGTACGGCGTCGTGCGCGTACGCGCAGAACGGGCCGCGGCAGTACGCGACGACCTCATGCTCCGCGGGGAGTTCCGCCAAGCGTTGGGCGAACTCGTCGATCGGGATCGAGAGCGCGCCTTCGATGTGGCCGGCTTCGAATTCCGCCAGTGGGCGCACGTCGACGAGTACCACGTCGCCGCGGCCGAGGCGCTCGACGAGCTCCTGGCGGCTGATCGTTTCGACGTCCGGGCCGAGGTAGTTGCGCGCAGCTCGTTCAACTTCGCCGAGCTGGGCCACCGAGGCGTTCCGTACGGCCAACCAGAGTGCGAGGGCCTCGTCTCCGGCGAGTGAGTAGCGCACGCTCGTCCCTTCGCGCTCGCGTGTGACCAACCCGGCGGCGTGCAGCGCCTGGAGGTGCTGGGACGCGTTCGCGTTCGACTGGCCGCTCGCGTTCGCGAGTTCGTCGACCGTACGCGGGGCCTGTGCAAGAAGATCGAGGAGCTCAAGCCTCGTCGGACTCGAGAACGCCTTGCCCATAATCGCGATCGCGTCGAACAGGGCCTTTTTCTGGGCTGCCTTGGCCATCCATTGCTATTCAAGCGAACACTTGATAACTTGTCAAGCATGTTCTTCCGCCAGCTGCTGAACGACTCGACCGCCTGCGCCTCGTATCTCTTCGGCTGCAAGACGCACTCGAAGTTCGCGGTCGTCGATCCGCACATCGACCTCGTCGACGACTACATCGCCGTGGCCGACGCGCAGGGTGCTCCGATCGTTGCGGTCCTGGACACGCATGTGCATGCGGATCACGTTTCCGGCCTACCGGAGCTCGTCCGGCGTACCGGAGCGACGGCGTACCTGCCAGCCGGTGCGGGTGTCGAGTTCGAACACGTTGCGCTGGCGGATCACGAGCGGGTCGTGCTCGGCAACACCGAGATCGAGGCAATCGCGACCCCCGGTCACGCGCCCGTGCATCACACCTACCTCGTGACCGACCGGGTACGTGGCGACGAGCCCTGGTTCGTCCTGACCGGCGACTCGCTGCTCGTCGGTGACGCGGGTCGGCCGGATCTGCACGCGCACGGCGCGGGATCGGCGGAAGAGCTCGCGCGGGCGCTCTACCGCTCGCTGACCGGGCGCCTGCTCGCGCTGCCCGACTATCTCCTGCTCTATCCGGGGCACTACTCGGGCTCGGTCTGCGGTCGCGGCCTGTCGGCCCACCCTGCGTCGACGATCGGATTCGAGCGGCGATTCAATCCGGCGCTGCAGGTGCACGACGAGGATGCCTTCGTCGCCGAGATCTTGGAAGACCTGCCGCCCGCTCCCGAGCATCAGGCCGCGACCATCGCGGCGAACCTCTCGGGCGGCACGCTCGCCGAGGCGTGACGAAGCGCGTCCAGTTAGGGCTGCGCGAGAACGCTTCTCAGTTCGCGCTCCTGGTCGCCGTCAATGCGTTCGTCGGCGCGATGGTCGGGCTCGAACGCTCGACGCTGCCGCTCGTCGGGCGCGAGCACTTCCATGTCGATTCGGACACGGCGGTCTTGTCGTTCATCGTCGCCTTCGGAATCGCCAAGGCGTTTACGAACCTCGGCGCGGGCGCGCTCGCCGAGCGCTTCGGACGGCGTCGGCTCCTGATCGCCGGGTGGGTCGTTGCGCTGCCCGTCCCGCTCCTGATTGGCGTCGCGCCCAGCTGGGGCTGGATCGTCGCCGCGAACGTGCTGCTGGGCGTGAACCAGGGACTTGCATGGTCGATGACGGTCGTAATGAAGATCGACCTTGTCGGTCCGAAACGACGCGGCTTCGCACTGGGACTGAACGAGGCCGCCGGCTACGGCGGCGTCGCGCTCGCCGCCGGGCTGACTGGCTTGCTCGCCTCGACGTTCGCGCCTCGCGACGTCATGGTTGTCGCGGGCGCGGCGATCGCAGTGGCCGGGCTGCTCCTTTCGGTTCTCTTCGTCCGCGACACGAGCGGTCACGTCGCACTGGAGCAGTCGCGCGACAGCGCGCCAACCGATCAAGCGCCGCCGCGGTTCCGTGAGGCATTTGCACGTGCGACATACCGCCAGCCGGCGCTGCGCGCGTGCTCCCAGGCGGGACTGGTCAACAACCTGAACGACGGCCTTGCCTGGGGTCTCGTTCCGCTCTTCCTGGCGGCGAACGGCGCCAGCGTCGCGTCGATCGGGCTCGTCGCGGCGATCTACCCGGCCGTCTGGAGCGTCGTCCAGATCGGGACC
>JBKPRD010000133.1:0-6158 GCA_046734415.1 Actinomycetota bacterium | reverse complement strand
AGGGCCTGCCGCGCGGCCGAGCGGAGAGCGCGCATGCTGATCCGGGTCGCGCGGACACGCGGCTCGATCCCGTAGAAGAGGTTCTGGGCGACGGTCAGATGCGGGATCAGGCTCAGCTCCTGGAAGACGGTGCCGATCCCGTAGCTGGCGGCCTCGGCAGGGGTTCGCGGTGCCAGTAGCTCGCCGCGGAGTCTGATGTCGCCCCCGTCCGCGGGGAAGACACCAGAGAGGATCTTGATCAGTGTGCTCTTGCCGGCGCCGTTCTCGCCGATCAGGCCGTGAACCTCACCCGCATGGCACTCGAGGTTCGCGCCGTCGACGGCATGGACGCCGCCGAACGCCTTGAAAATGTCGGCGAGGACTAGGTCCGGAGACCCAGTCCTCGCCGACGGTTGAATCTGACCTTCCTCGGTCAACCGCTGTTGCGTCTTAGCGCTTGGCCGCTGCCTGCTGCGGAGTGATCTTGTACTGGGGAAGCGTGTACGGAAGAGCGAGCCCCGGAGCGAGGGCGGGGAACGCGTTCTTCCCGATGACGATCCTTTGGACCACCCCGCCCGGGTTTTGGATCGTTATCGGAGGACCCGAGACGTACAGGGTCCATGGAACCGGGACCTGCGTGCTCCTGGTCGGAACGGCCTTGCCGTCCATCGCGTTCAGGCCGAGCTTCATCGCGATCTGGATCACGACCGGAGAGCCGCTCAGAATCGCGCACGGCGTATTCAGCCTCGCGCACGCGACGAGCTCACCGTTGTAGCCGTAGGCGGTGCACGGGACGTTCTTCAACCCCGCTTGCTTGAAGGCGTTGAAGATCGGCGTGCAGTAGCCCTGCGTCATCACGCCGGCGACGTCGGAGTGACCGGCGAGGAGCGCCGAGACCGCCTGCTGCTCGGGCCCGATCGAGTACTTGCCGTCGTACTCGGCGAGGACCTTGACATTCGGGCCGTACTTCTTCAGGCCCTCGAGGAAGCTGTCGTGGATGACGGCCGAGATCGGAGCGCCCGGGAGACCGCGGTCGACGAAGATGCCGCCCGTGTTCTTGAGGGTCTTGGCCATCCACTGGCCGATCGCCCGCTGGCCGGGGCTGTGATCCTGGCCCACCTTCCAGGCGCACCTCGCCGTCACTATCTGGTCGAACGAGATGACCTTGATCCCGGCCGCGCAGGCCCGAGCGATCGTCGGGTTGAGCGCGGTCGGAGAGCCTGCATCGACGAGGATCACGTCAGGCTTCGACGCGACGATGTTGTTGAGGTCCGCGATCTGCGCCTCGGTCGTCGACTGCGAGTTGACGACCTTGAGCGAGACCCTGCCCTTGAACGGCGGCAGATGCGAAGTCAGCACGGCGAGCCGCTCCATCTGCGGCCGCCAGTCGTTCCCGAGGAAGTTGTTGCTGAGAACGAACTTGTAGACCCTCGCATGCGACGAGCCTGACTTGACGGTCTTCCCGCCGGATACGCCCGGCAGGAGAAGAGCGAGGAGTGCGGAAAGAGCGCCGACGGCGATCAGTGCACCGAGCCCTCGCTTCTTCGGAATTCGACTCATTTGTAAACCCTCCCTTTCCCCTTGCGAGACTGGGACGTTTCCCTTTACCGAAGCCCAACCCGACTAGTCTCAGCCAGGTACCACCTCCTGTCTAGCTGGGTCCGTGGTCTACGACTTCACACCCCGCCCTCGGTCGAGGGCCAGCGTTCGATCGAGCGCTTGACCGCGTCGACGACGGTCTCGACCTGCGGGATCAGTGCCTCCATCAGCTGCGGCGCGTGCGGGATCGGTGCGTGTGCCGCCGTCACGCGCGCCACCGGCGCGTCGAGATACTCGAACACGTCCTCCTGAATCGAAGCGGCCAGCTCCGAGGCGACGCTCGCGTACGGGGGCTCCTCGGTCACGACGACTGCACGGCCGGTCTTGCGTACCGATTCGGCGACTAGATCCATGTCGAGCGGGAAGATGGTCCGTAGGTCGATCACTTCGGCGTCGACGCCGTCGGCTGCGAGCGCCTCGGCCGCCTTCAGCGTCTTCTGCACGACGATCCCCGAGGCGATCACCGTGAGATCTCTGCCCGGCCGCGCGATCGCCGCCTTTCCGATCGGGACGAGGTCATCCGGGCCGCCGATCTCGCCGCGGGCGCCGGTCAGGCGCTTGTGCATGAAGAACATCACAGGGTCGTCGCCCCGCAGCGCCGACTTCAGGATGCCCTTCGTATCCGCGGCGTTCGAAGGCATCACCACAACGAGGCCGGGCGTGTGCATGAACCAAGCCTCGAGGCTGTTGTTGTGCTGCGCTGCGTAGAGGGCGATTCCGGACGATGCACGGATGACGAGAGGCAGAGACTTGCCCCAGAGATAGCGGGACTTGGCGGCCTGATTCGCGATCTCGTCCATCGCTCCGAACGCGAAGTCCATGAAGTTGAGATCGATCACCGGCCGCATGCCGTTCATTGCCGCGCCGACGCCGGCGGCGACCATCGCCGCTTCCGAGATCGGCGCGTCGATCACGCGGTCATGGCCGAATTCGGGCCCGATCCCTTTCACCTGTGCGAAGTGACCTCCCCGGATGAAGAGGTCGGTGCCGAGCACGAAGATCGTCTCGTCACGTGCCATCTCCTCCCGCATTCCCTGTTGGAACGCCTGGCCGACTGTTACCTGCTCGCTCATCGCGAACCCGGCCCTCTCGGATCGAACGGCACCGCGGTGACGCCGGTTGTGGCCGTCGCGGGGTCGGGTACGGGCGACTTCTCTGCGAAACTGATCGCGTCTGCGGTGACGTCCTTCGCGTTCTCCGCGAGTGCGTCGAACCGCCCGAGCTCGAGTTTGCCCGCCGACTCGAGTGCCCGACGAAGCCGTTCGATCGGGTCTTTTGTCAGGCGCCAACGGTCGACCTCTTCGGCCTCACGATAGTTGGCAATTTCGCCCGTGTTGTGACCGTGGTAGCGATAGGTGACCGCCTCGATGAACGTCGGCCCGTCGCCGCGTCGGGCCCGCTCGTGCGCGGCGCGTGTCGCTCGGTAGACGGCGCAAACGTCCTGCCCGTCGACCTGGACGGACGGAAGGCCGAACCCTTCCGCACGCCGCGCGATCGAGTCGGCAAGGGCAGCCGATCGACCGATATATGTCTCCACGGCGTACTGGTTGTTTTCACAGACGGCGATCAACGGAAGCCTCTGCACGGCGGCGAAGTTGATGAACTCCCACGTCCGGCCGGTGTTCGCGCCACCCTCTCCGAAGAATCCGACGCACACCTGCTCTGTCTTCCGCAGCTTCGCGGCGAGTGCCGCCCCCATTGCGATCCCCAGCGCCGCGCCGACGATCCCGTTCGACCCGAAGTAGCCGAGCGAGAAGTCGTTCAGGTGCATCGTCCCGCCACGCCCGCCTGCACAGCCGTTCGTGCGGCCCCAGAGTTCGGCCATCACGACGCGGGGCGTCATCCCCTTGGCGAGCGCGTGGTGATGAGGACGATGCGGGCTGGCGACGATGTCCCCGGGCGCGAGCACGCGCATGACGCCGACCGCGACCGCCTCCTGGCCGGATGCCTGATGCACGCTTCCGGGTATCTGGTTGCCGCTCGTGGTCAGGGGCTCGAGCGACTCCTCGAACTCACGGATCACGAGCATCGTCTCGAGCCATTCCTCGAGGTCGTCGACGGGCACGCCGTCGAGCTGGATCTCGACGACTTCGTCGGGTTCTACGGCGGTTGGGATTTCGCTCAAAGCGTCCTCCTAGAAATTCGCAGTCATCGCCTCGGCCGCCTCGGCGAACGCGACCAGAAGCCGGGCCGCATCCGCTCCATCGATCGTCCGGTGGTCGACGTTCAACGTCGCATGGAAGGTGGTACGCACGCTCAGCGTGCGGTCGCCGTCCGCAACGACCCGTGGGATCGCACGGCCGACAGTCAGAAGGCACGTCTGGCCGAGTGCGATCACGCCCGTGAAGTGGTCGACGCCCATCGCGCCGAGGTTGGAGAGAGTCGAGAGTGGCGTCGACTCCAGATCAGCAGGGCCGAGCCGCCCGGATCGAGCCCGCTCGACGGCGGCCGCGCGCTCCCGGGCAAGCCCCGACGCGTCGAGCCCGAGGACGTTGCCGACGACCGGGATCACCACTCCGCGCTCAGTCGCAACGGCAAGTCCGACGTCGCCGCCCGCTCGACGCCCCGAGGTATCGAGCCCCGTTGCCAGTGCACGCAACAGCAGGTCGGTAAACGTCGGTTGAGGCTCGATCTCCGATGCACGGAGTGCGGCGAGTGTCTGCAGCATCGGCTCCGCGTCGACTTCCCGGGTGACGGCGAAGTGGGGGATCTCACGCCAGGACTGGCTCACTTTTGCCGCGATCAACTCCCGGAAGCGCTCGGCTTGCGGTTCGGATAGCGCCTCGGGCTGGGCGCCCAGACGGCGTGCTCGCGGGCTTCGAGTGTGCGGCCGGCGCCCTTCGAGCGCTCCCGGCCCGAAGACGGAGGCCGCGGAGGGAGGTGTGCGACTCTCCGTCGACTCCGGGCCGGGAGAGGCCGATTCGGTAGGGGCGGAGGGGGTGGCAGCTTCGCCGTCGGCGACGACCTCGACGACTACCGCTCCGACGGGGACGATCGCTCCGGGCTCGACTAGATGAGGCCCCAGGCGGCCTGCAATCGGGCTCTCGAGGTCCATGGTTGCCTTGTCCGTCTCGATCTCGGCCACGGCCTCGGCCGCTGCCACTTCGTCGCCGGGTTGCTTCAGCCACTTGACGAGGAGTGCCTCGGTCATCGCGATTCCGATCGACGGAATTGCGATCTCGGCCATCAGCAGGATCCCAACTCGGCCCGACGCACGCTCACGAACTACCCTCCTCCGTCCGAAGTATGGAATCGTTCCCGCGAACGTATCGCGATCATCGCCGATGCGTCAAGGAAGGATCGGGGTGGCATTCACCGAGTACTGGCGCGCCGGAATATGATCGGTCCCGTGTCCGAGCCACCGTCCTCCCGCTCCGAGGAGGTCGAGCGGACGTCTCAGGCGCTCCGCAGCGACGGAATCGATTTCGCGCTGCTCTCGAGCCCGACGAACATCACCTACGCGGCCGGATTCGAGGCGCCGCTCGCACTCGGGCCGATCTGGGAAGTGGCCTCCTGGCTCCCGCTCGTGCTCGCGCTCGTCTCGGCTGACGGCAACGGTGCGCTTGTCGCCGCCGACGCGTACGCCGGTCTGGCTGGGCGGAGCTGGTTCGACGGCCTGCACTCGTACGATTCGCTCGGCCACTTCGAGGAACTCGACCCGTCGGCCTCGTTCAAGGGCGCAGTCGCCGGGACGCTGAAGGACGCCGGGCTGGGGAGCGGCGAAGCCGTTCTCGCCGTCGAGCCGTCGCTACCGCTGCTCGCCCGTGAGGTGCTGGCACACGAGTTTCCGGATGTCGAGCTTCGCGACGCCTCATTCGCGCTCGAGCAGGCGCGCCGCGTCAAGACCGAGCGCGAGATCGCGCTCCTGCGTGAGGCGGCCCTCGTCGCATCCGACGCGCAGACGAGATTGCGCGAGCTCGCCGCCTCCGCCTCTCCCCCAGCCTCCGACATCGACGTCTGGATCGAGCTCCTCCGCGCGATGGACGCGAGGACCTCCCGACACCTGATCGTCACCGGTGAGCTGGTGACCGGTCCGCGGACGGCGCTGGTCGCTCCGGGTGGACCGGTGGGCAGGGAGATCGAGATCGGCGACGCGGGCCTTCTCGACATCAGCCCGCGCGTGGACGGCTACTGGGCGGATTGCACGAACGTCGTCATTTTCGGAGCCGAGCCCACGGACGAGCAGCGACGGTACTTCGACGCCGCGCGCGACAGCTGTGAGGCTGCGATGGCGACCCTGCGCCCAGGGGCGAGGTGCTCGGACGCGGCCGAGGTGGTGCGTACGACGATGGAGCGTCACGGTCTTCCCGTCGCCCACTACACCGGGCACCAGATCGGGGCGAGCGTGAACGAGCGCCCGCGCCTCGTCGTCTACGACCACACGGTGATCGAGGCAGGCATGGTGTTCTGCGTCGAACCCGGGGCGTATTCGGGCGAGGGTGGCACGGCAGGCGCGCGCGCCGAGAAGACGGTGCTCGTCACCGAGAACGGTCCCGAGATCATCTCGCAGTTCGAGTGGGGCTTCTGAGCGGCCCACTCGACGGAACGCTTTTCGAAGTTCTCCGGCGGCATGCCGAGCT
>JBKPRD010000132.1:0-85413 GCA_046734415.1 Actinomycetota bacterium | reverse complement strand
TCGGCGCGGATCATATTCTGGATCTTCGAGTTCGCGTGCAGGACGGTGGTGTGGTCGCGGTCGCCGAAGTGCTTGCCGATCTTCGGTAGCGACGAGTCGGTCAGCTCGCGTGAGAGGTACATCGCCACCTGTCTCGGGTAGACGATGTTCTGGGATCGCTTGTGACTGCAGAGCTCCTCGCGCGAGAGACTGAACCGCTCGCAGATGACCTCCTGGATCCGCTCGATCGTCACCTGGGCCACCTCGCCCTGCGGGAAGACGTCCTTGAGCACGTCCTGTGCGAGATCGGCGGTCATCGGCCGGCCCGTAAGCGACGCGAACGCCACCACGCGTGTCAGCGCGCCTTCGAGTTCCCGGATGTTGGTCGAGATCCGCCCGGCGATGAAGGTTAGGAGTTGCGGGTCGGCGACGTGGATCCCGTCCGTCTTCACCTTCTTGCGTAGGATCGCGATCCGCGTCTCGAGATCGGGGGGCTGGATGTCGGTGATCAGCCCCCACTCGAAGCGCGAGCGCAGGCGCGCCTCCAGTGTCGCGATCTCGCGCGGCGGCCGGTCGCTGGACATCACGATCTGGCTCCCGGACTCGTAGAGCGAGTTGAACGTGTGGAAGAACTCCTCCTGGATCCGCTCCTTGTGCTCGAAGAACTGCACGTCGTCGATCAACAGGACGTCGTAGTTGCGGTAGCGCTGCTTGAACCCCTCGATGCGCTTGTCCCGGAGCGAGTTGATGAAGTCGTTCATGAACGTCTCGCTCGTCACGTAGCGCACGGACATGTCGCCCGGGTGCTCCATCACGTACTGGGCAATCGCCTGGAGAAGGTGGGTCTTGCCGAGCCCTGTGCCGCCGTAGATGAAGAGCGGGTTGTACGCCTGCGCCGGCGCCTCCGCGACGGCGAGCGCGGCCGCGTGCGCGAAGCGGTTCGACGAGCCGATCACGAAGAGGTCGAACGTGTACTTCGTGTTCAGGCCGGACTCGCCGATGCGCTGCACCGGTGGGCCCTGCGCGTCCGGCATCGCCCCTGTTTCCGCGACGGTGAGCTGGATGCGGCGCTGGTGTCCGGTCGCGTCCCGGACCGCCGCGCGGATCAGTTCGAGGAAGTGTCCCTCGATCCACTCTCGGGTGAAGTCGTTGGGGACGGCGAGGACGAAGGTGTCGTCCGTCACCTCCCACCCCTCGACCTCCCCGAACCACGTCCGGTACGTGGAGTCGTTGAGGGCTCCCTTGAGCCGACCGGCGACCTCGGTCCAGAGGGTCTCTGCAGTCAGCTCGATCGGTTGCTCCACCCGCGCGGCCCCGGCTCCTCCGTAGGACGAAAGAGGGCCGAGCATAGCAGCGTGTCGAGCGTCTGCCAATGGCCTCGCCTGGGGACTTTCCGGCGCTCAAAAAGGGCAAATTTGCAGGCATTTCCTTCACGTCCACACCACTCTCCACAGGTGTGGACAGGGCTCCTCAGAAGGGTGATTGGCAGCCTCGAAAACCGACTCTGCGCACGGCCTTTGTGTCGGCCTGGTGTCCACAGAAGGCCTGTGGAGAACTGGGCTCGAGAACGTCGTCTATACTGGGCATCCGCGGCCCCGGGGCCGCCGTTTTCTTGCTCTGTCACCTCGAAGGACCTCCCTGTGAAGCGGACTTACCAGCCGAACGTGCGCCGTCGGAAGCGGAAGCACGGTTTCCGTGCCCGCATGTCCACCCGCGCCGGCCGGATGATCCTGAAGCGCCGCCGGGCGAGGGGCCGGAAGCGGCTCTCCGCCTAAGCGCGACCGCGGTGCAGCGCCGCCATCGCCTCTCCCGCTCGCGCGACTTCGATGCGGTCTACCGTCACGGTCGCTCCGTCTCGACGCGTTTCCTCGTCCTCTACTGGTTTCCGCGCGACGACGAGGGTGAGCCTCGCCTCGGGATCGCGGTGCCGAAGGGGTCGGGGTCGGCCGTCGAGCGGAACCGTGTCAAGCGGCGCCTCCGCGAGGCGTGGCGGGCGCGGCTCGAGCACGTTCCGCCGGGCCGCGATTACGTCCTGAAGGCGCGGGCGCCGCTCGGCGAGGCGCTTGCCGCGCACGACGCCGACTGGCTCGACGAGCGGCTCGGCGAGGTCCTCGGGAAGGCGGGCGCGTGAAGTACGTGTCGCTCCTGATCAGGGCGTTCGTTCCGAACCCGGGCGTCGCCGGTCTGCCCGTCTGCAAGTACTACCCCTCCTGCTCGGAATACTCGTCGCTCGCCTACCGCGAGTTCGGGGTCCTCCGCGGCACCTGGCTGACGGTCTGGCGGCTGCTCCGCTGCAACCCGTGGAGCCGCGGTGGGGTCGACTACCCGGGGGCGCTTCGGCCGTGATCGTCGCAGGCATCCTCACCCCGATCGAGAACGCGCTCGCGTGGCTGCTCGAGCACCTGCACGACTCGATCGGTTTCTCCTGGGGCTGGTCGATCATCGCGCTGACGATCATCGTCCGGATCGCGATCGTGCCATTGATGGTGCGCCAGATCCACTCGACGCAGGCGATGCAGGCGCATCTGCCGGAGATGAAGCGGATCCAGCAGCAGTACAAGGGCGACCGGCAGCGCCTGAACGAGGAGCTGATGAAGTTCTACCGGGCGAACAACATCAACCCGGCCGCGCCGTGCCTGCCGCTGGTCGTCCAGATCCCGATCTTCTTCGCACTCTATTTCGTGCTGCGGAACTTCACGAAGCACGTGACCGCAACGCCGGACGAGCTCGGCTGGCTGATCGTCCCGAACATCACGCACAAGATCACGTCGCACTGGTCCGGCTACGTCCTGCTCGTCGTCTACGTCGTCAGCCAGGTCGCTTCCGGCTACTTCGCCTCCGCGTCGGCGCAGCGCAGCCAGCGGATCCTGCTGATGGTGCTGCCGGTCTTCTTCGTTCCCGTGATCACGCGGTTCCCCGTCGGCCTGCTCATGTACTGGATGACGACGAACCTCTGGACCGTCGGCCAGGGCATCGTGACGCGGCAGATGGTCCCGAAGCCGGAGCCGCCGCCGAAGCGGAGCTCGCGGACGCCGCCGAAGGACGGCGGTACGACGCAGGGTCAGGCGCCGGCGCCCAAGCCCACCCCGGCGCCTGCTCAGCCGGGCCCGCCGAAACGCGTGAAGCGGAAGAAGAAACGGGCGCGGAGATGACGGATGACCGGCCGCTACAAGTCGAGGCGACCGGCGAAACGGTCGGCGAGGCGAAGTGGCACGCGCTCCGCGAGCTCGAGCAGCTCGCGCCCGGCCTCGACAAGTCGAGCGTCCGCTTCGAGGTGATCTCCGAGGGCGAGCGCGGACTGCTCGGCGTGGGCTATGCGCCGGCCCGGGTGATGGCGAGCGTCGACGCGGACGCACTCGAGCGGGAGAAGCCTGCCGGCGGCGAGGAGGGGGACCTCGCGGCGTCGTTGCGCGAGCTCCTGACGAGGATCACCGATGCCGCAGGCGTCCAGTGCCGCATCGAGATCGCCGAGGACGACGAGGCGGTGACCGCGTCGCTCGTGGGCGGTGATCTCGGCCTCCTGATCGGGCGGCACGGGCAGACCATCGACGCGATCCAGTACCTCACGAACGTGATCGCCTGGCGCCAGCACGGCGACGACCGCAAGGATGTCGTCGTCGACGCGGCCGGGTACCGCGAGCGGCGACGCGAGACGCTCGAGGCGCTTGCGCTCCGAAGCGCCGAGCGGGTGAGGTCCTCCGGCGAGCCGGTCGAGCTCGAGCCGATGAGCTCGATCGAGCGCCGGATCGTCCACCTCCGGCTGAAGGAGGTCGGCGGCGTCGGCACACGCAGCGAGGGCGAGGAGCCCTATCGCTACGTCGTCGTCGAGCCCGCCTGATCCTCGGCTCGAGCGCTGGCTTCGGCGTCTGCTCGAGACGCCGGGTCTGACGGCGATCGACGGCCTCGAGGAGGCGCGCCGTGTCCACCTCGAGGAGAGCCTGGCGGTCGTCCCGCTCGTAGGGCGGTTCCCGGGGCCGATCGTGGACGTCGGCTCGGGCGGCGGCGCTCCCGGCATCCCCGTCGCGGCTGCGCTTCCCGAGCGCGAGGTGACGCTCCTGGAGTCGAACGGGCGGAAGTGCGACTTTCTCGAGACGCTCGCGCATGAGTTTCCGAACGTGCGGGTGGTGCGCGGCCGCGCCGAGGAGCAGGCGACCGATCGCTACGGAGTGGCGCTGGCGAAGGCGCTGGCGGCCCCTCCCGTCGCCGCCGAGTGGTGCTTGCCGCTCGTCGCCGCGGGTGGCGCGGCGATCCTGCTCGTCGGCCCGACCGCGGATGCCGACGCGGTCGCGAGGGTCTCTGCGCGGCTCGGCGGCGGCGCTCCCGAGTTCCATCCCGGCGCGCTGCTCCTTCCCAAGCTCGAGCCGACGCCACCGGGCTTTCCTCGGCGGCCGGGAATTGCGCGAAAGCGGCCGCTCGCATAGGAGGGAGCCGTCCGCCCGCGAAGAAAGAATGTTCGAGGTGCCGGGGCGGGTCTACGCAGTCGCAAATCAGAAGGGCGGGGTCGGCAAGACGACCACCGCCGTCAACCTCGCCGCGTGCCTCGCCGAGGCGGGTGAGCGCGCGCTCGTCGTCGACCTCGACCCGCAGGCGAACGCGACGTCCGGCCTCGGCGAGCAGGCGAATGGAACCTCGAGCTACGACCTCCTCGACGGCGCGCCGCTCGACGAGCTGGCGAGGCCGACTCGTTTCGCGAACCTCTGGCTCGTTCCGGCGAAGCCCGACCTCGCCGGCGCGGCGGTCGAGCTCGCGCGGCGCGAGGACGGCGAGCGGTTCCTCGCCGAGTCGCTCGCGCACGCCGGCGACGGCTACACGTTCGTCTTCCTCGACTGCCCGCCCTCGCTCGGGCCCCTGACAGTGAACGCGCTCGCGGCGGCGGATCGCGTGCTCGTCCCCGTGCAGGCCGAGTACTACGCGCTCGAGGGGCTCTCCCAGCTCCTGCGCTCGGTCGACATCATCAAGGCGCGTCTCAACCCGCGGCTCGGGATCGCCGGTGTGCTGCTGACGATGGTCGACGCTCGCACGCGTCTCTCGGCCGACGTCGACGCCGAGCTGCGCCGCCATCTCGGCGATCTCGTCTTCCGGACGACCGTGCCACGCTCGGTCCGTCTGGCCGAGGCGCCGAGCCACGGTCTGCCCGCGAATGCCTACGACCGCACCTCGGCCGGCGCCGAGGCCTACTGGAAGGTGGCGATGGAGCTTGTCGACCGCTCCTAGCTCAGGGCTGGGAGCGTCCCCGGATGAGCCGGGGACGCCCGGCCAGGAAAACCGGCCGCCGGCGGCGGCCAGGAGGGGCCTCGGCCGCGGGCTCGAGGTGCTGATCGGCGGCGCTGCCGCGACCGAGCTCGAGCAGCTCCCGGTCGAGGCGATCCACCCGAACCCGCGCCAGCCGCGGAAGCGGCACGACGCCGAGGCGGCCTCGGGTCTCGCTGAGTCGGTCCGGGCGCAGGGCGTGATCCAGCCGGTCGTCGTCAGACGGCGCGTCGAGGGCGGCTGGGAGCTCATCGCCGGCGAGCGCCGCTGGCGCGCAGCGCGTGAGGCCGGCCTCGCCACGCTGCCTGCGCTCGTGCGCGAGGCCGACGACCGCGACTCGCTCCTGCTCGCGCTCGTCGAGAACGTCGCACGGGAGGACCTCTCGCCGGTCGAGGAGGCCAGGGCCTACGCGCTCCTGATCGACGAGTTCGGCCTCTCGCTGGGCGAGGTCTCCGAGCGGGTCGGCCATTCGAAGCCGTCGGTCTCGAATCGGATGCGCCTGCTCGACCTTCCGGACGACGTCCTTGCGATGGTCGAGCGCGGCGAGCTGTCGGAGGGGCACGCACGCGCCGTCCTCGCCGTCCCCGACCAGGAGGGCCGGCGCCGGCTCGCCCGGGAGATCGTCAAGACCGGGATGTCGGTGCGCGCCGCGGAGGGGAAGGCGCGCTGGGCCGGCGCACGCCAGAAGCCCCGCCGCAAGGGAGCGCCCGTCGATCCCGCGCTCGCCGCCCGCGCGCGCGCCGCGGCGGAGCGGCTGACGGGTTTGCCGGTGCGTTTGACGCGTGGCCGGCTGGAGATCCACTTCGCAGACGAGGTCGAGCTCGCAGAGCTCGCCGAGGCTCTGGAGCGCTACGGCCCGTAACTCCGGAGGGCCACGTGCCGTTGAAGCGGCATGGGTCCTTGGCTGGTCGACATCGAGTCGTTCGAGCAGGTGTCGCAGGATGCGACCACGCGCTCGCTCGTGCTCCGAATGGCGCAGCTTTCGCGCGAGGGTCGCCTCAGGCCCTTCGTGACCGAGTTCGCCGACGACCCTCGGTTCGACGAAGACACACGCGCGGCGATCGCCGAGCTGGCCTGCGACGAGGCCTTCCTGCTCGCCGTCGAGGACTACCTCGGCCGCACGAGCGTCGTCCACTGACGCCCTCACCTCGTCGCTACAATCCGCCCTCGCGGGCGATTAGCTCAGTCGGTTAGAGCGCCGCTCTGATAAGGCGGAGGTCCGTGGTTCGAATCCACGATCGCCCATGCTTGCCGCTCCGGCGGGGGATAGATATCTCGTGGACGGAGCGTTAGGATCGACCGGTGAAGAGGGGTCTCCGCACGGCTCTGGCGGCGGTCGTGGTCGCCGGACTCTTCGGCCTCGCTGGCCAGGCCTTCGCGGCCGCGAGGGACGACCAGCCACAGCAGCCGCTGGGCTCCGGTTCTCGCGACGACACCAAGTCACTGCAGAAGAAGCTCGACCAGGGCGGCACGATCGTCCTCAGGAAGCTGCCGAACGGCCAGTGCTACAGGACCCGTGGTCTCTGGGTCTCGAAGGACAAGACGACGGTCAACAGTCCCGACGGCGCCTGTATCCAGTACCTCGGTCCCGGGCCGGTGCGGCTGACCTCGGACGACGGGGACCCGATTCCGGCCGATGCGATCTTCTACGTCAACCGCAGCTCGCGGACGAGCTCGCTGCCGCAACACATCTCGATCTCGAGCCTGAAGCTGATCGTGCCGGCGAGCACGACGGGCTTCGGGGTCGTCGCCGCGGGTGCGGACGTCACGCTGAAGAAGCTGAAGATCCAGGGCGCACCGGTCGACGGGATCCAGATCACCGGTCGCGCCAACGGCCGCAGCTATGCCGGCCCGGTCTCGATCCTGAACAGCAACATCTCCGCGGCACGCCGGAACGGGATCTCGGTCGTCGGCGCGATCGGCGTCACGATCGACTCGAACGTGATCAGCGGCGCCGGCAACCCGCGCGCGCTGGGCCCGCAGGGCGCGCAGCTCGTCTCCTATACGGGCCCGTGGGCGGGCATCGACGTCGAGCCGAACGTCCGCACGTACCCGATCAGGACGATCACGATCAGCCGTAACACGGTCGCCGACAACGGCGGCGCCGGAATCCTGCTCGCCCTCTCCACGAACGACGGACTGCCGATCGTCGCGGACCAGATCACGCTGACCCAGAACCTGATCAGCGCGAACGCCAAGAGCTACGGGCCGTTCCTGCGCGGCGGCGTCTGCCTCCAGGGCGGCCAGGCGGACGGCCTGGGCCAGCTGACCGTGACGGCGAACCAGGTCGTCGACAACGGCGGGTGGGGTCTCTGCAAGCACCCGTTCGACGGCTACACGATGCAGACGACCGTCTTCGGGAACGTCTTCGCGCGCAACGAGCTCGGCGACAGCGAGTGGTGACCTTCACGGTGACCTCGAGGAGGTAACTCCGAGCTTTCGGCCCGGGGTGCGCGCAGGCGTGCTCCCGCGCCTCGGTTTTCGGCCGAGAGGGCTCGGCTAAGATGGGCCGTGAGGCACCGGTCGGATGCACGAGATGGTCATCTACGGCGTCAGCTTCGACATTGTCGGCAAGCAGCCGATCGTCCTGCTGAAGACCGCTGACGGGAACAAGTTCCTGCCGATCTGGATCGGCCATCCCGAGGCGGCGGCGATCCTGATGAAGCTCCAGGGCGCGACGACGCCGCGGCCGATGACTCACGACCTCGTCACGGAGATGCTTTCGCAGTTGGAGGCACGGGTGACGAAGATCACCGTCACGGAGCTGCGGGACAACACCTTCTACGCGAGCATCACGATCCAGATGGACGGCACCGAGATCGAGGTCGACTCGCGCCCGTCCGACGCGATCGCGCTTGCGGTTCGGGCCGAGGCGCCGATCTTCGCGGACGAGCGCGTGATCGAGGAGTCGGCGATCGAGTTCGAGGGCGAAGAGGTGAACGAGGAGGAGATCGTCGACGAGTTCCGCAAGTTCCTCGACCAGGTCTCCCCGGACGAGTTCGCCGTCGAGGGCGAAGAAGAGACCTAGCTCTCCCGGCTGACCTCTCGCTTCGAGAGGTCGAGGATCGTCTCGAACAGCTCGCGCAGCCCCTCGCTGGAGAGCGGCCCGCCGTTCGCGCGTGTCAGGTACTGGAGCATCCACTCCTCGCGCTCGGGGTCGATGAAGCCCAGCCCGCGGGATTCCTTGTAGGCCTTGACCTGGGCGACCAGCTTCAGCCGCTTGTTCATCGCCTCGACGATCGCGCGGTCCGTGTCCGAGATCTGCTCCCGGAACTGCTTGATGACGGGATCGGGGGTCTGGTCGCCGCTCACGGACGTCCTTGCCACTGTACGTACACCCGCTTGCGGGTGGCGGGGATCGTGATCAGCCGGAATGGGGAGGTCAGCCGGGGCAGGACTTGCCGTTCGAGTGTCGGCGTCACTTCCCGCGCGAGGATCCGGATGTCGCCGTGGCGTTCGGTCGCGCGCAGGACCTCGACGCGGTAGCCCGTGCTCGAGCGCGGGCCGGCGGCGATCAGGACGAGCCGGTCCCGCGCGTAGTCGATGCGCGGAAAGGTGGGCGCGCCTCGCGGGAAGATCCGCGCCAGGTACCGGTCGACCTGTCGTTGCCGCCAGAACGAACGCGTGACCGACTTCGGCCACAGGGCCTGGCCCCGGACCCGGCCGGTGACGTCGTGCCACGCGAGCCGCTCGGTGCCGCCCGGCTCGACGACCTGCGTCCACACCACACCGCCTGCGATCGCGAGCACGACTACGCCGGCGGCGGCGACTCCCAGCCATCTGCCGTGCACTGTCAGGTGGTCTGTGCGTTTTGTGATGACCGACCGTGCGCGCGCGGAGGCGAGACCGCGTTCTCGCCGGAGCGCTCGGGACGGCCGTCAGTGGCAGGGAAGAAGGAGGGGGCTCGTGGGGGAACCATGGGTTCCCCCACGTTAGTAGACGTACACGGTCTCACCGTAGGGCTCGGACGGGAACACTCGGTAGATGACGAAGTTCGGCACGCGGATGCAGCCGTGCGACGCAGGGTAGGGCGGCACGGACGGGTTGCCGTGGATCGCGTAGCCGCCGTAGAAGTACATCGGGTCGAGCAGGACGCCGAGCGGGCTCGGGTCGTAGCCGACGACCTTGCGGTAGATCGCGAACCGGCCCTCGGGCGTGTAGTAGCCGGCGATCCCGGCCGTCGACACCGGCGAGATCAGGGCAATCTCCCCGCCGCGCACGATGTACAGGACCTGGTGCGTCTTGTCGACCTCGATGTGGTTCGCCGGCTGCCGGTAGCGGGGCTGCGGGATCCGCGGCGCGTCGAGGCGCGCCCAGAAGGCGGCGTCGACCGCACCGCTCCGCTCGAGGCCCTGGACCTTCTGGAACGCGTAGACGCTCTGCTGGAAGTCGGCGTCGAAGGTCGATCCGAACGAGGGAACGGCGTAGTGGAGCCGCGCGAGCTGGCGGGCGAGGTCGGACACCGCCGGACTCGTCGTTCCGTACGCGAGGTTCGGCGCCCGCAGCGTCGCCGTCAGCTCGCGCCGCAGCGCGTCGTAGCCGGCGGGAGGCTCGGTCGTCACCCGGATCCGCAGCGCGCCCGCCTGCCTCGTGGCCAGGTCGACGTTTGCGCTGCCGCTGAAGCGCCGGTCGAGCCCGACCGTGCCGCCTCTGATGACGCGAACGCGGATCGGGCCTGCAGCGGCGGGCACGACGGTCGCCTCGAGCCGAAGGGGCGCGCCCGCGACGCGGGCGCCGACGAGCCGCGTGTCGAGGCGCGGCCGGATCCGGACGCTGACCTCGTTCGAGGTCGCGGTCAGCCAGGCGACGTGGAACGGTCCCGGGCTGCCGAGCTCGACCGGGATGCGGAAGGTGCCGTTGCGACGCACGCGCCCGTACGCGACGAGCCGGTTCTGCTTCAGCAGTCGCACCCGTGCGTCCTTCGCCGGCGGGGAGAGGCGGCCGACGAACTCGATCCGGTGCAGGTACGTCGTCGCCCGCGGTGCCTTCAGCGTGAGCGTCATCGCGCCGTTCGAGTCGGGCAGGGCGGTTGCGGCCGCGGGCCACGCGGCGAGCGAGACGAGCACGACCAGCGCGCGGCGCACACACCAAAGATAAATCGGGCCTAGGTCGACACCGAGACGATCAGCGCGACCGCGTTGAACAGTCCGTGCACGACCATGCCCGGATAGACGCTGTCGGTGCGCGCCCGCATCAGGGCCAACCCGGCGCCGAACGCGATCAGGATCGGCAGCGCCTCGAGCAAGCCGTGGGCGAGGCCGAAGGCGACGCCGATCCAGAGGCACGCGGCCGTGCGCCCGAGCGGCTCGAGCAGCGAGTAGCCGAGCCCGCGGAACGTCAACTCCTCGACCACCGGCGCGACGAAGACGAAGACGACGAAGTTGACCACGTAGGGCGAGATCCGATGAGCGTCCCAGTTTTGCGGCGTCAGGCCCTGTTCCCGACCGGGATGGCTGAAGCTCGAGACGATCGCGCTGATCACGTAGACGACCACGAACACGCCGAGCGCCGTGGTCAGCGCCCGCCGGTAGGAGCTCGGTCTACGAAGCGCCAGCAGCCGCCGCCACTCCGGTCGCGCGATCACGAGGACGATCGCGAGGATGATCCCGTACTGGACGACGCCGCCGGCGGCGGTCGAGTACTGGTAGGCGGCGTTCTCCGGCGGCTTTCCGCCCGCGGCCCGGCTTGCGTAGCCGAGCAGGGCGAGGCCCGAGACGAGCGCGGACCAGGCGACCAGCCGCCCGCGGTCGAGGGGCACGGTCATGTCCAACCTGCGAACGCACTCGCGAGCGGGGCGGGGGCGAAGCGCATCCCGGCCGCCCGCGCACCCTCCTCGTCGCCCGGCTCGTCGCCGACGTGCAGCGCCCGGTCCGGGGCGACGCCGACGCGCTCGAGCGCGAGCCGGAAGACCGCGGGTTCCGGCTTCGGTGCTCCCGCCTCGGCGGTCGTCACGATCGCGCCGAAGAGGGAGGCCGTGCCCAGACGCTCGAGCTGCTCGGTCAGGCCGACGTCCCAGTTCGAGACGACGGCGACCTCGAGGCCGCGTGCGCGCAGCGACCGGACGGTCTCGAACGCCCCCTCGATCGGCTCGAGCACGATCGCCGCCATGAAGGCGCCGACGAACGAATCGGCGGGCAGGTCGGCACCGGCGCCCTCGAGGAAGATCCGCGCGCACTCCAGGCGCAGCGCGGCGAGGGTCTCCGGGTCGCGTCCCTGCAGCGCGTTCGGCCGGTAGTAGGCGACCTCGGCCGCGAACCCCGCCCGCGCCGCCTTCGCGTCGCAGTCCACCCCGCGCTCGCGCAGCGCCTGGCGGAGCGCGGGCACCGGGTCGACCAGGCGGACGAGCGTTCCGTAGCCGTCGACGGTGACGGCGTCGAGGTCAGCGAAACGCATCTGGATGGAGCAGCCGCGCGACCTGCAGCAGCCCGTCACCGATGCGCGGCCCGGGCTGGAGCAGGTTCACGTTGGCCACGACGAACCGACCGTCGCGGACCGCTCGCAGCTTCCGCGTGAGGCCGGTGCGCAGGTCCTTCAGCGTCGTCTCGGCGTCCGAGGTCGCGAGGTAGACCTGCGGATCGAGCCGAAGCAGCTCGGGGATGTCGACCGGACCGGCCTGGGCGGTATCGGCGAAGATGTTCGTGCCGTGCGCCTCGCGCAGCACGTCGCCGATCAGCGACTGGTCCGGGACGGTGTTCAGGAAGCCGGTGTCGACGAAGACGCTGACGTCCGCGACGCGGGCGAGGCGGTCTGCGACCGCGTGTCGCCGGTTCTCGATCCGACCCACGAGCCGGCGCGCGGCGACCGGCCGTCCGGCCAGGAGCCCGAGCTGGGTGATCGCCCGCTCGACCTGGCGGATCGAGTCGATTGGAGCCGTGTAGACGATCGCGCCGGTCGCGGAGGCGGCGCGCGAGAGGTCTCGTTCGCTTGCGTCCGGAGCCGCCACGATCAGGTCGGGCCGCGCGCGGCGGACGTCGCGGACGTCGAACGTCCCCTCTGTCTGGGCGAGGACGATCCGGCGTTGCACGCCGAGGTCGTCCAGGATCGTCTTCGCCGCAGGGTCGAGAACGGCGATCCGCGTCGCCGGCTTGTCGACGACGATCGGCCGCTCCGTCGTCACTGTCACCGGGTACAGACGCGTGTCCGGGCCGGTCGGCTCGGACCGCTCGCCGCAGGCGGTTCCGCCGACGACGAGCAGGAGCGCGAGCAGCGCCCCTACGCGACCCATTGCCAGAGAGCCCACTGGGTGACGGCGACGCCGAGCATGATCGAGCTCACGACCAGGATCGCGGTGTGGACGCGCGGGCGCCCGCCGAGGGTGGCCAGCGCGAGGAAGCAGGGGAAGAGGACGATCCCGAAGCGCGGCAGCGAGAGCAGGGGCCAGCGCTCGCTCGGCACGCTGAGCGGAATCGCCAGGCTCACGGCGGCGAAGAGGCCGTAGGGAGCGCCGAAGCGCCGCCACGCGATTACGGTGAGCGCGACGAGCAGGACCAGGAAGGCGAAGGCCTCGAGGTTGACCGCGGCGACGCGCATGGGGTCGGCGTCCCGGACCGGCGCCCAGTAGTAGTGCGTGTGCGAACCGGAGACGAGCTGGCGGACGCCTGCCCAGGCTGCGCGCGAGCCGTCCCAGATCCCCCCGAGCGGGCCGGCCGCGGAGAGGTGGCGGTTCCAGAAGCCCTGCGAGCGCGCGAAGGCGAAGGCGTCGCCGCGCTCGAGGCCGAGGTACAGCGGGTAGGCCGCGAAGACGAGCGGCGCGACGCACAGGCTTGCGAAGGCTCTGCGCCGCTCGGCAGGCGGGCGCCGCCAGGCCATAATGGCCAGGGCCGGCAACAGGGCGACTCCGGAGACCCGCGTCAACACGGCGAGCCCGGTCGTCACGCCGGCGCCGAGCCATCGGCCGCGCTCCGCGAGCAGGAACGCGCCGAGCGCGAGCACCAGGAAGAGCGACTCGCTGTAGACGGCCTGCAGGAAGAGCGCCGTCGGGAAGACGGCGAGGTAGAGCACCGCCCGTCGCGCTCCGTCAGAGCCGAGACGTGGCTCGGCAAGGCGGTGGAGGAACGCAAACGACCCCAACGTGGCTGCGAGGGAGACGAGGATGCCGGCGAGGAGGTAGTGGCCGCCGAGGATGCGGCCGAGGCCGGCGAGCGTAAGCGGATAGAGCGGGTAGAACGCGGCGGCGGCGCCGTGCGCGGCTCCGTAGCCGTGCTCGGCGATGCGGAGGAACCACACGCTGTCCCAGCGGGCCCAGACGTCCGTCACCCAGCCGAGGTCGCGCGTCAGCGAGGGGTCGTCCCAGCGGTCGGCGCGCGGATGGCGGTTCGGTTCGAACACGAGCCAGGCGAAGAGCGCGGCCGCCCAGATCGCGGCGCGGCTCCAGAGGAAGATCTCGAGCACCGGGCTCCGGGCGCGCCCGATTCCCGGCGCGGCCGGGCGATGCCGGACGCGTGCCTCACGAACCCGTTGACCCGTGCTCACGAGCACCCGATCATAGTTCGGTGGCCTCACGCCTCTTCACGCCGGCGCAGGCGAACGCTGCGCTTCCCGAGCTGCGCCCACTCGTCGAGGCGATGGTCGACGCGAAGCGCGTCCTCGACGAGGCGCAGGACCGCCGGGACGCGGTCGGGCAGCAGATCTCCGGCAACGGAGGCGGCATTCCGCCCGCCGAGCTCGCGACGCTCGAGCACGACGTGAGCGAGGCGGCGACCGTACTCGCGGCCGCGATCGGCGAGGTGCAGGCCCTGGGCGTGCTGGTCAAGGACCTCGACTCCGGCCTCGTCGACTTCCCCGCCAAGCGCGACGGCGAGGACATCCTGCTCTGCTGGCAGCTGGGGGAGGAAGAGGTGGCCTTCTGGCACGGCCTCGAGGACGGATACGCCGGCCGGCAGCCGATCTGAGGATTCCGGCCCGTACGCGTCGAAGATAGGCCGTTGCGATGCCCTACTGGGAACGCCTCACGATCCTCGGCGTCGTCGTCCTCCTCAGCCTTCTCCTGGCGAGGTTCGTCGACCGCCGCATCCAGCGCCACGAGCTGACCGCCGGCGCGACGACGCGCTACCGCATCCTGCGCCGCACCCTCGTGGCCGCGATCGTCACGATCGCCGTTCTCTCGGGCCTGCTCCTGATCCCGCAGGTGCGGACGGTCGCGGGGACGCTGCTCGCCAGCGGGGCGATCCTCGGGATCATCATCGGCTTCGCCGCGCAGCGGACGCTCTCGAACGTCGTCGCCGGGATCCTGATCGCGTTCACCCAGCCGCTGCGCCTCGGCGACTGGATCGTGGTCGACGGCACCGAGGGGGTGGTCGAGGAGATCCGGCTCACGTACACGTTCGTTCGCTCCGATGACGACACCAGGCTCGTGATCCCGAACGACAAACTGGTCTCGGATACCATCCGCAACTCCACGATCGTCGACCGGGCGCAGAGAGCAGAGATCACCGTGCAGGTTCCACTGGGCGCCGACCTCGGGAACGTCATCGACCTGCTGCGGACGGCGGGCGAGGGCGAGCGCGAGCTCGAGGTGTTCGTCTCCGGCATCGAGGACAGCGCGACGATCACGCTCCGTGCCCTCGCCGCCGACCCCGCCGACGCGGAGCGGCTCGAGCACGCGCTCCGCCTGCGCGCGCACGGGCAGCTGCGCGCCGCCGGGATCTACGCATGACCCCCTCCCGGAAGCGCCGACCGCGCCTCGACGACCTGCCGAACGGCGGTCGGCAGCGGCGAGTGCGCGTCCGCCGGCGCCGCCACGGGCTGCGGAACGCGATCGCGATCGTTCTCGTCGTCTTCCTCGCGATCCCGATCATCCTCGTGGTGACGGGTCTCGGCGCGACCGCGGCGTTCAGGTCGAGCTGCGACCTCGCATCGCTGCAGCCGGTGACGATTGGCGAGAACTCGTTCGTCTATGCCGCCGACGGCTCGGTCCTCGGGTCGATTCCCGCCGAGCACAACCGGCAACCGGTCCCGCTCAAGCAGATCAACCCCTGGATGGCGAAGGCGACGATCGCCGTCGAGGACCGCCGCTTCTACCAGCACGGCGGCGTCGACTACGAGGGCATCCTCCGCGCCGCCTGGCGCGACCTGAACAAGGGCAAGGTGGTCGAGGGCGGGTCGACCATCACGCAGCAGCTCGTCCGCAACCTCTACATCTCGCGCGAGCGGACATTCGAGCGAAAGATCAAGGAGGCGTGCCTGGCGATCAAGCTCAGCCGGAACTGGTCGAAGGACAGGATCCTCGCCGCGTGGATGAACCAGGTCTACTTCGGCAACCACGCCTACGGCGTCGAGGCGGCCGCGCAGACGTACTTCTCGAAGCCGGCGAGGAAGCTGACGATGATGGAGTCGGCGCTGCTCGCAGGCCTGCCGCAGGCGCCGTCGCTCTACGACCCGGTGCTTCACCCGGACGAGGCCTTCGAACGCCGCGGGGAGGTCCTGGAGGCGCTCTACGCCAACCACGACATCTCCGATGACCAGCTGCAGTCGGCGCTCACCGACCGGAGCCTGCACCTGAAGCCCGGCCGGCTGTACACGAGGATCCGCGAGCCGTACTTCTTCAGCTTCGTGCGCGACCAGCTGATCGCCAAGTACGGCGTCCAGACCGTCCAGTCCGGCGGCCTGCGCGTGTACACGACGATCGACCCGGCCTTCCAGCGCGCCGCACAGGACGCGATCAGGCAGACGCTGAACGAGAAGAACGACCCGGCGGCGGCGCTGGTCTCGATCAACCCGGCCAACGGCGCGATCCGCGCGATGACGGCCGTCTACCCGGGCCGGAAGAAGAACCAGTTCAACCTCGTCGCCCAGGCCAGACGGCAGGCCGGATCGACCTTCAAGACCTTCGCCCTCACGGCGGCGGTGAATCAGGGAATCAACCCGGCGACGTCGACCTACGTCTCCGCACCGTTCCACTACCAGCCCGATCCGTCGATTCCGGCCTGGGACGTCTCGACCTACAGTCACACCTACTCGGGCACGATCACGATCCAGCAGGCGACGCTCCAGTCGGACAACACCGTCTACGCGCAGCTGACGCTCGACGTCGGCCCCGAGAACGTCGCTGCGATGGCCCACGGACTGGGCATTCGCAGCCCGCTCCAGCCGGTGCCGTCGATCGGCCTCGGCGCGAACGCAGTCTCGCCGCTCGACATGGCCTCGGCCTACGCGACGCTCGCGGCGGGCGGGATCTACTCCGAGCCGATGGCGATCCGCAGGGTGATCCTCCCGAACGGGAAGGAGGACGACAAGGCCGGCTGGGGCAAGCCGGTGCGCCGCCGGGTGATCCCGGACGGGGTCGCCTACACGGTGACGAAGATCCTCGAGCAGAACGTCCTCTACGGCACCGGCACGCGTGCCAACTTCGGCCGGCCGGCCGCAGGCAAGACGGGGACGACCGACGACCACGCGGACGCGTGGTTCTGCGGCTACCTCCCGAACCTGGAGGCGACCGTGTGGGTCGGCTACCCGCAGGCCGAGATCCCGATGGAGAACGTGCACGGCATCGCCGTCGCCGGCGGGAGCTTCCCGGCCGAGATCTGGCGCCTGTTCATGGAGCGGGCGGTGCGCTATACGCACCCCCAGGACTTCGGCCTGCCGAAGAGCTATCCCGTCTGGAAGCCGTTCCAGCGCGGCGACTACGCGATCCAGTACGCGCCGGAGACGTACGCCGCCACGACGAGCGGGACGACGACGAAGGCGAAGGCGACGACTGCCGCGCAGACCACGACCGAGCAGCAGGTCACCGTGCCGGCCGAGCCGACGACGACCCAGGCGGTCGAGCCCCCGCCGCCTCCCGCGTCGCCGGTCGCCCCGACCGAGCCGCCGCCGGTGACGACGACGCCTCCGCCTCCCCCACCGACGACCGAGCCTCAGCCGACGACGACCGTCGGCCAGCAGCTGCCGTAAGCGTGCGCGCACCGTCCGCGCTCGCGCTGCGCGTGACGGCGCTGGCGACCCCGCTCCTGCTGGGTGCGCTCGCCGTTCCGAGCGGCGGCCTGTTCCGCGCCGCCAGGTTCCGTGACCTCCACCTCTACCGGCAGTACGGCGACGCGCTCCTCGACGGCCGACTGCCCTATCGGGACGTGTTCGTGGAGTACCCGCCCGGCGCGATCCCGCTCTTCGCCGCCCCGTCACTCGCGCCCGGCGGGTGGTACGACCCGCTCTTCAAGGTGCTGATGACCCTCTGCGCGGTCGCCACGATCTACCTCGTCGTGCTCGTCCTCGCGCACCGGGGCGCCGCCCTGTCGGAGCTCGCCGCCGCGGCCGTCTTCCTCGCGCTCGTCCCGATCGCGCTCGGGCCGGTGTCGCTGAACACGTACGACGCCTGGCCGGCGCTGCTCACGGTGGCTGCGCTGGCGGCGCTCGTTCACGGGCGCGGGACCCTTGCGCTCGGCCTGCTCGGGGTCGCGTTCGCCGCGAAGCTCTATGCCGTCGCCCTCGTCCCGTTGGCGCTGATCCGAATCGGGCGGAAGGGCGCGTGGAGGGCGCTCGCCGCCTTCTTCGCCGTGGCGGCCCTCCTGACGGTGCCCTGGGTTGTCCTGTCGCCGCACGGCGTCTGGAAGAGCGTGGACGCGCAGCTCGGGCGCGGCCTGCACGCGGAGAGCCTCGGCGGGAGCGTGCTGCTCGCGGGCGACCGGATCGGTGTCTACGACGCGCACGTCGTCCGTCGGCTGCATCCCGCCGCCACGCGGGATCTCGCCGGCGACCTGACCCACGCGCTCGGGTACGTGACGTCGGCGCTGGCGCTGCTCGCGGTGCTCGCGGTCTGGATCGCCTACTACCGGCGCCGCGGACGGCTCGAGCTCGCGTTCGGAGCTGCGATCGCCGCCGTGCTCGCGTTCGGAAAGGTGCTCTCGCCGCAGTACCTCGAGTGGCTGATCCCGTTCGCCCCGTTCGCAGGGCTCGCCGCCGGCGCGCTGCTCGTCGCCGTGCTCGCCCTCGCGCAGAGCTGGTACTTCCACTACCGCGACCTCTGGGCGGTCGGCCCGCAGGTCTGGACACTGCTCGCCCGCAACGTCCTGCTGGTCGCCCTCTACGCCCTCTTCTTGTGGAAGACGAGCACCCCGTCCCGCTCGAAGACGAGCTTCCAGTCCGGGCTCTCGCGCAGGCGGACGAGCGCGGCCGCCGCCGGCAGCGGCGCGACCCGGTCGGCGTAGCTCGAACGCGTCTCGTCGGCGACGACCCACGTTGCGTCGGCGAGCTTCGGCAGGCTGAGCACGCGCCGGCGTGCCGACAGGTGCGCGCCGAGGACGTTCGTCGAGCTGACCACGGCCCCCGACGGGACGAGCGAGACCGCCCGGGCGGCGACGCGGTCGTGGGCGGTCACGCGCCAGTCGTCTCGCTGGTAGTCCTCGCCGCCCGGCACCGCCCCCCAGAGCGGTACCGCGCCGATCTTCCAGCTCGCAAGCAGCGCGACGGCGACCGCTCCGACGGCGACGGCCCCGGCGGAGAAGCGTCGGGCGAGCACGGCCCCGCCGAGCACGGTGGCGGCGACGAGCGGTGCGATCGCGCCTGCCGTGTAGTGGAAGTGGAGCGAGGTCTGGGTCGAGGTTGCGGAGAGGACGTTCAGCGCCAGCTCGGGGAGCGCGGCGATCAGCACGACGGGCGAAAGGAGGAAGAGCAGTCCGAGCGGGAGAAGCAGGTGGAGCAGGTAGTGGACGTCGTTCCTGTGGAACGCCTCCTCGAGGATCCGCCACGGATGCGTGACCGCCGTCTTCGCGATGCCACCTGCGGACCCGCCGATCGCGTCGTAGCGACCGTAGAACGACGACTCGGCGCCCGCGTTGTAGTGCGGGATCACGACCGAGATCGCGAGGACGGAGACGAGCAATCCCACGCCCGCGATCGCGGCGCCCGGACGCCACCGCCGCCTGATCGCGTACCAGACGCCCATGCCCGCGACGACCAGGCCGATCTCCTCCTTCGTGGTCAACGCGAGCACGGCGAAGATTGCGAACGGGACGAGGCGGTCCTCGTCGAGATACCAGAACGCGAACAGCAGGAAGGGGCACGCGAGCGCGACCGGGTGGAACTCGTTCAGCGTCAGCCACTGCGTCGCCGGGTAGAGCAGGTAGACGAGCGCGAAACCGAGCGCGGCCCGCTCGCTGCGGAGGTGCTTGCAGGCGAGCCAGAAGACCGGCAGTGCGCCGAGGGCGACGACGATCGCCTGGATGACGAGCAGCATCTCGGGGCTGGGCCAGATCCACCAGAGCGGCGCGAAGGCGGCGAGGATCGGGTCGAAGTGCGCAGCCAGCCGCGAGATCTGCCGCCCGTCGCCGCTCGTCATCTGCAGGAAGTGGCCGTGCGCGGTGTTCCAGACGGTCTGGACCATGTTCCCGAGGTCGTAGCGGCCGGTGTTGAAGGCCCGATGGCGCAGGATCGAGAGCGACGCGAACCCCGCGGCGTATGCGACCATCGCCGCCCAGAGGAGGATCCGAGCAGGGGCAGGCTTCAGCCTGTCCCGCCGAACGGCGTTCACAGGAGGCCCTCGATCAGCACGCGCCAGCGTTTGCCGAGGACGTCCTCGCTCGCATGCTCCCGGTAGGCGGCGAGCCCGCGCTCGCCCAGGTCGGGCGTCACCCGCCGGAGCGCATCGGCGAGCGCCTTGGGGTCGCCGGGCGGCACGAGCAGCGCGCTCTCGCCGTCCAGGAGCAGCTCGCGGGCGGCCGGCGTGTCGGCGGTCACGACCGGCGTTCCGCAGGCGAGCGCCTGGAAGACCTTGTTCGGGATCACGTGCTCTGCCTTCGCCGACGTGCCGAAGATCCCGAGGGCGCAGGAGGCACGGTGGAGCTCGCCCGGGAGCCGCTCGTACTCGACCCACGGCACGTGCTCGACGTTCGGCGGCGGTTCGTCGAGCAATCGGTCGAGCTGGCCGGAGCCGACGACGCGGAAGCGAAGCTCGGGCGCGAGCCGCGCCGCCGCGAGGATCGTCTCCACGCCGTGCAGCGGGATCAGCTTGCCGACGAACAGGATCGCCCCGCCCCCCTCCCAGCCGGGCCGGAAGACCCGCTCCTCCGCGCCGACGAAGCAGACCTCGACCCTGCCGGCCCCGAGGGACCGGAACAGTTCAGCGTTCGCCGCGGTGTCGGAGACGACGAGATCTGCCGCGCGGAACGCACGCCGGTCGATCGCGCGAAGCGCCCGCTCGGCGAGGCTCCCGGGCCGGAAGCGGCCACGGTCGCCGACGAGGGTGTCCGAGACGGAGACGAGCGGGTTGAACACGACCGGCCGGCCGCGCGCGACCTGCCGGGCTGCGCCGAGGTCGAGGTGTCCGGGATAGCCGACGACGAGGGCGTCGAACGGCTCGTCGACCCGCCGCCGCAGCTTCAGCTGCGCCGCCGCGAGCCGCACCGCTGCGCCCGCGCCGGCGCCGTACTTGTGCTCCCGTCCCTCCCACACCGCGATGTGCCGCTCGGCGACCTCGACACCCGCGCGGCGCAGGCAGGAGATCACCTGGGCGTTGCGGGGATAGGGACGCTCGTAGGTGCCGAAGTAGAGAACCTTCAGGTCAGGATCTCTTCGACGAGCGTCTCGGACCGCTCGCGGTCGGTGGCCCGCTCCTCGTGGTGGCTCGTGATCAGCTCGGTGATCAGGCCGAGCGAGAAGATCTGGATGCCGACGACGACGAGCAGGACGCCGAGGATCAGCAGCGGACGCTGCCCGATCGCCTGGCCCATCAGCTTGACGACGGTCAGGTAGAGCAGGATCCCGATCCCGGCGAGCGAGAGCATCAGGCCGAGCCCGCCGAACAGGTGCAGCGGTCGGTGGCGGTACCGGCCGAGGAACGAGACCGTGAGCAGGTCGAGGAACCCGCGCAGGTAGCGCTCGAGGCCGTAGCGCGAGCGGCCGTGCTCGCGCGGCCGGTGGTTGACCGGCAGCTCGGCGATCCGGTAGCCGCGGTTGTGGGCGAGCACCGGGATGAAGCGGTGCAGCTCGCCGTAGAGGCGCAGGCCGCGTACGACCTCGGCGCGGTAGGCCTTCAGACCGCAGTTCATGTCGTGCAGGTGCACGCCCGAGATCCAGCCGCTGACGGTGTTGAAGACCCGCGAGAGGATGCGCCGGCGGAGCGGGTCGCGGCGGTTCGACTTCCAGCCGGAGACCAGGTCGAAGCCCTCTTCGAGCTTCGCCAGCAGGTGCGGGATCTCGGCGGGATCGTCCTGCAGGTCGCCGTCGATCGTGACGATCACCTCGCCGTGTGTCTGCGCGAAGCCCGCCGCGAGCGCGGCCGCCTTGCCGAAGTTGCGGCGCAGACGGACGACGACCACGTCGTCGCGTCCGGCGTGCAGCCGGGTCAGCGCCGCGAACGTCCCGTCGGTAGAACCGTCGTCGACGAAGATCGCCTCCCAGGAGATCCCGAGCGGCTGGAGAGCCGAGTCGAGCTCGTCGAGGAGCAGCGCGACGCTCCGCTCCTCGTTGTGAACGGGCACGACGACGGAGATCACGGGCGCGAGCCTACCCGCGTCGCAGCCGCGGCGCGCGGCCGAGCTCCGCGACCAGCGCGCTGCCGTCCGCCGGCCGGTCGGACGGGCTCTTCGCGAGCGCGGCGAACGCGAGGCTCTCGAGTCGTACCGGCGGGTCGTCGCGGAACTCCGTCACCGACGGCGGCGGCCGGTCGCGGTGCATTCCGGCCAGCTCCAGCGCGTTCCGCGACTCGAACGGCAGCCGGCCGGTGAGCATCCGGAAGAGCGTCACGCCGAACGCGTAGACGTCGCTCGCGGCGGTGGCGGGCTCTCCGGCCGCCCGCTCGGGCGCCAGGTAGGCGGCCGTTCCGAGGACGGTGTCGGCGGAGGTGAGCCCGGCCTCGTCACCGACCTGGGCGATCCCGAAGTCGGCGAGCTCCGCGTTGCCGGAGGCGTCGAAGAGGACGTTGGCGGGCTTCAGGTCGCGGTGGACGATCCCGTGGGCGTGCGCGTAGGCGAGGCCGGTGGCGACGTCGCGGGCGACCCCCTCGGTCTCGTCGTCGGGCAGTGGACTGCCGGCGGCGAGGCGGTCCTCGAGCGAGCCGCCCGGCAGGTACTCGAGGACCATGAACGGCCGTCCGTCGGTCTCGCCGTAGTCGTAGAGCGTGCAGATGTTCGGATGCGCGAGCGCGCCGACCGCCTTGGCCTCGCGCCGGAACCGCCTCGGGTCGGCGTCGCGCGCGAGCAGCTTGACGGCGACCGCCCGGTCGAGCTCGAGGTCGGTCGCCGCCCAGACCTCGGACGTGATTCCTCCGCCGAGCGTCTCGCCGAGCCGGTAGCGGCCCGCGATGACCTCCTTCTCCACGCGGGTAGCGTATGTCGCCGGTGGAGGAGATCCTTTCGCTCGCCGAGGCTCAGGCGCTCGTCCTCGCGCGTGCCCGCCCGCTCGACCCCGAGACGGTTGCGCTTGCCGACGCGGCCTCCCGCGTGCTCGCCGAGCCCGCGACGGCCGTCGTCGACCTGCCGCCGTTCCGCAGCTCCGCGATGGATGGTTTCGCCCTTCGCGCCGCGGACACCCCCGGCCGGCTCCCCATTGTCTTCCGGATCGCCGCCGGATCGCCGGCTCCGCACGCGCTGGAGGCGGGAGAGGCGATGGGGATCGCGACCGGCGGGCTCGTCCCCGAGGGGGCCGACGCCGTCATCCAACACGAGCTTGTTATCGAGACCGACAACAGCCTATGCGTCGATAGTTCAGTTGCCGAGGGAGCCAACGTCCGCGAGCCCGGCCGCGACATCGAGGCCGGTGCGGTTGTCGCGCCGGTGGGGACGCGGCTCGGCTCGGCTCAGATCGGCGCGCTCGCGGCCGCCGGCGTCGCCGAGGTCGTGTGCACGCGGCGGCCCCGGGTCGCCGTGCTGACCACAGGGACGGAGCTGCGTGAGCCCGGCTCGACGCTCGCCCCCGGTGAGGTGTACGAGGCAAACGGGATGATGCTCGCGGCGCAGCTGGGCGCGGCCGGCGCCGAGGTGACCCGGCTCGAGCCGGTTGTGGACGACGAGGACGCCCACCGACGCGCGCTCACGACCGGGCTCGAGCAGGACGTGCTCGTCACCTCAGGGGGCGTGTCGGTCGGTCCTCACGACCTCGTGCGCAGGATCGAGGCCGAGCTCGGCGTGGAGGAGGTGTTCTGGCGCGTGGCCGTTCGCCCGGGCAAGCCCGTCTCGTTCGGCGTGCGCGGGAGCACGCTCGTCTTCGGGCTGCCTGGAAACCCGGTCTCGACGCTCGTCGGCTGCGAGCTCTTCGTCCGGCCGGCGTTGCTCGCGCTCCAGGGGGCGAGCGATCCCGGCCCGAAGTTCTCCGCCGGGCGCCTCGCCGCCGCGGTGGCGCGGAATCCCGGCCGGGACGACCTCCTCCGCGCCCGCACCGAGGTGACCGACGACGGGGTCGTGCTCTCGCCCGTGAGCGGGCAGGAGTCGCACATGATCGTGCGGGCGGCCGAGGCGGACGCGCTCGTCCTCGTCCCGCGCGGCGAGGGCGAGGTCCCCGCCGGGGCGTCGGTTCGGTACCTCCCGCTCTAGGCGACCGGCCTCGACGGGCCGATCGAGTACGGCTGTCCGACGCGCGGCTCGACGCGCACGAGCCGCGCGTAGGCGATGTAGCGGTGCGTCGCGAAGAACCGCGGGTGGCACGCCTGCAGTGCGAGCACATCGTGGTGGTGCGAGCGCAGCACGGCGACGTCGTCGGCCGGAACGATCCGGTGACCCGTGATCTCGTAGTGGAAGGTCGCGTACGGGAGCACGAACGTGACCGGATCGCCCGGTCTCAGGGAGTCGATGTGCGCGAACGGGGCGAGGTACGTCGTGCGGTGGCCGGCGACGTAGACGAGCTCGTTCTCCCCCGGCACGAAGGTGTGGAGCTCACGCCCGGGGCCCTTGGTCAGGTCGTCGTGGCTCGTGCCGTTGACGACGATCGACTTCAGCCCGAGTCTCGGCACGATGAGGCGTCCGACCGGATCCCCCTCCTGGAGCGAGCGGCGGTACGCCCGGGCCGCGGCGGCGGTCGCCGCGCGCTCGGTCTTCGCCGGATTCCTCGCCGCGCCGCGCCGCGCCGTATCCGGCGGGCGGTAGTCGGCGAAGCGGTGGGCGAAGCTCGAGGCCAGTTTGTGCTGCTGGTACTTCGTGTAGACGGCGGTGAAGGGGTCCTGCCATTGCCAGACGACCAGCACCCACGCGATCGCGCAGACGCCGGCGACGATCAGCACCGTCCCCGCGATCCGGGCCGCGCGCGCCATTAGACCTCCAACGCCTTGCGCTCGCGTGCCGGCGCCCGCCGCCTCGACCGGAGCTCGAGCACGATCGCGCGGACGCTGTTCCGGATCGGGCCGCGCGGCGGCCGCTCCGCCGCGCTCGGGTACGGCGCGTAGCGCCTGGCCGTGATCGCGGTGAGCTGGGCCGCCCCCGCGAGCCAGGAGAGGACGAGCAGGAAAGCCACGATCGAGACGTAGCCGATCGAGACGAGTTCCGCAAGGTACCAGGGGGCATCGAGGCCGAGCCCGAAGCGGAACATGAACGAGCCGAGCAGGATGAACGGCCCGACGAGCCCTGCGATCAGGAGTGCCGCTCGCGGCGCGGGCCCGCGGTCGCGGAACTGCGGCAGCCACAGCCAGATGTGCAGCGAGGGAAGCAGGAAGAGGAGGGCAAACGGGTTGGTCGCGACGACGAGCAGCGCGACGACGCCGAGCGCGAGCAGTGCCGCCGTGTGGCCGGCCAGCTCCTCCTCGATCGTCGCCGGCCTGCGCGGCGTCAACCGGCTGCGCGAGACGAGCCAGCCCGGAAGTGCCAGGAGCGCGAGCAGGATCAGGCCGAGCACCGGCCAGTTGCCGGCCGCGTCCGTCTCGGGCGCGATCGGACGCGCTGCTCCCCCCGGCCACACGCCGACCAGCCCCAGGAACAGGAACATCGCGCCGGCCCACAGCCAGAAGCCGAGGCGGCTGCGGTACGCGCGCAGCGCCGGCGCGACGGGGATCTTCCGCCGCCGGCACCGCGCGAACAGGTCGACGGTGACGACGACGAAGGGCAGGAGCATCGCGATCAGCGCGAGCTCGATCGCCCAACCGCGAACGAGACGGCCGCCGAGGTAGACGTAGCTGTGCGTCCCGTGGGCGAGGTCGAGCCCCTCGTCGAGCGATCCGACGACGCCCTGCGCAGCGCGGCCGATGTCGGTGAGCTGCTTCCGGTGCAGCCGCTCCGCCGTGTCTCCGAACGACGACGGCGGTCGGTTGCCGGCGGTGGTCAGCGTGATCGCAGGGACGCCGCGGCCGACCAGGGGCGACTGCTCGTAGAAGCTGAACGGGAAGCCGAGGTCCGTGAGCTGTCCGAGCGCGCTCGTCCGGCCTGGCACCGAGCCGGTCTGCTCCGCGATCCGCGCCGCGGCGGTCGCCGCCAGGACCGGCGCAGGCGAGCGTGGCTCGTCGCCCGCCAGCTCGAGCCTGGGCGGCCCGGCCCCGGCGATCGAGTCGAGGTTGATCACCGCGACCACGCGGTTCCGGTCCGGGTAGTGCCGGGCGAAGTGGGCCGCGCCGAGACTGCCGAACGCGCCGCCGTCGGTCGAGAGGAAGAGCAGGCGGTGCTGCGGGCCGATGGGCTCGGCGGAGCCGGTCGGGGTCGCGTAGGCCCGCGCCAGCTCGATCAGCGCCGCTGTTCCGGACGCGTTGTCGTTCGCTCCCGCGCCGGTGCCGGCGTCGTCGCGATGGGCCATGACGACGATCGCGTCGGCGCCCTGCGGCCCCGCCGTGAAGAGGACGTTGCGAAGCTGCACCCGGCCGCGGCCCGGAATCGTCGCGTGGAACCGGTCGACCTGGGGCTCGAAGCCGTACTGCCTCATCTTCTCGGCCAGCCACCGCGTTGCGCCGACCGAGCCGGAGGTGCCGGGCGCGCGGTCGGGGTAGAGGCGCGACAGCTCCTCGGCGAGCGAGAGCGCGGCCGGGCCGTCGAAGGTGGGCGGGAGCCTGGGAGCAGGCAGCGCCGCGGGGCGCTCGACGCTGAACGCGACGATCAGCAGCGGCAGGCCGACGAGCAGCCAGGTGCCTCGGTAGAGCCGGCTGTTGATCGGCCGCTCGGGCGTGCCACGCCGTCGCCGCCGTCGTGTGCGCGCCCGGTCTGGTGGGGGCGGTTGGGTCGCGATACCCGGGCTATAGTACGTCGGCCCCTCGGTCGGCTTCACATGCCGGAGTCAGCCACCATCCTGCTCGTCGACGACGAGGAGTCCGTTCAGAAGCTCCTGACGTATCCCCTCGAGCGCGACGGCTACCGCGTCGTTCAGGCGCGGGACGGCGACGAGGCGCTCGCGCGTTTCGACGACGAGGACGTCGACCTCGTGGTCCTCGACGTGATGCTTCCGAAGGTCGACGGGCTCGAGGTGTGCAAGCGCCTGCGGGCGCGGAGCGCGGTGCCGATCGTGATGCTGACTGCGCGCGACGACGAGCTCGACAAGGTGCTCGGCCTCGAGCTCGGCGCGGACGACTACATCACGAAGCCGTTCTCGATCCGCGAGTTTCGCAGTCGCATCCGCGCTCTCTTGCGCCGCGCCTCGGCGCCGCGCTACGAGCCGGCGACGGAGGAGGCGATCGAGATCGAGGGCCTCCGCATCGACCCGGCGCGGCGGGCGGTCGAGCTCGACGGCGCACCCGTCCAGCTGACGTACGTCGAGTTCGAGCTGCTGCGGATGCTCGCCGCACGGCCGGGGCGGGTCTTCACGCGGCAGGCGCTGCTCGCGGCGCTGTGGGGCGGCTCCGAGTACCGCGAGCCGCGGACGATCGACGTCCACATCCGCCACCTCCGCGAGAAGCTCGAGCCCGACCCGAGCGACCCGAAGTACATCATCACCGTCCGCGGCGTCGGCTACCGCTTCCGAGAGCCATGAGGCGGTTCAGCGGTGTCGGCGCACGGCTCGGCCTGGCGCTTCTCGCGGTCCTGGCAGGCGCGCTCGCGCTCGTGTACCTGATCGTCGTCCCGACGCTCCAGAACCGCCTCGTCAACTCGCGGATCTCTCAGCTGGAAGGTGCCGCCGACGGCCTGGCGCGGGAGCTTCCGGGCGACCGCTTCCGCTGGCCCGACTTCCTCGACAGCGCGTCGGAAAGTGCAAATGCCCGCGTCGTGGTCTACGACTACGTCGGGCCGCCGACCGCGCTCGTCGTCGTCGGCGACTCCAGGGGTACGCGGTCGACGGACGTCGAGCAGGACCGCCTGGCGCTGAGTGCCGCGACGTCGGGTGCGCCGACCAGCGGAACCGTGATCCACCGGGGAAGCCGGTACGCGGAGGCCGTGGCGCCGGTGCCTGGCACGAACTCGGTGCTGCTCGTCTCGGCGCCGTTGCACGAGGCGCTTGCGTCGGTGCGGTTCGTCCGGGAGCGTCTGCTGATCGCCGGCGCACTCGCGCTCGCCGGTGCCCTCGGCGTCGGCTACTTCGGCGCGTGGCTGTTCGCACGGCGGCTCCGCCGGCTCGAGGCGGCGGCGGAACGGATCGCCGCGGGACAGTTCGACGAGCCGATCCGGGATACCGGGGCCGACGAGGTCGGGCAGCTTGCCCGGACCTTCGACCGGATGCGCGAACGGCTGGCTGCGCTCGACCACGCGCGCCGCGAGTTCATCGCAAACGCCTCGCACGAGCTGCGTACGCCGCTGTTCTCGCTCGGCGGGTTCCTGGAGCTGCTGACCGAGGAGGAGCTCGACGAGGAGACGCGGCGGGAGTTCCTGATGACGATGCGCGAGCAGGTCGACCGGCTCGCGAAGCTCGCGACCGAGCTCCTCGACCTCTCCCGCGCCGACGCCGGGCAGCTCGAGGTCGGCCGGGAGCCGGTCGATCTGGCGGTCGTCGCAGAGACCGTCGTCGACGAGTTCGCGGGTGTTGCCCACGGCGGTGAGCGCTCGGTCGAGCTGGAGACGATCGAGAGCCCGCCCGTCCTGGGTGACGAGCAGCGGCTCGTCCAGATCGCGCGGATCCTGGTCGAGAACGCGCTCGTCCACACGCCGCCCGGGACGAACGTGCGCGTGCGCGTCGGCGAGGGGGTGCTCGCGGTCGAGGACGACGGGCCGGGGATCGCGGCCGAGCACGCCCCGCACGTGTTCGAGCGCTTCTACCGCGCCGACGGCCGGCTCACGTCGGGAAGCGGCCTCGGGTTGGCGATCGCACGCGAGCTGGCGCGGGCGATGGGCGGGTCTCTCGAGCTGGAGTCGACGCGCGGGCGGACGGTGTTCACGCTGCGGCTTGCGGTGGAGACGCGCGAGCGCGTGCCGGCGTGAGAAAACACGTGGAAACGCAGGGTCAGGCTTCAGCCTGACCCCGACGACAGCAGTGTCGGCTATGGGCGTGCCGGACAGGCTGAAGCCTGCCCCTTCCGGCATCCCTTCCCGGCCTGTAGCCAAAATAGACAACAGCACGTGTCCGAATCATGATTAAAGTGAGACGAATGCGAACCCGCACCGTGGTCCTCGTCGCTGCCTGCTCGGCTGCCGCCGGAGTCGCGGTGATCCTGCTCGTCGCCTGGGCGGCCGGCTGGCTGCACGACGAGCGGCACACGGTCGTCGTCCGCGAGTCCGCGCCTCCCGTCGAGGTGTCGAGCACGCGGGCGAAGCCGCTCCTCGGCGGGCCGTTCGACCCGGCGGCGATCTACGCGCGCCGGTCCGGAGGCGTGGTCACGATCTACTCGGTCTTCGGCTCGGGCGCGAGCGCGAGCGCGGCGCAGGGCTCGGGCTTCGTCGTCTCGGGCGACGGCGTGATCCTGACCAACTCGCACGTGATCACGACGGCGGGGGAGGGCAACGGCACCGTCACACCGGCGAGCACCGTCTACGTCGAGTTCCGCGATCGTGACCGGGTGGCGGCGAAGATCGTGGGCTGGGACGTGTTCGACGACGTCGGCGTGCTGCAGGTCGATCCGAAGACGCACGGCCTCTCGCCGCTTCCCCTCGGCGACTCGAGCCGCGTCGTCGTCGGCGAGCCCGTCGCGGCGATCGGCAGCCCGTTCGGGAACGAGAACTCCCTCGCAGTCGGAGTCGTCTCCGCGACCCAGCGCTCGATCGAGTCGCTGACGTCCCAGTACAACCTCGTCGACGCGATCCAGGTCGATGCGCCGATCAACCACGGGAACTCCGGCGGGCCGCTCTTCGACGCCCAGGGCCGCGTGATCGGGATCAACGCCCAGATCCGCAGCGACAGCGGCAACGCCGAGGGAGTCGGCTTCGCCGTGCCGATCAACGCCGCACGCCGCTCGATGGAGCAGCTGCTCGCGACCGGCAAGGTCGCGTACGCGTACATCGGGGTGACGACCGAGGATCTCACCCCCGGAATCGCGCGCCGCTTCCGCTACCCCGTCCGCTACGGAGCCGTGATCACCTCGGTGCGCCCGGACAGTCCCGGCGCACACGTCGGCCTCCGCGGCGGCTCGGATGAACGCGACTTCAACGGCGTCCCGTTCACGTACGGCGGCGACGTGCTCGTCGCCATCGACGGGGTGCCCGTGCGAAGCGCCAACGACGTCGTGCGGGCCGTCTCGGAACGGCTCCGGCCGGGGCAGGCAGCAACGCTGACCATCCTGCGCGACGGGTCTCGGCGGGATGTCCGCGTGGTGCTCGGCACCCGGCCCGGCAACCCGGACGCGCGTTAGAGACCCGGCGCAGTCGGTTATCAGGTGTAAAGGAAGACTCGCCGAGGGTCGAGTCCGGTAGAAAGGGGCAGCTTACCCGACGGATATGGGCGTACCGGGCACATCGAGGCAGGCGCTGGATTCGCGCTCCGACGACGGAGCCGGCCACCGCATCCACCTGCGCATCCCGGCCCGCGCCGAGTACATCACCCTCGGCCGGCTCGCCTTGACGGGGCTGTCGCGGCTGCGGGCGCTGCCCGACGAGACGCTGGCCGACCTCAAGCTCGCTCTCACGGAGGCGTGCTCCAACTCCGTTCGGCACGCGTACCGTGACGGCCGCGAGGGTGTCGTCGACATCGACTACGACCTCAAGCCCGACCGGTTGACGATCGAGGTCAGCGACGACGGCCCCGGCTTCGACTACGTCCAGTCGGAGGGCGAAGACGGCGAGCTGAGCGAGGGCGGGCTCGGGATCGCGATCATCGAGTCGCTCTCAGACGAGTTCGAGCTCGGCGACCGTGAGGGAGGCGGGTCGCGCCTCCGCTTCGTCAAGAAGCTCTCGTAGTTTTGCCGAGCCACGAGCGGGCTAGGCTTCGCGGGTGGATGCGCCTCGGCGGAAGCTGATCGTCGTCTCGAACCGCGGCCCCGTCACCTACAGCCGCGGCCGGGACGGGGAGCGCCTCGAGCAGCGGGGGCAGGGTGGCCTCGTAACCGCCCTGCGGCCGCTCATCTCCCATCACGACCTCACCTGGGTCGCGAGCGCGATGACCGACGAGGACCGCGCAGTCGCGGCGGAGGCGGGCGGCAGCGCTCTGCAGGGCACCGGCCGCACAGGCGAGGTCTACCGGCTGCGGCTGGTCGTCCACGACCACGCGACCTACGAGCGCTACTACAACCGGTTTGCAAATCCCACGCTGTGGTTCCTGCAGCACTACCTCTGGGACATCGTCCACGAGCCGGCCGCCGACCAACGCCTCCGCGACGCATGGTCGAGCTACCAGGAGGCGAACCAGTCCTTCGCGAAGGCGGTGCTCCTCGAGCTCGAGCAGGAGGGCGATGCCGCTGTGTGGTTCCACGACTACCACCTCTACCTCGCGCCGCGGACCGTCCGCCGCGCGCGCGCAGATGCGGTGCTCTCGCACTTCGTCCACATCCCGTGGCCGGGTCCCGACTACTGGACGGTGCTGCCGGAGCCGATGCGGCGGGCGATCCACGACGGTCTGCTCGCGAACAACGTCGTCGGCTTCCACACCGACCGTTGGCGCGAGAACTTCCTCGTCTCGTGCGCACGCATCGTCGGCGCAGAGGTCGACCACGAGCTCGGGACCGTCGAGCACGACGGCCGGCGGACGCTCGTCACGGCCTGCCCGATCTCCGTCGATCCCGCCGAGTTCGACGAGCTCGCCGTCAGCGAGGCGGTGCTGGAGAAGGAACGGAGCCTGGACGAGATCCGCGCGGACCGGCTGGTCGTCCGGGTCGACCGGACGGACCCGACGAAGAACATCGTCCGCGGATTCCGCGCATTCGAGCTCTACCTCGAACGCCATCCCGAGTCGGTCGGTCGGGTGACGATGCTCGCGCTGCTCGACCCCTCGCGGCAGGACATCCCGCACTACGCCGCGTACCTCGAGGAGATCGAGGGCGCGGTGGGGCACGTGAACGCGCGCTTCGGCTCCGACTCCTGGCAGCCGATCGTGCTCGAGATCCGCGACGACTTCCAGCGGTCGGTGGCCGCGTACAAGCGGTACGACGTGCTGCTAGTCAACTCGGTCTTCGACGGGATGAACCTCGTCGCGAAGGAGGCGCCGCTCGTCAACGAGCACAACGGGGTGCTCGTCCTCTCCGAGAACACCGGGGCGCATCAAGAGCTCGCCGAGTGGGCGCTGACGATCAACCCGTTCGACGTCCTCGACCAAGCGGACGCGATCCATGCCGCCCTCGAGCTGCCCGAGGCCGACCGGCGCGCGCGGGTCGACGCGATCCGGACGCACGTGCGCGGGCACGACATCGGATGGTGGCTCGCGGCGCAGTTGGCCGATCTCGACCGGATTTCGGCGCTCGCGAGCTAACGTTCGCCACGTGACCGAGCTCTCGCACGTTGGCGAGGCGGGCGACGTCCGGATGGTCGACGTCGGCGGCAAACCGCTCTCGCGGCGTCGCGCCGTGGCGGCCGCGTCCGTGACGATGGGGCCCGAGACGGCGCGCCGGCTGCGCGAGCTGCCGAAGGGCGACGCGCTCGCGACGGCCCAGCTCGCCGGGATCATGGCCGCGAAGCGCACGGCCGAGCTGATCCCGCTCTGCCATCCGCTGCCGCTCTCGAACGTCGAGGTCGCGTTGTCGGTCGGCGATGCCTCGGTGGAAATTCGCGCGGTCGCCGAGACGACGGCGCAGACCGGCGTCGAGATGGAGGCGCTGGTCGCCGCGAGCGTCGCCGCCCTGACCGTCTACGACATGGCGAAGGCGGTCGACAAGGGGATGGCGGTGGAGGGCCTGCGGCTGCTCGAGAAGACGAAGGAGGTCGTATGAGGGCGGCCGTCCTCACCGTCTCGGACGGTGTCTCCGAGGGAACGCGCGAGGACACGAGCGGGGAGGTGCTCGAGGAGCTCCTCGCTGCGGAGGGCTATGAGGTCGAGCGGCGGGTCGTGCCCGACGAGCGCGATGCGATCGCGGACGCCATCTCCGAGCTGGCCGGATCGGCGCAGGTGGTCCTGACCACCGGCGGCACCGGCCTCGGCCCACGGGACGTCACCCCGGAGGCGACGGTCGCCGTCCTGGAACGGGCCGCGCCGGGGATCGCGGAGGCGATCCGCGCCGATTCGATCGCGAGGACGCCGCACGCGTTGCTCTCGCGCGGGATCGCCGGCGTCGTGGGTTCGACGCTCGTCGTCAACCTCCCCGGCTCGCCCGGCGGCTGCCGGGACGGCTTCATGGTGCTGCGTCCGGCTCTCGGGCACGCGCTCGAGCTGCTCGCGGGCGAGCAGGGCGCGCACCGGCAGACGTGAGCGGCCGATGAGCACGGTCGAGCTCCCGCGTCGCTTCGCGTCGCTCGTCAAGATCGAGCACACCGTCTTCGCGCTGCCCTTCGCCTACGTGGGCGCGCTGCTCGCGGTCGATGGGATCCCGACCGCCCACGACCTGCTCTGGATCACGCTCGCGATGGTCGGCGCGCGCTCGCTGGCGATGGCGCTGAACAGGCTCGTCGACGCGGAGATCGACGCGCGCAACCCGCGAACGGCGGGACGGGAGCTGCCGGCCGGGCGGCTGACGGCCGTACAGGTCGGGCTCTTCTGCATCGCCTCGCTTGCTCTCTTCCTGGTCGCCGTCTGGCAGCTCGACCCGATCGTCCGCTGGCTCTGGCCGATCCCGGTCGTCGGCTTCGTCGTCTACCCGTACCTGAAGCGCGTCACCTGGCTCGCCCACCTCTGGCTGGGCGCCGTGGACGGGCTGGCGCCGGTCGGCGCCTGGGTTGCGATCCGCGGCGAACTGCCCTGGCAGGCGTGGGCGCTGGGCGGCGCGGTCGCGGTCTGGGTCGCGGGGTTCGATCTCTTCTACTCGCTCTTCGACGTCGAGGTCGACCGTGCCGAGGGGCTCCACTCCTGGGCGACGCGGTGGGGCGTGCGCGGCGTGTTCACCGGCGCGCGCGCGATGCACGTCGCGACGGTCGGCTTCCTCGTCGCGGCCGGTCTGGGGCTGCCCGTCGGCGTGCTCTACTGGCTCGGCGTCGGCGCGGTCGGACTCCTGCTCCTCTACGAGCACTCGCTGGTCCGGCCCGGCGACCTGCGTCGCCTCGACGCCGCGTTCTTCACGATGAACGGAGTGATCAGCGTCACGTTCTTCCTCTTCGTGCTCGGGGACGCGCTCGCGTCGTGACACCTTCGACCCTGATCCGGCACAGACGTGTGCGGAATTTCTCGATACGCTCGCCGTGGGGAGGAGGCTGGGTGCACCTACAAAGTGGCGGCGTTCGCGAGAGCGGCAGCGGATGATCGCTGCGCATGCGCTCGGACGGCGCTACGGCGCGAAGCGGGTCATCGAGGACGTCGATCTCGAGGTGCCGCGCGGCGGGTTCCTGCTCGTCACCGGCCCGAACGGATCCGGGAAGACCACGCTCTTGCGGCTCCTCGCCGGGCTGCTTCTCCCGACCGCCGGAGAGCTGCGGGTCGACGTGCCGCGCGAGCGCGTCGGCTTTCTCGGGCACGAGCCGCTCGTCTACCAGGAGCTGACGGCACTCGAGAACCTCGACCTCTATGGGCGCCTCTACCGTGTGCCCGAGCGCCGAGAGCGAATCGGGATGCTCCTGGAGCGCTTCGGGCTCTGGGAGGCGCGTAACCGCCGAACCGAGACCTTCTCCCGCGGGATGCTCCAGCGGCTCGCGCTCTGCCGCGCGCTGCTGCACGAGCCCGAGCTGCTCGTGCTCGACGAGCCGTTCAACGCGCTCGACGACGAGGGCGCGTTGCTGCTCTACCGCGAGCTCGCCGACCTGCGGCCGAACGCGACCTTCGTCGTCGCGACGCACGACCCGGAGCGCGTCGCCGCGCTCGCGTCCGACCGGCTCGTGCTCGCGAGATGACCGGCTACCTCGCCGACGTCGCGGTCCTGGCGCGCAAGGACCTGAAGCTCGAACTGCGCGCGCGCAGCACGGTGCCGGCGATGCTCCTGTTCGTCGTCGCCGCCCTCGTCGTCTTCCACTTCGCGCTGCCGGCCGATACCAGCGAGCTTGCGGCCAAGGGGATGCTCTGGATCGCGATCGTCTTCACCGCGCTCCTCGGCCTCACCCGCGCGTTCGTCGCCGAGCGGGAGCAGCGGCTGATCGACGGGCTGCTCCTCGCCCCATGCGACCGGAGCGCGATCTGGCTCGCGAAGTCGCTGTCCGTGCTCGGCTTCCTCGTCGTCGCCGAGCTCGTCGCGCTGCCGGCGTTTGCGCTCTTCTTCTCGGGGATCGACGGTGCGACCATCGCCGGCGTCCTGCTGGCCGACCTCGGGATCTGCGCGGTCGGTACGGTGCTCGCTGCGATGGCGGTCGCGGGGCGTGCGCGTGAGCTGCTGCTGCCGCTCTTGTTCCTCCCGCTCGCCATCCCGATCGTCGTCGGAGGGGTCGGCGCCAGCGTGACCGGCGAGCCCGGCCGCTACCTGGGCTTTCTCGTCCTCTACGACGCCGTCTTTGCGATCATCTCGTGGGCCTCCTTTGAGTACGTCGTTACGGAATAACCAGGTCCCGGCACTGGCCGGGCTCGCCGCCGTGCTGCTCTGCAGCGCGATCGCGCTGATCTTCTTTTACGCCCCCGTGGACGAGGACGGACTGAACCAGAAGATCTTCTACTTCCACGTCCCGATCGCATTCACCGCGTACGCGTGCTTCGGCTGGGGCGCGTGGAAGGCGCTGCTCGTCCTCTGGAAGCGGAAGCCCGGCGCCGACCTGGAGAGCTACGTCGCCATTCACATAGGCGTGATCTTCGGAGCGATGACGCTGATCACGGGCTCGTTGTGGGCGAAGTTCCGCTGGGGCGTCTGGTGGACATGGAGCGAGCGGCAGCTGGTGCTCTTCCTCGTGCTGTTCCTCTTCTACTCCGCGTACTTCATGCTCCGCTATTCGCTGGAGGACGGGCCGCAGCGCGAGAACCTCTGCGCCGTCTACGCGCTCTTCGGCGTCGTCCTCATTCCGATCAGCCTGCTCGCGATCCGGCTCGCCGAGAACTACATCCACCCCGTCGCCTTCAACCGGCACGGGCCGCAGATGGCCGGCTCGCAATTCTTCACCTTCTGCGTTTCGCTCGCGGCGATGCTCGCCCTCGCCGGCGCGCTCTACCGGGTCGAGCTCCTCGGCAAACGGCTCGACGCACGGCTGCGCGAGCTGAGGGAGGTACTCGCGGGGTGAGCAACGAGGAGAAGTACGTCGCCGCCGCGTACCTGGTCGTCTTTGCCTTCGTTCTCGTGTACCTGGTGATCATGGCGCTGAAGCTGACGCGGCTCGAGCGCCAGGTCGGCGAGCTCGCCGAGCTCGCGAGGAGGCGCGTCGGTGGCTGAGCTCCTCTTCTGGCCCGCGCTCGTCGCGTACGGCGAGGCCGCGCTGGCGTACGCGGGAGATGTTCGAAGGCCGGGGACGGCCGGACGGCTGGCGACGTGGGGCGTCCGCATCGGCTGGCTCCTCCAGACCGCGCTCCTGATCGCCCAGGCTGCTCGTGCCGACGGCTTCCCGTGGTCGACCTGGGCGGCCTCGCTCAACCTGTTCGTGTGGCTCGTCGTCACCGTCTACCTCGTCTGGGGCTGCCGGACGCGCTACCGCCTGCTCGGCCTCGCGGTGATGCCACTCGCGGCCGCGCTGCTCGTCCTCGCCCGTGTCGGCGGCGGGACCGGAGAAGGCTCCGGCAGCCGCTACTCGACGATGTTCCTGGTGCTCCACGTGGGGCTCGTCTCCTTCGCGTTCGCCGCGTTCACGCTCGCGGCTGCGCTCTCGGCGCTCTACCTCTGGCAGGAGGGACGGCTGAAGCGCCGTCGCCCGGCGGGGCTGCTCGGCCGCGCGCCGTCGCTCGTCACGCTCGAGACGCTGACGGGGCGGACGATCGCGGTCGCCCTGCCTGCGCTGACGGTCGGCATCGGCGCAGGGCTCGTTCGCCTGCGGCGCGACGGCGCGGCGGTGGATGCGTTGATGGCGGTCACCCTCGGCGCCTGGGCGGTGTACGCGCTCTACCTCTTCCTACGCTTCGAATCGGGCTGGCGCGGCCGGCGCGCCGCCTATCTCGCACTCGCCGGCTTCGCGCTCGTGATCGTGGCGCGACTCGGCCTCCAGCTCACCCACTTCTCGTGAACCTGACCCTCGTCGGACTCTCCCACCAGTCGACGCCGATCGCGGTGCGTGAGCGCGCGTTCGTGCCGCTCGCCGAGGCCGCCGCGCTCGCGCGCGACCTCGCGGCAGACGGGGAAGCCGTATGCCTCTCGACCTGCAACCGCACCGAGCTCTACCTCGTTGGCCCGGACGCCGAGGCGCGGGCGCTGGCGGCGCTCGCGCGCGTCAGCGGTCTGCCTGAGGACGAGCTGCGCGGCGTCTACCGCCTCCACGACGAGGCCGCCGCCCTGCACCTCTTCCGCGTGGCCGCGGGGCTCGACTCGATGGTGCCCGGCGAGGGTGAGATCCTCGGTCAGGTGCGCGAGGCGTACGAGGCCGGCGCCGCCGGGGCGATCCTCGACCGGCTCTTCCGGCAGGCGCTGCACGCAGGCAAGAAGGTGCGGGCCGAGACCGCGATCGGCGAGAGCCCCGCGTCGGTCTCGTCGGCGGCGGCGGCGCTCGCGCAGCAAGTCTTCGGCGAGCTGGACGGCTGCAGGGTGCTGCTCGTCGGGGCAGGGCACGTCGCCGAGCTCGCCGCCCGCAGCCTCGCTGCCCGCGGCGCCTCGATCGCCTTCGTCGCGAATCGCTCTGCGGACCGTCGCGCGGAGCTCGCGCGCCGCTTCGGGGGTGAGGCGATCCCGCTCGCGGAGGCCGTCGACCGGCTCGCCGACGTGGACGTCCTGCTCTCCGCGGCCGGGGCGCCTGAGCGAACACTGACGCGCGAGCACCTGGAGACCGCCGTTCGCGGGCGCAAGGGACGGCCGCTGTTCCTGATCGACCTCGCCGTCCCGCGCAACCTCGACCCGGAGATCCATGAGGTCGACGGGTGCTTCCTCTACGACGTGGACGACCTCGAGTCGGTGGTCGCTGCCGGCCTCGCCGGACGCCGGCGTGAGGCGGCTCGGGCAGAGGCGATCGTCGCGGCGGAGGCCGAGCGCTTCCGCGAGTGGCATGCGTCACGCGAGGTCGTTCCCGAGATCGCATCGCTGCGCGCCTGGGCGGAGGAGGTCCGCGCTGCCGAGCTCGAGCGGGCACGGAACCGGCTCGGACTGTCCGAGTCCCAGCACGCCGCGGTGGAGTCGGTGACGGCCCGGATCGTCGACAAGCTGCTTCATCTGCCGACGGTTCGGTTGAAGGAGGCGGCGGCCGGCGCGGACGGCGGCAGCTACGCCGAGGCCGTCCGCCACCTGTTCGGTCTCGACGACCCGGCGGGCTGATGCTCGTGCGGCTCGGCTCGCGCGGCAGCCGCCTGGCGCTGACGCAGGCGTCGCTCGCGGCGGACCGGCTGCGGGGGCCTGGCCGCGAGATCGCGCTCGTCCCGATCACGACTGCAGGCGACCGCGACCGGCGGAGTCCGTTCGGCCAGATCGGCGAGCGGGGCGTGTTCGTCAAGGAGCTCGAGGAGGCGCTGCTCGCGGGGCGGATCGACGCCGCCGTCCACTCCGCGAAGGACATGACCTCGTCGGACACGGCCGGCCTGGCGGTCGGTGCCTACCTGCCGCGCGACGACCCGCGCGACGCGCTCTGCGGCGCCCGCGAGCTCCGGCCGGGGATGCGGGTCGGCACCGCCTCGGTCCGCCGGCGTGCGCAGCTGCTCGCGCTCGAGCCGGGGCTGACGATCGAGCCGCTCCGCGGCAACATCGACACTCGGCTGCGGAAGCGCGGCGAGCGCGGACTCGACGCGGTCGTGCTCGCCGCCTGCGGGCTCGACCGGCTCGGGCTCGACGGCGAGATCGGACGCCGATTCGAGCCGGAGGAGCTGCTGCCGGAGACGGGCCAGGGAGCGCTCGCGATCCAGGTGCGTGCGGGCGAGGAGGAGCTGGTCTCCGTGGCCGACGACGCCGAGACCAGGCGGCGGGTCGAGGCCGAGCGCACCTGCGTGGCTGCGGTCGGCGGCGGGTGCCTGGCACCCGTGGCGGCGCACCACGACGGCTCGGCGCTCGTCGGGCTGGTCGCGGACGAGAACGGGCGCTGGCTCGAGCGGCGCAGCGGCGACGACCCCGCCGCACTCGGAGAGGAGCTCGCACGGCTGGCGGCCGAACGGTCATCCTGACCCGGCCGGAGGGCCGGAACGAGCGCGTGGGGCGGCGCCTCAGCGACCTCGGCTACGACGTCGTCGTCTGCCCCCTGCTCGCGTTCGAGCCGATCGAGACCGGGCCGATCCAGCTGGACGGCTACGACTGGCTCGTCCTGACGAGCGCGACGGCAGCGGACGAGCTCCGTCGCCGCGCACGCGGGCGCCCGGGGCGCGTTGCCGCGATCGGCCAGGCGACCGCGTCGGCCTGGGGGGACGTCGACCTGATCGCGCGCGTGTCGACGCAGGAGGGGCTGCTGGACGCGCTGCCTCGTCCCGTCGGCCGCGTCCTCTTCGCCGGCGCCGAGGGCGCGCGCAGGCTGCTCGCCGACGAGCTCGGCGCGGAGTTCCTCGCCCTCTACCGGACGAAGCAGCTCAGGCCGGTCGACCCGCCGAGCGGCGACCTCGCCGTCCTCGCATCCCCGTCGGCCGCGCGGGCGTTCGCCGATCTCGCTCTGGGCGTTCCCGTGGTCAGCATCGGTCCGCACACGACCGCAGCGGCGCGCGCTGCCGGTCTGACCGTCGCCGCCGAGGCCGCCTCGCCGTCCCCCGACGCGGTCGTTTCGGCTGTGGTCGAGGCCGGATAGCCTCCCGCCGTGTTCGTCACGTTCCTGTCCGACTTCGGCCTGCAGGACGACTTCGTCGGCACCTGCCACGGCGTGATCAAGCGGATCTCGCCGGAGGCCCAGATCATCGACATCACGCACGGGATCGAGCCGCAGGCGGTGCTCCAGGGCGCGCTCGTGCTCGCGAACACGCTTCCCTACATGCCGAAGGGGGTCCATCTCGCGGTCGTCGATCCGGGGGTCGGCGGCGATCGGCGAGGGCTTGCGCTCAGGGACGAGCAGGGCCGGCTGTACGTCGGGCCCGACAACGGGCTGCTCGTGCCGGCTGCCGAGCGGCTGGGCGGGGTGTCGGCCGCCTGGCAGCTCGCGAACTCCGCGTACATGCTCCGGCCGGTGTCGCGCACGTTCCACGGCCGCGACGTATTCGCTCCCGCCGCTGCACATCTCGTCGGAGGCGTCGACCCGGGCGAGCTCGGCCCGGAGATCGAGCCCGCCTCCCTTGTTCGGCTCGAGCTGCCCGAGCCGGAGGTCGGCGAGGCGATGATCCGCGCGACCGTCCTCTATGTCGACCGCTTCGGCAACGTCCAGCTGAACCTCTCGCGCGCCGACGTCGAGAGCGCGGGGATCGTCGCCGGCCGCCGCGTCGAGCTCGACCTCGGCGTCGACCGCTACTACGCAACGGCCGCGAGGGCGTTCTCCGACGCGCGCGCGGGCGACATCATCCTCTACGAGGACGCATACGAGAACATCGCCGTCGCGATCACCGACGGCAACGCCGCGGAGATGTTCTCCGTCCGCCCAGGGCAGCCGATCACGATCTACGTTCCCGGCTAGGCGCCCGCACATTGCGCACTTTTTAGATCGGGGTCCGCTTGACCCCGCCCGCAGGAGGAGTAGGGTTCACAGCAAGAGGACGTCCGCGGCGCGGTAGCACCGGCCCGGACGTCCTTTTATGCGTGGGAGGAACATCCGGTTCCCCCCGGGAGCCCGAGCCCCCTCCCTCAACTCCACCCTCCCGACGAGCGTCCCCGTGCCGCGCCCGCCATGTCGGCCGCGGCGGAGGATGGCTCTGCGACCCGCGGCTACACTGCCAGGCGCGGCGAGGTAGCTCAGTTGGTAGAGCACACGGCTGAAAACCGTGGTGTCGCCGGTTCGATTCCGGCCCTCGCCACCTGATCTACCCGCAGATCTCGAGGACGAGAGAACTGACGTGTGCGAACCAAGGTGTCCTACTGGCGACGAGCCGCGGGGTGCCTGAGCTCGCCGTCTAGGCCCGGCCGCGCCTGATCCGATCGATGAGGGCGGCGATGATCTCGCCCTTGACGAGGACGCCGTCGGCGCCGGCGTCCGTCGCGGCGCGGTGCAGCCCGTCGTCCGGGTCGCCGGTGACCGCGATCAGGCAGAGGTGGGGACGGTCGCGGCGTAGCCGGCCGATCGCAGAGACGCCGTTCAGGCGCGGCATGTGCAGGTCGACGATCACCGCGTCCGGGTCGAGCTCCTCCGTGAGCTCGACGGCCTGGACGCCGTCGTGGGCGATGCCGACGACTCTCAGCTCGGGCTGCTCGTCGATCAGGCGGCCGAGCGACGCTGCGTAGTCCTCGTCGTCGTCGGCGAGCAGCACACGAATCCGTCCGTTGTCGTGCATCCCGTCCATCATTATTCCCGCGACGGGCTACGGTTTGCCCGCGTGGCAGCCGCGGAAACTCTGCAACCCGTCGCGGTGATCGGTGCCGCCCTCGACCTGGGCGCCGGCCGCCGTGGCGTGGACATGGGACCGTCGGCGATCCGCTACGGCGGCCTCGAGCAGCGGATCGAGGAGCTCGGCCGGACGTATATCGATCTCGGCAACGTCCAGACCGCGGTCGCCGAGGCCACGGCGGTCGGCGACGAGCGCGTCCGCTACCTGCGCGAGATCCTGCTCACCTGCGGCCGGGTGGCCGACCTGGTCGCAGAGGCATACGAGGGTGGGCAGCTGCCGCTCGTGCTGGGTGGCGACCACTCGGTCGGGATCGGGACGCTCGGCGGTCTCGCCCGCGTCGCCGGCCCGGGCGGCGTGCTCTGGGTGGACGCTCACGGTGACCTGAACAGGCCGGAGACGAGCCCGACCGGCAACGTGCACGGGATGGTGCTGGCCGCGGCGATGGGGCTCGGCGGCGCGAGGTTCGACGTGGCGAACTGGCCGATCCCCTCCGTCGACCCGAGCCGGGTCGCCCTCGTCGGCGTCCGCTCGCTGGACGAGGGCGAGCGGCAGCTGCTGCGCGAGCTGAACGCGACCGTCTTCACGATGAGCGACATCGACCGGCTCGGAATCGAGCACGCGGTTCGCGAGTCGCTCGACCGGATCGCCGGGCCGGGCTTCGTCCATGTCAGCCTCGACCTCGACGCGCTCGACCCCGAGGTCGCACCGGGCGTCGGCACACCGGTGCGCGGAGGACTCTCCTACCGCGAGGCCCACCTGGCGATGGAGCTCGTCGCCGAGTCGGGTCTTGCCGGATCGCTCGAGGTCGTCGAGGTCAACCCGATCCTCGATCGGGAGAACCAGACCGGCACCCTCGCGGTCGAGCTGGTCGCGAGTGCGCTCGGCGCGCGGATCCTCTAGGCGAGGAACGAGGCGAGTGCGTCGCGCGTCTCGTCGAGCGCGTCCCAGTAGACGGTGTGGCCACCGGGGACGGTGACGACCCGGAACAGGTCGCCGAGCTCCGTGCGGTAGGTGTCCAGGTGCTCGCCGGGCGTCAGCCAGGAGTCGGCGCCCAGCACCATCAGCGTGGGCACGCGCGCGGGACGCGGCGGTGGGCTCGCCATGACGCTCCACGCGGTGATCACGGCGCTCTTGCAGTAGCGGTAGCGCAGGCGCCCGTCGGGGCCGGCCTCCATGTGCCCCGCGTCGGAGGCGACGACGCGGTCCTTCGGCGCGAGCAGGACCCGGCCCGCGTCGAAGCGCGCCTGCACCGCTTCCTCGACCGTCGCGTAGGAGACGTCGTTGCGCTCGAGCTCGGCGAGATCGAAGGCGACGTGACGGAGAACCTGTAGCGCCGGGTCGAGCAGGACCGCCCGTTCGACCCGGCCGGGATCGCGGGCCGCGAGCTCCGCGACGAGCCGGCCGCCGAAGCTGTGACCCACCCACACGACCGGGCCGTCGGGCACGGACGCGACGATGGCCGCCAGGTGGGCGTCGACGTCCCACGGCGGCTCCCAGCTCGAGTCCCCGTGGCCGAGCAGGTCGAGCGAGAGCACGTGCCGCCCCGAGTCGGCGAGCCAGTCGAAGCGGCCGCCGTACGAGGTCACGCCGTGCAGGCAGACGAGCGGCGTCCCGCCGGGCTCTCCCCACTCGTAGACGTTCAGGCTCATCGGGCGATGCTCACGGCCGGTAGTACTTCCTGCCCTTCAGCTCGTCGGGGAGGTAGTCGACCTCGAAGCCGGCGGGGTCGTCGTGCGGGTACACGTAGCCGGCTCCGTGGCCGAGCTTGTTCGCGCCCGGGTAGCTCGCGTCGCGGAGCTCCTTCGGCGGCCGCACGTTTCCGCTCTCGCGGACGTCCCGGGCTGCCTCCTTCAGCGCCACGTAGCTGGCATTCGACTTCGGCGCGAGCGCGAGGTAGATGGCCGCCTGCGAGAGGTTGAGCCGCGCCTCGGGCAGGCCGACGTACTCGACGGCGTGCGCGGCCGCCGTGGCGACGAGCAGCGCCTGGGGATCGGCGTTGCCGATGTCCTCGGAGGCGAGCACGACCATCCGGCGGGCGATGAAGCGCGGATCCTCGCCGCCCTCGAGCATCGCCGCGAGGTAGTACACCGCGGCATCCGGGTCGGAGCCGCGCATCGACTTGATGAAGGCGGAGATGAAGTCGTAGTGCGCGTCGCCGCCCTTGTCGTAGAGGAGCGGCCGCTTGCGCGCGGCGTCCTCGACGTGCGCCTCGGTGACCTCGTCGGTCCCGGCTGTCTGGGCGGCGACCTCGAGGATCGTCAGGGCGTTGCGCGCGTCGCCGCCCGCACGGACGGCGATCAGGCGTCGGAGTTCCGGTGACAGGCCGACTCCGAGAGTGGCTTCTCCCTTCGCGATCACCCGCTCCAGGTCCGGGAGCTCGAGCGGATACAGCTCGAAGAGCTGGACGCGGCTGAGGAGCGCGGAGTTGACCTCGAAGTACGGGTTCTCGGTCGTCGCGCCGATCAGCGTGACGAGCCCCTCCTCGACGACGGGCAGGAGTGCGTCCTGCTGCGCCTTGTTGAAGCGGTGGATCTCGTCCAGGAAGAGGATCGTGCGCTGTCCCTGGGCGCCGAGGCGCTCGCGGGCGCGGGCGATCACGGCGCGCACGTCGGCGACGGAGGCCGATACGGCGGAGAGCTCCTCGAAGGCCGCGCCGGTCCTCGCGGCGACGATCCGCGCGAGCGTCGTCTTCCCGCTTCCCGGCGGCCCGAAGAAGATCGCCGAGCGCATCTTGTCCTCGTCGATCGCCCGGCGGAGGGCCGAGCCCTCGCCGAGCACGTGCTGCTGGCCGACGAACTCGTCGAGCGTCCGCGGCCGCAGTCGCAGGGCGAGCGGAGCCGTGTCCGGAAGCCGCTGCGCGGCGGCGTCGGAGAACAGGTCGCTCACGACGCGAAGTATGCTCAGCAGGTGTCGAGACAGGAGCAAACCGGGCTCGCCGACGAGTTCGCGCCGATCCTCCCGGGGCCCGGCGCGAGCGACTACGAGCGCTACCTCCGCACCGACGAGCTGCTCTCGCTCCAGAAGACGCCGGAGGAGCGCGCGCATCACGACGAGCTTCTCTTTCAGACCGTCCATCAGTCCTCCGAGCTCTTCCTGAAGCTGGCAGCCGAGGAGATGGAGCTCGCGGCGGAGCACCTCCGGCACGGCGAGATCGCGCCGGCGCTCAGGCTGCTGCGCCGCTCGAGTCTGTCGTTCCGGCTCGTCACCCACGCGCTCGACATGCTCGAGCTGATGTCGCCGTGGGAGTACACGTCCGACATCCGCCCGGTGCTCGGCCACGGGAGCGGGTTCGACTCCCCGGGGTGGAACCGGGTTCGTCATGCGGCGCCCGAGCTCGGCGAGTCGTTCCACTCCCTGCGCCGGGCGGAGGGGCTCTCGATCGCGGACGTGTACGTGCAGGCCCGTGACCGCGAGGATCTGTACCAGCTCGCGGAGGCCCTGACCGAGCTCGACGAGTGGGCGACGACCTGGCGAGTGCGCCACTACATGGTCGTGGAGCGGAGCATCGGCGGCGAGGTCGTGGGGACACAGGGCACGCCGGTGGAGCTGCTCGGCAAGCTCGTCGAGCACAAGCTCTTCCCGGAGCTCTGGAAGGTGCGGACCGAGCTGACGAATCTGGCGAAGGAGAACGACTGAGCGCCGCCCCCGACGCCGCGGCTGCCTGGAGCGGCGCAACCTACGAGCGCATCGCAGCGGCGTTCGCTCCGATCCACCGGCGCATCGTCGAGACGCTGGACCCGCAGCCCGGCGGGCGCTTTCTCGACCTCGCCTGCGGCACGGGCGGCGCCGCGCTCGTCGCGGCCCGCACCGGCGCCGACGTGACCGGGCTGGACATCTCGGCCGACCAGCTGGCGAAGGCGCGCGCGGCGGCGGCCGAGGCGGGCCTCTCGATTCGCTTCGACGAGGGCGACGCGCAGGCGCTTCCGTACGAGGACTCGAGCTTCGATGCCGTCGCGTCCGTCTTCGGGGTCATCTTCGCGCCCGACCACCGGCGCGCGGCCGCCGAGTTGACGCGCGTCTGCCGCCCGGGCGCGCGGATCGCGATCACGGCGTGGAAGTACGACGCCTGGGCGCGGCTCGGCGCGCGCCTGCGGCCGACGTACGAGGGCGTCGACGCGAAGCCCTGGGCGGATGCGGGCTACGTCCGCGGGCTGCTGCCTCGGTTCGACCTCGAGTTCGAGCGCGGCGCGGCGACGATCTCCGCCGAGTCGCCCGATGCGCTCTGGGACCTGCTCTCGGCCTCGGTGCCGCCGATGAAGGCGTGGCTCGACGCGCTCGACGACGCAGAGCGCGACCACGCCCGCGCGGAGTACATGGCCGTCTTCGACGGGAACCGGCTGATCCGCGAGTACGTGCTGATCCTGGGCACGAGGTGAGCCTCCGCGACGAAGCGGTGCGGCTCCTCCAGAAGCTGATCCGCCTGAACACGGTCAACCCGCCCGGGAACGAGACCCGCGCCGCCGAGCTCCTGCGCGACTACCTGGAGCCGTTCGGCGTCGAGTGCGCGCTGTACGCGCGGGAGCCCGAGCGGGCGAACCTGGTCGCACGGATCCGTGGCCGCGGCGACGGACCGGGCCTCCTGCTCCTCTCGCACACGGACACGGTGCTGGCCGATCCGGCCGAGTGGTCGGTCGATCCGTGGTCGGGCGAGCTCCGCGACGGCCAGGTGTGGGGTCGCGGCGCGCTCGACATGAAGGGCCAGGTGGCGGCCAACGCGGTCGCGATCGCCTCGCTGGCGCGCGAGGGGTTCCGGCCGGGCGGCGACCTGATCTTCGCCGCCACCGCGGACGAAGAGGTGGGCGAGGGCGTCACGTACGGGCTCGAGTGGCTCTGCGAAGCGCACCCCGATGCCGTTGGGTGCGACTACGCGATCAACGAGGGCGCCGGCGATCGCGTCGAGGTCGGCGGCCGCGTCCTGTACCTGTGTGCGTCCGCGGAGAAGCGGAGCTCGCCGTTCGTGCTCGACGTCCAAGGCCGGAGCGGCCACGGCTCGATGCCGGGGATCGCCGACAACGCGCTCGTCAAGGCGTCCCGGCTGATCACCCGGCTCGGCGAGTTCGATCCTGAGCCTCGGCTGATCCCGGAGACGGAGGGTCTTCTCGCCGCGCTGCTCGACCGCGTCCCGCCCGCGGCCGACGCGCTCGCGGCTGCCCGCGAGGCCGACCCGGTCGCGGCGGAGCTGGTCGAGCCGCTGCTGGCGCTCACCGTCTCGCCGACGATGATCGAGGCGTCGACGAAGCGGAACGTCATTCCCGGCCGCTGCGAGGTGACGGTCGACTGCCGCCTGCTCCCCGGGCAGCCGGAGGAGGAAGCGGAGGCGCAGGTGCGCGAATGGCTTGGCCCGGACAGCTACGACCTCGAGTGGACGGGCGGCCACGGCGGGACGCGCTCGGCGATCGGCACGCCGCTCTGGTCGGCGGTGGAGCGGTTCGTCGAGGAGCTCGAGCCGGGCGCGCGACTCGCCCCCATCTGTGTCGCCGGCTTCACCGACTCGCACTGGCTGCGGGAGGCATTCGGGACCGTCGCGTACGGGTTCTTCCCGTTGCGGACGATGAGCGCGGAGCTTGCCTCCCGCCTCGTTCACTCGGCGGACGAGCGGATTCCCATCGACGACGTCGGCCTCGGCGTCGACTTCCTCCGCTCCGTCGCACTGGCCCTCGGCAGCTAGGCTCTGACCATGGCCGACGAGAAGATCCGCCTCGGCGGGATGGCGCTCCAGAACGGCGTCCTCGTCCACGGACCGACGGCATGGGCGCTTGCGGTGCGCACGCCTGAAGGCGAGCTGAAGGTCGCCTCGGGGCGCAAGCGGCTCCGCGGCGCGCAGGTGACGAGCCCGCTGCTGCGCGGGCCCGCCCGCCTGCTCGACGCGATGCTCCTGCTGCCGCGGATCCGGCGCGCCCTTCCCGAGGCCCGGTTGCCGTTCGAGCAGCCGATCGTGATCGCATCGATGCTCACGAGCGGTCTCGCCGTCCGCGCGCTGCGCGACTCGAAGCGCATCGGCCCGGTCGCGAGGGAGCTCATCGTCGGGGCGCTCTCGCTGGCGCCGGCGACCCTTGCCCTGCGCGGCTCGAGCCTCGCCGCCTACCACGGGGCGGAGCACATCTCGATCGGGACCTATGAGCACGGCGAGCCGCGCGGCAAGGAGCACGAGCGCTGCGGCTCACACCTCGTCGGGCCGCTCCTGCTGACCTCTGCGGTCGGAGCGGCGCTGGCCGCGCGTGCTCCTGCTGCGCTTCGTGGGGTCGCCCGGCTCGGCGCCACGGTGGGCGCGGTCGCGGCAGCGACGGAGCTCTTCTCCTGGATGGTGCGTCACCCGGAGCACCCGGTCGCGAAGGTGCTGGCCCGTCCCGGCCACGAGCTGCAGCACCGGCTCGCCACCGCCGAGCCCGACGCGGCGCAGCTCGAGGTCGCCGAGGCGGCACTGCGCGCATGCCTCGAGCTCGAGGAGCACGATGGCGCTGAAAACACGCACCGAGCGTAGGCGCCTCCCGCCCGAGATCTTCGACCTCCCCGTCGAGAAGATGCGGGAGGGCTACTACACCGACGCGTATTTCAACCACACGCGCGCGGCGCTGCTCGACGACCAGCGGCATCCCCGGGTGGTCATGCAGGTGTTCCAGAAGCACCATGCCGTCCTCGGCGGGATGGACGAGGCGATCGCCGTCCTGAAGCTGTGCTCCGACGACTGGGACGCGCTCACCGTCCACGCGCTCTACGACGGCACCCGGATCGAGCCGTGGGAGACCGTGATGACGATCGAGGGCGACTACACGCTGTTCGCCCACCTCGAGACCGTCTACCTGGGCGTGCTCTCCCGGCGGACGCTGATCTCGACGAACGTGACCCGCGTGCTCGAGGCGGCGCACGGGAAGCCGATCATCTTCATGGCCGCCCGGCACGACCACCACCGCGTGCAGACGGGCGACGGCTACGCGGCGTACGTGGCCGGCGCGCTCGTCGGCTCCGAGATCGGCGTCACCACGGATGCGCAGTCGTCCTGGTGGGGCGGTCGGGGGATCGGAACGGTGCCGCACGCGCTGATCGCGGCGTACGGCGGGAACACCGTGCTCGCCGCGACCAAGTTCGCCGAGTGGGCGCCGCCGGACTTCAACATCGTCGTCCTCGTCGACTTCGAGAACGACTCGGTCCAGACTGCCCTCGACGTCGCCCGCGCGCTCGGCCCGCGGCTCTGGGGCGTTCGCCTCGACACCTCGGGGCAGCTCGTCGACCGCTCGCTGTGGAACGAGCTGGGCGACTTCGATCCGCGAGGGGTCAACGAGCGGCTGGTGCGCAACGTGCGCGACGCCCTCGACCGCGACGGCTTCGAGCGGGTGAAGATCGTCGCCTCGGGCGGCTTCACGGTCGAGCGGATCGAGGCGTTCGAGGAGACAGGCGTCCCAGTCGACGCCTACGGCGTCGGCTCGTCTCTGATCCGCGGGTCGAACGACTTCACCGCGGACATCGTGCTCACCGACGGCCGTCCCTCGGCCAAGGTCGGCCGGCGCTTCCGTCCGAGCGCGGGCCTCGAGCTCGTCGCGTAGCGTGAAGGTCCTCTGGGACGTCGACACCCAGGTCGACTTCATGCTCCCGGACGGGAGGCTGTACGTCGCCGGCGCGGAGCAGACGATCCCGGCGATGTCCAGGCTCGCCCACGCCGCGAGGGAGGCAGGGATCGTCCACGTCGCCTCCGCCGACGACCACGAGCTGACCGACGACGAGATCTCGGACGACCCGGACTTCCGGACGACCTACCCGCCGCACTGCCTCCGGGGCACGCGCGGGGCGCGGAAGATCCCGGAGACCGAGCAGCAGGACCCGGTGCCGATCGGGCTCGGCGAGTTTCCGGAGCGCTACCTCGAGGGCCGCGAGTTCCTGCTGCTGAAGAAGCATTTCGACGTGTTCACGAACCCGAACGCCGACCGGCTGATCGCGCGGCTCGGCCCGGACGAGGTGATCCTGTTCGGCGTCGCCACCGACGTCTGCAACGACGCCGCCGTCCGCGGGCTGCTCGAGCGCGAGCTGCGCGTGCGGTTCGTCGAGGACGCTGCGCGGGGGCTCGACGACGCTCGTGTGGCGGCGTGCACCGCGGCGTGGCGGGAGGCCGGGGTCGAGTTCACGACGGTCGACCGAGTCCTGGCCGGCCTCTAGCCCTACAGTCGGGCGGCGTCCCTGCCGATGAGCGGAGGGATGCCTCTCGCGTCGCTGATGCACGACATCGGCCAGGGTGCGCTGACCTGGTTGCCGATCTTTTTCTTCTTCGTCCTCGTCGTACTGATCTGGCGGACGATCCAGCTGATGCCGCGGGTGAAGCCGAACATGGTCGAGCCGAACTCGTCGGCCTCGGTGAGCTTCGACGACGTCGCCGGTGTCGAGGACGCGAAGGCCGAGCTCCAGGAGGTCGTCGACTTCCTCCGCGACCCCAAGAAGTTCGCGAAGCTGGGGGCGCGGGTGCCGAAGGGCCTGCTCCTGCACGGGCCGCCGGGCACCGGCAAGACGCTGCTCGCGAAGGCGGTCGCGCACGAATCCGGCGCGAGCTTCTACTCGCAGAGCGCATCCGCGTTCGTTGAGATGTTCGCCGGTCTCGGGGCGTCGCGGATCCGCAAGCTCTTCGCGACGGCCCGCAAGAACGCGCCCGCGATCATCTTCATCGACGAGCTCGACGCCGTCGGCGCCGCGCGCACGGGGCACGGCTTCAACCGCGAGCAGGACCAGACGCTGAACCAGCTCCTGGTCGAGCTCGACGGGTTCGCGTCCGGCGACCAGGTCGTCGTCATGGGCGCCTCGAACCGGATCCAGGACCTCGATCCCGCGCTGCTTCGGCCCGGCCGGTTCGACCGCCAGCTGCTGGTGGCCCCGCCGGATCTGGCCGGGCGCGAGAAGATCCTCCGGGTCCATACCCGCGGCAAGCCGCTCGCGGACGACGTCGACCTCCAGTCCGTCGCGCGCCAGACGGCCGGGCTCGCCGGCGCCGACCTCGCGAACGTCTGCAACGAGGCGGCGATCTTCGCCGGCCGCCGGAACCTCGACAGGATCGGCCAGGGAGAGTTCGAGGCGGCGATGGAGCGGGTCGTGGCCGGGCTGCAGCAGCGCCGCGTCGTCAGCGAGAAGGAGAAGCGCATCCTCGCCTACCACGAGGCGGGCCACGCGCTGATGTCGTACCTGATGGGCGACGCGCTGCCCGTGCACAAGGTGACGATCGTCTCGCGCGGACAGGCGCTCGGGTACACGCTCAACCTGCCGGTGGAGGACCGCTACCTCCATACGAAGGAGGAGCTGGTCGACACGATGAAGGTGTTCCTCGCCGGCCGTGCGGCCGAGCAGGTCGTCTTCGGGCGCGTGACGAACGGCGCCGCCAACGACCTCGAGAAGGCGACGGGTCTCGCGCGCGCGATGGTCTTCGAGTACGGCATGGGCGAGGTCGTCTCCTCGCGAACGATGCGCGCCGACAACTACGCGCTCTCCGAAGAGACCAAGCGACTGCGCGACGCCGAGCAGGCACGGCTCACGGACGAGGCCTTTCAGGAGGCGATCCGCCTGTTGACGACCTACCGCTCTGATCTCGACCGGCTCTCTGTCGCGCTGCTCGAGAAGGAGACGTTGAACAAGGACGAGCTCGACCGGTTGCTTGCCCATGTCGAGCCCGAGTCTCGTGCCGCCGAGACCATCGGCACGGTGCGCGCCCTGCCGTAGATAGATTTGCCCCGTGAGGGGCGTTCACCACGTCGGCGTGGCGGTCGAGGACCTCGACGACGCGATCTCGAGCTACGAACGCCTCTTCGGCGCCGAGCTGGCTGGGCGGGAGACGCAGGACGAGCAGGGCGTCGAGGCCGCCTCGCTACGGGTCGGCAGCGGGCACGTCGAGCTCCTCGCCGCGCTCGGTCCCGAGACGCCGGTCGGGCGGTTCCTCGCGAAGCGCGGACCTGGGATGCACCACCTCGCGTACGAGGTCGAGGACCTACCCGCGGAGCTCGCCCGTCTCGAGGACGAGGGGGTCCGGCTGATCGACGCCGCGCCGCGCCGTGGCCTGTTCGGCACGCAGGTCGCCTTCGTGCACCCCGAGTCGGTCGGCGGCGTCCTCTCGGAGCTCGTTGCCCGTGGCTGATCGCGTCCGGATCGAGGTCGGGTTCGACGGCGGCCAGGTGATGGCCGCGCTCGTCTCGCCCGAGACCGCCGACCGGCTGGAAGGGGCGCTCGGCGGCGAGGACGGGTCCCTTCCGCTCGAGGTCGAGGACGGCCGCTACACCGTCGTCCTCAGCCGGATCGTCTACGTCAAGCGGTTTGCGCGCGAGGCGCGCGTGGGGTTCGGAGCGTCGTAGTTACGCGTCCGGCGGCGACGGGCATCCCGGAGGTGATGGGAGACGCCGTGGTTGAGCGACAGGGCATGGAGCAGCTGGTCGCGCGCGCGCAGGAGGGCGACCGCGACGCGCTCGAGGAGCTCTACCTCGAGCACTTCGACCGGATCTACAGCTACCTGCACATGACGGTCGGGAACCGGCACGACGCCGAGGACCTGACCACCCAGACGTTCCTGAGGATGCTCGAGTCGATCGGCAAGTTCAGGTGGGGTACGGCGCCGTTCTCGGCCTGGCTCTTCCGCATCGCCCACAACCTCGCGATGGACCACTTCCGCGCCCGGCGGCGCTGGCAGCCGGAGGAGGAGGTCCCCGAACCGCCCGGGCAGGTCGAGTTGTCGGCCGAGGAGCAGGCGATGAAGGTCCTCTCGAGCGAGAACATGTTCGATCTGATCGAGCAGCTCTCGGACGAGCAGCGCCAGGTGCTGATCCTCAAGTTCGTGTTCGACTTCTCGAACCTCGAGGCGGCGACGGTGCTCGACAAGACCGAGGGCGCCGTCAAGTCACTCCAGCACCGCGCGCTCGCCTCGCTGCAGAACCACGTCGCCAGCTAGCCTCGCCGTCATGGCGCTGGACGTCGGCATCGTCGGCCTGCCCGGCTCGGGCAAGACTGCGCTCTTCAACGCGCTCACGCGCGCCGGTGCCTCCGAGCACGAGCGCAAGGAGCACGTCGGGATGGCACCGATCGCCGACGACCGGCTCGACCCGCTCGCGGTCGTCGAGTCCTCGGCAAAGGTCACGCCGGCCGCGATCCGCGTCGTCGACGTCCCGGGGACGGGTCCGGCGCTGCTCGGCAACCTGCGCCGCTCCGACGCGCTCCTGGCCGTCGTCCGAGAGGCGGACGATCTCGAGAACCTGCAGCTCGAGCTGCTCGTCGCCGACCGTGACCACGTCGAGAAAAGACTCGAGCGTGTTCGCTCGCAGGCGAAGTCGGGCGATCCGAAGCTTCGTCAGGAGGTCGACGAGCTCGAGGAGCTGCTCCGGCACGTGGAGGCAGGCGGGACGGTTGCGAACTGGGACCGGGCCGTGCCGCCCGAGCTCGAGCCGCTGACGACGAAGCCGCTCGTCGTCGTCGTGAACGGACCGGACGGCATCGACCTCGAGCTGGAGGAGGAGCTCGCGCAGCTCGACCACGAGGAGGCGGTGGCGTTCCGCGAGGGCGCTCGCTCGGCGCTCGACGAGGTCGTCCTCCGACTGAAGGATACGCTCGGGCTGATCACGTTCTTCACGATCGGCCCGACGGAGGCGCGCGCGTGGACGCTGCGTCGCGGCGAGTCCGCCCTCGACGCGGCGGAGTCGGTCCACACCGACATCGCACGCGGGTTCATCCGCTGCGAGGTGATCGACTGGCGCGACCTCGTGGAATGCGGCTCGCGCGCGGAGGCCGCGAAGCGCGGGCTGCAGCGGCTCGAGGGCAAGGAGTACGTCGTCCAGGACGGCGACGTGCTCAACATCCGCTTCAACGTCTGAACCGGACATGTCAGGGGTCTGACCCCATCGCGCAAAACGTGGCGACAATTGTGTGCCGATTCAGCCCGCGGAGATCGCAGCCGCACCGCAGACTGCCGCCAGCGCGCCGCCGCGCTGCACCCGCGTCAGCCGCTCGCCGAGCACGACGCGCGCCAGAATCGCGACGACGACCGGGTACAGCGCGGCCAGCACCGCGACGACACTGAAGAGGCCCTTCGTCGTCGCGACGGCGAAGAAGATCGTCGCGAGCGCGTCGAGGAGGCCGACGAGCGCGAGCGCCGGCCAGACACGTCCGGGCGCAGGCGGCCGTCGCCACACCACCGCCGCGAAGACGAGCACGCACATCACGATCCGCAGGACGAGCGTCGCCCAGTAGGGATCCTCGTTGCTCGCGGCTTCGAGGCCGACCTGGGAGCTGCCGAAGAAGACCGCCGCCGTGACCGCGAGCCCTGCGCCGGCCGCCGCGCGGCCGCGGGCACCCTCCTGCCCCGGCTCCCAGCCCGCGAAGGCAACGCCGGCGAGCGCCACCGCAATGCCCGCCAGCTGCACCGCGCTCGGCCGTTCGCCGCGCGCGAGGCCGACCGTCAGCGGGATCAGCGGCGAGGTCGCCGTGATCGGCGCGACGATGCCCATCGAGCCGACAGCCAGGCCGCGGTAGAGGGCGCCGATCCCGATCACGCCGGCCACGCCGCCGAGGATCGCCCACAGCACCCACCAGCCGCCCGGCGGGCTCGTCCACCGGGCGGTGACGACGATCGCGAGCAGGACGAGACCGGCCGGCTGCGAGACCGCCAGGACGGTGATCACGTTCACGCTGCGCGTCTTGAGCCCGCCGAGGAAGTCGGACACTCCCCACGACGCGCCCGCGGCGAGCGCCAGCAGCGTTGCGGCCATGTCGGGAGAGGCTAGGTGCCGTCAACCGGCCGCGTGGCGGCGACCGAGTCGAGCTGGTTCGCGTGGTACAGGACGGCCGCCTCGGCGGTCCTCGCCGTCCGGGCGTCGTGGTGGCAGGCGACGGCGTGGAGCAGCTCGGCCCTCGCGTCGGCGTCGAGCCTGTCGGCCCGCTGCTCGATCAGCCGGAGCCCGAGATGCACGTGGCCGAGCAGGCGGCCCTCGGCGGTCTGGCGGAAGCCGGGGCCGGGCGCGAGCTCGGCGGTACGGCCGACGTCGTGGAGGAGCGCGGCGGCGAGGAGCAGGTCGCTGCGCAGGCGCGGGTGCAGTTGGCAGAGCTCGCGGCAGATCGTCGCGACGCCGACCGTGTGCTCGAGTAGTCCGCCGGCGTAGTCGTGGTGCGAGTCCGGCGCCGCCGGCAGCGCGCGGAGCAGGCGGCGAATGGCGGAATCGCCGACGAAGCGGCCGACCGTGGCCCTCAGCCCCGGGTGGGAGATCTCGCCCGTGAGGAACTCGAGGAAGCCGTCGAGCTCGTCGGCGTCGCGTCGCATCGCCGGAGCAAAGCCCGCGGGGTCGGCGTCCGGTGCCGTCTCGATCGAGCGCACGTCGAGCTGGAGCCGGTCGCGGTAGCGTTCGACGCGGCCGAGGACACGGACCGCGTCACCCTCGGCGAACCGCCGGTCGAGCAGGTCGACGTCGTTCCAGACCCGTCCCTCGATCCGGCCGCTCGGGTCGACCAGCTCGAGCGCGAGGTACGAGGAGCCGCTCTTTGTCCGCAGCCGCTGCTTCCGGGCGACGGCGTAGACGCCCTCGACGACTCGGTCCTGCGCAAGGTCGGCGATCGAGCTCACGAGCCGGAGTCTAGGCCCCAAAGCGGATTGCTAGTGTCCTGCTCGTGGCCGTCGTCAAGCCGTTCCGGGCGCTGCGCTACGACGAGCGCCGGGCGGGGCCGCTGGATTCGCTCGTCGCCCCGCCGTACGACGTGATCGCGGCCGAGGAGCGCGAGCGGTACCTGACCCGAAGCCCGCACAACGTCGTCCGGCTGACGCTGCCGGACGACGAGGCGAAGGCCGCCGACCTGCTCGCCGAGTGGCAGGACGAGGGCGTCCTCGTTCGGGAGGACGAGGCCGCGTACTGGTGGCTGTCTCAGGAATACGTCGGCCCGGACAAGGTTCGGCGGCGACGCGACGGGCTCGTCGCCGCCCTGCGCGTCGAGCCGTACGAGACCGGAGCCGTGCTCCCGCACGAGCGAACGCACGCCGGGCCGAAGGAGGGCCGCCTGCGGCTACTGCGCGCCCTCCGCACCCACGTCGAGCCGATCTTCCTTCTCTACGACGGCAGCCTGAAGGGGCCGAGCGGCGATCCGTTGATCGAGGTCGAGCTGGACGGCGTGCGCAGCCGGCTCTGGCGGTTCGAGGGTCCCGTCCCGGACTTCGGGGACGCTCACCTGCTGATCGCAGACGGCCACCATCGCTACGAGACGGCCCTCGCGTTCCACGAGGTGGACGGCACCGAGGCGAGCAGGTGGCTGCTCGCCGTCGTCGTTCCGACGGCGCAGAACGGGCTGACGATCTTCCCGACCCACCGGATCGCGACGCGGACGAAGCCGTTGCCCGCCCTCGAGCCCCACCCTGATGGTGACGACCGGGCGCTCGCGGAGGTCTACACGCGCCAGGGGACCGGCTACCTCTACGGCGAGCGGGGGGAGCTGGACACGGAGCTCGTCGCCCGCTATGCGCCGGAGGTGCGGTACACGCCGTCGGCCGAGGAAGCGCGGGCGGCCGTCGACTCGGGGGAGGCGGAGGCGGCCTTCCTGCTCCGGCCGCCGACGGTCGAGCAGGTCGCGGCGGTCGCCGAGGCGGGCAAGACGATGCCCCAGAAGAGCACGTTCTTCTACCCGAAGCTCACGTCGGGGTTGCTCTTCCTCCCGCTTGACTGACTGGCTCTCGACCTGCCGCGCCGCGGTCGAGGACGTCCGCGTCGTGCTCGTCGAGCTGCCGCGCCGCAACGACCGGGAGCCGGTCGTGGGCGCCGGAATGGGCGGCGACGACACCACGGCGATCGACGCGGCCGTCGAGCGGGCGGTCGTCGCGCGTTTCGATGCCGCGGCCGGCGAGTTCACGCTCGTCTCGGAAGAGCTCGGCGTTCGCGACGGCGGCGACACGTGGGTCGTGCTCGACCCGATCGACGGCTCGATCAACGCCAAGCGCGGCCTGCCGTTCTTCTCGCTCTCGGTTGCGGTCGCGGAGGGCGGGACGATGGGCGACGTCGTCTTTGGGTACGTCTACGACTTCGGCACGGGCGAAGAGTGGACGGCCGAGCGCGGCGCGGGCGCCCGCCTGAACGGCCGGCCGCTCGACGGCGACCGGCCCAAGGACCGGATCGAGATCCTCGCCCTCGAGGCGACCCGCACCGACCTGGTCGCGAAGCACACGCCGCCTCTCGTCGGCCTCGTCCACCGACTGCGCATCTTCGGGTCGCTCGCAATCTCACTTTGTCACCTCGCCGACGGCCGCGTGGACGCCGTCTGCTCGCTGAAGCCGGCTCGCTCGGTCGACATCGCCGCGGCACAGCTGCTCGTCCGCGAGCGGGGGCTGGCGATCGAGCTGCCCGAGGAGCCGCCGTTCGTCGCCGCGCCGCTCGATCTCGAGGGGCGTTCACGCGTCGTCGCCGCGGGAACCGAGGAGACGTGCGCGCAGATCGCCGCGGCGCTGTCCGCGTAGGCTGCTCGGGCTGGAACTACAAGCACTGGCGCGAGGTCGTCTACCCGAAAGGCCTTCCGCCGTCACGCTGGCTCCTGCACTACGCGACGCTCTTCGACACGGTCGAGATCAATACGACCTTCTACCGGCTGCCGACGGTGAAGGCGGTGGCGGGCTGGGTCGAGCAGACGCCCGCCCACTTCCTCTTCGCGGTCAAGGCGAGCCGGTACCTCACCCACCTGAAGCGCCTGACCGACATGGAGGGGCCGGTGCGGCGGTTCTACGAGCGGATCGATCCGCTCGCACGCTCGCCGAAGCTCGGCCCGGTGCTCTGGCAGCTGCCCCCGAACTTCCCGCGCAACGACGAGCGGCTCGCTCATGCGCTGTCGCACCTCCCGCCCGGCCGCCACGCGTTCGAGTTCCGGCACCCGACGTGGTTCGCGCCGGAGACGTACGAGCTGCTCCGGTGCCACGGGGTCGCGCTCGTGATCGGCGACGACCCGCGCCGGCCGTTCCAGGCACGCGAGCTCACCGCCGACTTCACGTTCCTCCGCTTCCACCACGGCGGCGGCGACGGCAACTACTCCCACCGGCAGCTCGCCGTCTGGGCGCGGCGGATCGAGGAGTGGCGCGCCCGGGTCGACGTCTACGCCTACTTCAACAACGACTGGGGCGGGTTCGCGATCGAGAACGGCCTCTGGCTCAAGGAGCGGCTCGTCCCACGCTGACCGTGGGACGCCAGCGGCACGCGGCGCACCCGAGCTTCGGGTAGCGGAATAGCATTCGCCGGGTGAAGTTCCGGCTCGCTTCGCTATGCGTCGCCATGCTGGCACTCCCGGTGTCGGCGGGCGGGGCGGTCGGCCTGACGGCCACGTTCTCGGCGCCCACGCACTCGCCGAAGGTGAACGCGAAGTGGTTCTACACCGTGCGGGCGAGCCGGGCGGGCAAGCCGGCCAGGGCGACGATCACGTCCGAGATCGTCGACCCGTACGGCGGGGTGCACCCGGTCGAGTTCGGCTGCTGTCATCGCAACGTCACGAACCGCCCCTTCACGGGCGTCTTCCGCGACTACGTCAAGTTCCCGCCGGAGTCGCAGGGGTTCAAGCTGACGTTTCGGGTGACGGTGAGGGCGCTCGGCGCCAGGCGGGTGCTGACCTACTGGATCAAGGTGCGATGACCGCCCGCAACGGCGGCGCCGAGGTCGTCGTCGAGCACGTCTCGCGCTCGTTCGAGGACGGCCGGATCGCGGCCCTCGTCGACGTGTCGTTTCGCGTCGAGCCCGGCGAGTTCGTCGGGATCATCGGGCCATCCGGGGGCGGGAAGAGCACATTGCTGAACCTGATCGGCGCGCTCGACCGCCCTTCGTCCGGGGAGATCCTGGTCGGCGGTGAGCGTGTCGCGGGACTGAACGGGGCGCGCTACCGCGGCAATGTCGTCGGCTTCGTCTTCCAGTTCCACAACCTGATCCCGACGTTGACGGCGCTCGAGAACATCCAGCTGCCGATGTTCGGCCACGAGCTAGGACGCTCCGCGCGCGTGGAGCGGGCCCGCCAGCTGCTCGACGAGGTGGGTCTGTCGGCACGTGCGGGCGCCTACCCGCCGACGCTGTCCGGCGGCGAGCGCCAGCGGGTGGCCATCGCCCGCGCGCTGGCGAACGAGCCGCGCGTCCTGCTCGCCGACGAGCCGACCGGCGCGCTCGACTCCGCGACCGGAGACCAGATCGTCGAGCTGCTCCAGAGCGTGCGCGCGCAGCGCGGCACGACGGTCCTGCTCGTCACCAACGACCCCGACGTCGCGGCGCGCGCCGACCGGATCCTGCGGATCCGCGACGGGCGGATCGAGCAGGTCGCCACGTCCGGAACGGCCATGTCAGGGGCCTGACCCCAACGCCTACGCAACCGAAACGAACGTGCGCCTATTCGCGCCGCAGTGCTTCGATCGGCGTCAGGCTGATCGCGCGCCATGCCGGATAGAGCGCTCCGAGCAGGGCGACGCCGAGGGCGAACGCCAGCCCCCAGGCGAAGACGCCGCCGGTGAAGTCGGCGTCCGTCAGGCTGGACAGGGAGCTGTGCTCGGTGAAGAGCACGGCTGCGCCCCAGCCGGCCAGGAGCCCGATGCCGAGCGCAATCAGGCCGATCCCGACGGCCTCGCAGACGATCAGCGCCGCGATCCGCGTCGAGTTCCAGCCGACCGCGCGCATGATCCCGATCTCGCGCACCCGCTCGAACACGGCCATCGCCATCGTGTTCGTCACCCCGATCCCGCCGATGATCAGAGCGAGGAGCGAGAAGATCCACCCCGCGCTGACGATCAGACGGCTGGAGGTGTCGATCTTCACCGCCTGACCGGGCTCGACCACCGCGGAGACGCCCGGAAAGCGGCGCTCCAGCCGCTTGGCGACCGCCTGCGGGGTCTCTCCGAGCGAGACGATCACCCCCAGAGTCGTCACCTCGTGCGGTCGCTGCGCGATCGCCTGCACCGTCTTCAGCGGGAGGACGACGCCGCGGTCGACGAAGCGGTTGCCGCTGTGGAAGATCCCGGCGACGCGGAAGGTCCGCCGGCCGACCCGGACGGGGCCGCCGACGCGCAGCCCGTAGATCCGTGCGGCGCCGTCTCCGACGATCGCCTCCTCGCCGATCGCTCTCCGACCCGAGACGACCACGAGCCTCCGCTCGGGGAACTCGCCCGGTACGTACCCGAACAGGAGCGACGAGTCGCTGCCCTCGACCGCGCCGACGAGCAAGAAGATCCGCGCGACCTGCGAGACGCCTGTCGTCGCGCGGACGTTTCCGGCCAGGCTCTCCGGGAGCAGCGACAGGGTCAGGTCCGAGGCGCCGGTCTGGAAGAGGCCGAAGTCGGAGCGCCCGACGTGGATCAGCTCGCCTGCCGTCCGCTTGACGCCGTTCGTGATCGACAGGAGCGCGACGATCAGCCCGACCCCGATCGCCACTCCGGCGACCGTCAGCGCCGTTCGCACCTTCCGCCGGAGCAGGTTCTTGAGCACGAGGCCCGGCCAGGTCACGCGACCTATCCTCGCGCAATCCTGATGCGTTTTTCGCCAAGCCGCGATGTACTGCCCGGAACGGCGGCGAACCGCCGCCTCCTCGACCTGGCCGCGCAGCACCTCGGGGCCCGGGACGTCCAGGGCGACTCGCCGGGCGGCAAGACCGTCACCGTTGCCAAGTAGCCGGCTCTTCCGGGGTGTGCCGTCAAGGCTGCGGCGCCCCCGTTTTGGCTACGCTCGGTGGCATGGAGCCGTCCCGCGAGGCTATCCACAAGGCGCTCGAGCACGTGATCGACCCGGAGCTGAAGCGGCCGGTCACGGAGCTCGACATGGTCCGCGGTGTCGAGATCGACGGAGGCGACGTCTCCGTCACGATCGCGCTCACCGTCGCCGGCTGTCCGCTGCGCGACAGCTTCCAGACCCAGGTCGTCGAGCACGTCGGCGGGGTGCCCGGCGTCGAGCGGGTACGCCTCGGCTTCGACGTGATGGGCCCCGACGAGAAGGCGGCGCTCTCGGCGAAGCTCCGCGGCGGCGTCGAGAGCCGCTCCAAGGGCATCTCGGTCGACCGCTCGACGCGCGTGCTCGCCGTCGCGAGCGGCAAGGGTGGGGTCGGCAAGTCGTCGCTGACGGTCAACCTCGCAGCCGCGTTCTCGCGGCAAGGCCACCGCACCGGGATCCTCGACGCGGACGTGTACGGCCACTCGATCCCGCACATGCTCGGCGTCACCCAGCGCCCGGTGGTCGTCGACAAGATGATCGTCCCGCCCGTCAAGGACGACCTGAAGCTGATGTCGATCGGCTTCTTCCTCGAGGACAACTCGCCCGTGATGTGGCGCGGGCCGATGCTCCACCGCGCACTCGAGCAGTTCCTCTCGGACGTGCACTGGGGCGAGCTCGACATCCTGCTCGTCGACATGCCGCCCGGCACCGGTGACGTCTCGATCTCGCTCGGCCAGCTCCTCCCGCGCGCGGAGGCGGTGATCGTGACGACGCCGCAGCCGCTCGCGCAGGAGGTCGCGGCCCGCGCGGCGATCATGGCGCAGAAGACGAACATGCGCCTGATCGGCGTGATCGAGAACATGACGTCGGAGATCTTTGGCAGGGGCGGCGGCGACCGCCTTGCCGCGCAGATCGGCGTTGCGCTGCTCGGGCGCGTGCCGCTCGACGCGCGGCTGCGCGAGTGTGGAGACGAGGGGGAGCCGCTCGTCATCGCCGATCCCGAATCCGAGACCGCGGGGACGATCTCCGCGATCGCCGAGGCGATCCACGCCGCCCGCCAGACGTTCAAGCCGCTAACGGTACTGTCCGGCTAGAGCGTCCGGCGGGGACGCCCGCCGGACGAGCGCCCCCGCCTTCTGGTGTGACCCCGTCTACCGATGCTTCTTGCCGGGCTCGAGCTTCTTGACGTACAAGAGCGTCCAGGCGCCTGCCCGGAACGCGCAGAAGCCGCTGATCTCGTCCCCGACCTGGATGTGCTGACGCGCGATCTGGGCGCGCGAGCGATCGTCGAGCGAGCAGCTGAGCGAGCCGCCCGCGCGCAGCGCGACGGAGATCGAGGTGTCGGTGAGGCCGGTAACGCTCCCGGCGATCAGCTTGAGCTGCCCGCTCGCGGGCTTCGCGCCGACGCACTCGCCCCGGTTGAACGCGATGGCGGCCGGAGACAGGTTCCCGACCCCGATGCCGCCGGCGCCGAAGCCGCCGTCGGGGCTGTACGAGGCGGTGAAGGTGGCGAGCAGTCGCTGGCCCGGCGGAAGGCCGAGGCCGGTCAACAGGCCGCTGACGCCGCCGTCGTGGTAGACGGCGGCGAGACGCGCGCGGGCGTCGCGTCCGGCGCGGTCGACGACGACGGTGCCGTCGACGGTGCCGAGCCGCTTCGTCGTGTTGATCGCGGCGCGAACCGTGAGCCGGATCGGTCCGGCCAGCAGCGCGCTGCCGGTCGAAGCGCCGGTGTAGGTGCCGATCGTCAGCTGGTAGGTGCCGTCCGTGCCGGAGCAGGTGGTGGTCGCCCTGGTGCCCACGGTCGTGGCGGTGAAGTTCGCGGTCACGGGGGAGGTCGTGCGGGCGCGCGCGAGCGCGGCGACCGCGACACTCGTGGCCGCCAGGCCGATCGCCACCGCAACGACCAGCGGGAATCTCCTCATCTCGGTTTCCCCTCCTTCGGTGGACGGTCCGTGCTTACCCGGAGCCGCCAAACCCGCACCGGGAGGGCGGTAAGGATTGTGTGAGAATTCGGCGGTGGAGCCCCCGCTCGTGCGGCTGCGCCGGATCGGGTTCTCCGAGGCGGAGGCGCAGACGCTGGCCGACCACTTTCTCGACGCCGAGCGGCGCGGGAAGCCGAGCCACGGCCTCTCGCGGATCGAGTGGCTCGCGCGGCTACCGGACCTCGACCCCGGCGCACGGCCCGTACGCCTGCTCGCCCAACCGGGCTACGAGCGCTGGGACGGGCGCGGCGCGGTCGGCTACCTGACGCTCGCCGCTGTCTGCGACGCGCAGCTGGCGCGCCCGCCGGAGCATGCGCGACTCGTCGTCGCGTCACGTTGCTTCCCGACGGGCGCGCTCGGCTACTGGGTCCGTCGGCTCGCCGCGGGTGGGCTCGCGGCGGCGCTGACCGCGACATCCCCCCCGCGGCTCGCCTCGCCGGAAGGCGGGCCGCCGCTCGCCGGCACGAACCCGATCGCGATCGGCGTCCCCAGCTCCGACGGCCGGCCGCTCGTCGCGGACGTGTCGATGGGCCGCGTCACCCACGGCGACGTGCTCGCCGGCACCGCGGCGCCGGAGGAGCTCGTCCCGTTCGGGGGCGACAGGGCACACAAGGCCTTCGCGCTCGCGGTCGCCGTGCAGATGCTGGTCTCGGCGCTCGCGGGCGAGGAGCCCGGAGCAGTGCTGGTCGTCGCGCGGCCGGAGTTCGACCCGGTGCCGGAGCTACGCGCTCTCGCCGCCGGCGTCCGCCTGCCCGGCGATCGCTGAGAAGCGCGGGTCGTCCCGGATCGAGTCGAAGTCCGAGTCGCCGTGCGCATACTCGGACACCTGGGTCGGCTCGAGCTCGCACGCCCGCTGGAGCTCCGCGATCGCGGCCTCCGGGTCACCGTGGAGAGCCTCGAAGCACGCGAAGTTGTAGTGGCCTTGCCACTCGTCCGGTCTGGCCGCGACTGCGCTCTCGATCAGGGTGCGCGCCCTCTCGACCTGTCCCATGTCTGCATATGAGCCAGCGGCGAAGATGTCCTCCCACGGCGACGGCTGGAAGACGACCCCGGGCTTGGCGCCGACGCCGAGCACCGCGGTGCCGTCCTCGACGGCGATCGCGCCGCGCTTCGTTCCGGGCCTTGCGAAGACGAGCGTCCCGGCCGGGGCGTCGATCTCGTCGTCGCCGAGCGTGAACGTGGCCCGGCCGCGGAGGACGACGTACAGCTCCTCGTGGCCGTCGCTCTCCGTGTGCTCCTCGATCACGCGCTGGCCCGCCCGTGCCGTGTACGCGTTCGTCCCGAAAGCGCTGATCCCGAACCTGCGCCGCACGGGGCGCCAGACGAACTCGCCCTTGTTGATCGGGAGCTCCTCCAGCTCGTCGATGTGGGCGACCTCATAGCCCTTGTCCGTCATCTCGTCTCCCTCAGTGCTTCCAGCACGACTGGATCGACCCGCTCGATCCCGTCAACGCGCTCCTCCAGGTTCTCCTTCCCGGCCCAGTCGCGGAGCGAGGCGGCGAGGTCGCCGTCGTAGCCCAGCCGGGCGAGGCGAGTGCGCAGCTCCCCCGCGAGGTCGTCGTCGACCGTCACCCACCGCTCGCGCGGCGTCTCGCCGAACAGCGCGTCGTGGAGCCGGAAGATCCGGCGGAGCTCCTCGAGCGGCCGCTCGTGGTCGTCGACGCGCAGGTCGATGAGGACGTCGGAGAGGCCCGCGTAGCCGCCGTCCTTCTCGACGACGAGGAGCGCCCCTGACTGCTGGCCTCGCCTGTCCCCGCCCGCCGCCTGGGCCGCATCGAGGCAGTCGAGCAGGCGGACGGCGAGCGGCGTGCCGGCGCCTGCCTCGAACGTCTCGGCGAGCGCGTCGACCGTCTCCGCCGAGACGAGGATGTTCCCCTGCGCTGCGTAGCCGGAACCGGTGCGGCCGCCCGCCCAGGCGAAGCAGGCGTCGCCCGTGTAGCTCGCGGCGACGCCCTGCGCGTCGACGACGCCGAGCTGGCGCTGGGGACGCCTCTCGTCGGCGTCGGTCATCTTCGCGACCACCTCCGGGGAGGAGAGGCCCTCGCGAAGGAGCGCGAGCCCTTCGGGCCCGTAGCGCGGGTTCGCGTAGGCCTGCGTCGCGATCGCGCCGACCTGCGGCTCAGCCCAGGGCACGATCGATCCGACCGCGAGGAACTTCGATTGCACCGCGACACCCCACTGCCCGGCCTCGAGGTCACAGGCGACGATCGAGTTCGTCGCGACGACCGGCTCAGCCATACGTCAGCGAGGTCAGGTCGAGGTCGAGCAGGTCGCGGCGCTCGGGCGGGACGAGCACGCAGGCGACCTCCGGGTGCGCAAGCGCGTCGCGCACGCCTTCCGGCGTCGATGCGTGCGCGGTAACTGGTCGTCCCGAGCTGTGCGCCACCTTGACCTCCTCCGGCGTGGCGTCTTCCAGCCAGAGCCCGTCGTCCGGGATCTCGAGCTGGCCTTCGACTGCGATCTCGGGGACGCGCCGGCCGGTCGCGCCCAGCCAGCGCTCCCTCATCTAGAGCTCGACGGTGTCGCCGGGCTCCATCGCGATCACGTCGACGCCCGGCGCGAGCGCGCGGAGCTCGTCGGGCGTGCCGCGCAGGAGCGGGAACGTGCCGTAGTGGCATGGAACGCAGCGCTTCACCCCGAGCAGCTCGAGCGCGACGGCGGCCTCGCGCGGCCCCATCGTGAAGTGGTCGCCGATCGGGAGGACCGCGACGTCGGGCTCGTAGATGCGGCCGATCAGCTGCATCGAGGCGAAGACGTTGGTGTCACCGGCGAAGTAGATCGTGAAGCCGTCCTCGAGCTCGAGCACGATCCCCGCGGGCTCGCCGAGGTAGTTGCCGTCCTCGCCGCTGCTCGAGTGGTTGGCGTCGGTGAGCGTGACTTTCACGCCGTCGACGTCGACGGTGCCGCCCTTGTTCGGGTTCTGCGGCGTGTCCGCCGCGACTCCCTGGCTCGCCAGCCACGCGCGGAGCTCGACGAGCGCGATCACCGGCGGCTCGAACTTCTTCCAGAGGTCGACCGTGTCGCCGACGTGGTCGCCGTGCCCGTGCGTGACCGCGATCAGGTCGATCCGCTCCGGCTCCTTCTCCGCGTCCGGGCAGGTCGGCCCGGAGAGCCACGGGTCGACGTAGATGCGCTTGCCGCCCGGGCTGTCGAGCCGGAAGGACGCATGTCCGAGCCAGGTCAGCGGAACGGCCATCTACCCGAAAACTAACGAAGGAACGTCCGGTCCCGCGGCGAAGCTTTGACCGTGACGCGTCGGGAGCTCCTGCCGGTGGCGCTCGTTCTCCTCGTGACCATCTGCGACGCCGCCGACGTCCCCACGCTCTCGTTCTACTTCCTGCTGGCGGCGGTGCCGGCGATCGTCGTTGCGGGGCTCCGCGCAGTCGAGGAGGTTCTCCAGGAAGGCGGCCACCCGCACAGCCGCGCGATCGCGATCCTCCACGCGGTTGCGCTCGCGCTCGTTCTGGCCGCCGCCGCGCTGCGGGCGCCGCTGCGCGCGGAGGGGACCGTCCCGCAGGCCGCCGTCTCGGCCGTGATCGCGTGCCTGGCCGTCTTCGCGGTGCAGGGCATCCTCACGGTGCTGCCGACGCTTCGGCGAGGCATCCGGCTGCGTCCGCCCGCGGTGCCGGAGCCGACTGAGCTGCCGCTCCCGTAGTCAAGTAACAGACTGTTACTTGGGAGGAACCGCGTGAAGCGCCTGCACGGGCGGTGATTCGCGCGCTCCTGACCTAGTGACAGACTGTTACTTGGCGGGGCTCAGAGCGTCTCGACGGCGTGCTCGGCCAGGTGGATCAGCGACTGCGCGGCGAAGAAGGAGCCCACCGTGACGACGAAGCAGGCGAGCACGCCGAGCTGGAGGAGCCGGTCGCGCGGCGGCTGGCCGCCGGCGGCGAACTGGAGCTCCGCGCTCGGCCGGAGGTACAGCGCCCGGATCACGGCGAGGTAGTAGTACAGGCTGACCGCGGTGGCGACGACGCCGACGATCACCAGCCAGAGCCAGCCGCGGTCGTACGCGGCCGAGAAGACGTAGAACTTGCCGAGGAACCCACCGGTCGGCGGGAGCCCGGCGAAGCCGAGCATGAACGACCACATCGCCGCACCGAGCAGCGGCCGTTCCCAGCCCATCCCGGCGAGGTTGTCGAGCGTCACCTCGCGGCCGAGCTCGCGCTCCCGCGCGGCGACGACGCCGAAGGCGCCGAGCGACATCGCCGAGTAGGGGATCAGGTAGTAGACGAGCGCCTTCGCGCCGAGCTCGTTGTGCGACGCGATCCCGATCAGCATGAAGCCGGCGTGGGAGATCGACGAGTAGGCGAGCAGCCGCTTCAGGCTTCGCTGGACGAGCGCCGCGAGGTTCCCGACCGCGAGCGAGGCGCAGGCCATCACCGCCACCGCGATCGTCCAGATCCCCGCCTCCTGCGGGAACGCCGTGAACAGGACGCGCAGCGCGAGCATCAGCGCCGCGACCTTCGTCGCGGCCGACATGAACGCCGTGACGGGGGTCGGCGCACCGTCGTAGACGTCCGGCGTCCACATGTGGAAGGGTGCCGCGGAGGCCTTGAAGCCGAGCCCGGCGATGATCATCGCGAGCCCGAGCAGGAGCAGCGAGTCGTGCGCGAGGTTGTTCGCGCCGACGGAGTCGGCGATCTTCTCGAACTGGAGCTCGCCGGTCGCTCCGTACACGAGCGCCGACCCGAACAGGAGTACGGCCGAGCCGAAGCCGCCGACGATCAGGTACTTCAGCCCCGCCTCGAGGGAGCGCTCGCGCTCACGGTTGATCGCGCAGAGGATGTAGAGCGAGATCGAGAACCACTCGAGCCCGAGGAAGAGCGTCATCAGGTTGTTCGCCTGGGCGAGGAAGATCATCCCCGCGCCGGCCGCCGTCAGCAGCGCGTAGTACTCGGCGAGGTGCTCCCGCATCGGCTCGGAGTAGGAGATCCAGACGGCGAGGAGGCCGACGCCCGCGATGATCAGCGCCGCCGTCGCCCCGAACCGGTCGCGCCTGATCGCGCCGCCGATGATGCTCTCGCCATCCGGGCTGCGGTCGTAGAGGAGCGCGGCGGCGACGAACGCGCCCGCGTAGCCGCCTGCGGCGAGCGCCGCCGCGGTCGCGCGTCGGGCACCCTCCGGGACGAGCACCGCGACCAGCAGGCACGCGCCCGCGGCTGCGAGCAGCGCGAGCTCGGGCGAGATCGCGAACCAGTCGACCGGCGGGCGTGCGGCGGCCACGATCATCCGGTCACCCGGTCGGTGATCGCCGCCGGCCACGCGGACAGGAACAGCAGCAGCCCGATCAGGGGCACGACGATCGCGAGCTCGGCGGGCCGCAGGTCGAGCGCGCTCTCCGTCACGGCGCTGCCGGGCTGGCGATGCAGGACGGCCGAGATCAGCCGCAGCACGTACGCCGCCGCGAGCACGATCGCGACCGCGCCGACCACCGCGTAGAACCAGCCCTGCTGGAAGACCCCCGCGAGGATCGCGAACTCACCTGCGAACGCAGACGAGCCCGGCACGGCCAGGGCGATCACGCCGATCGTCATCAGCACGGTCGCGAGCGCCGGACGGCCGCGCGCCATCCCGCCGAGCCGGTCGAACCGGTCGGTCGCCGCGCGCCGCTCGACCGCGCCGGCGAGCATGAACAGCACCGCCGAGATCAGGCCGTGGTTCACCATCTGCAGCACGGCGCCGTTGATCCCGAGGTTGTTCGTCGCGAACAGTCCGAGCACGATCAGGCCGAGCTGCGCGAGCGACGAGTAGGCGACGACGCCGCGGATGTCCGGGGCGCGGAAGGCCAGCAGCGAGCCGTAGACGAGCCCGATCGCGGAGAGCACGAGGATCGGCGTCCGGAAGTCGTGGACGCCGGCGGGGAAGAGCGAGAAGCAGATCCGCAGGAAGCCGAAGGCCGCGGCCTTCGAGACCACCCCTGAGAGAACGGCCGAGACCTCGGCCGGCGATTCGCGGTAGGCGTCCGGCAGCCAGCCGTGGAACGGGAACAGCGGCGCCTTGACGATGAACGCGGCGGCGAAGCCGAGGAAGACCCACGAGCTCGCGTTCGTCCCGCCGTCGATCATCGAGAACGTCCCGGCCTGGAGGCCGTAGACGATCACCGCCGCCAGCATCAGCAGCGAGCCGACCATCGTGTAGATGACGAACTTGATCGTCGCCGTCAGCCGGCCCGGCCCGCCCCACACGCCAATGAGCACGTAGAGCGGGATCAGCATCGCCTCCCAGAAGACGTAGAAGAGGAGCAGGTCCTGCGCGGTGAAGACGCCGACGATCGCCCCCGTCAGGAAGAGCATCAGCCCGTAGTAGGCGCGCGGTCGGTCGCGGCGCGTCCACACCCCGTAGGCGATCGACGCTGCGAGCACGACGACCGTCAGGCCGACGAGCCAGACGGAGAAGCCCTCGAACATCCCGACGTGGTAGGAGACGCCGAGGTCGTCGAGCCAGGTGAGCTTGCTCGACTCCTGCAGGCCGCCCTGGTCGAAGTCGAAGCGGACGAGTGCTTCGATCCAGAAGCCGATCTCGAACAGCGCGAGCAGGAGCGTCGTCGGCGCGATCCACACGCGCGGCATCGGCACGAGCCAGATAAGCAGCGCGCCGCAGAGCGGCAGCAGGATCAGGACGTCCGTGATCCAGCCGTTGGCGCTCATCTCACGGCCACGAAGACGAGGACGAGGACGGTGACGCCGGCCGCGAGCGCGAACGCGTACGAGCGGACGAGGCCGGTCTGGAGCGAGCGCACGCGGGAGCCGCTCCAGCGGGCGAGCGAGGTGATGCCCGAGATGGAGCCGTTGACCAGCGGCACCTCGACGACCCAGTACAGGCCCTTCGCCAGCGCGACCGTGGGCCAGTAGAAGAGCGCGTCGTAGAGCTCGTCGAAGTAGAACTTGTGCTCGAGGACCGGAGACGGCCTCGGCGCCCGGGCGCGGTGCGCGCCGTAGATCCACCAGGCGAGGAAGATCCCGGCCCCGCCGACGGCGACCGCGGCGACGCTCGCGATCGCCTCCTGGGTGTTGGACGCCTCGACGAGCGGGGGCGCGACCGGCTCGAGCCAGTCGGAGATCGTCGTCCAGACGCCGGCGAACTGGAAGCCGCCGCCGATCGCCGCGAGCACGGTGAGCACGCCGACGGTGAGGTACATCGACCAGCGTGCGACGCCGTCGCCGTGCGCGTGCGGCGGGTGCTCCTGGACGTACGGCGAGGGCTCGCCGCCGAAGACGACGAACAGCATCCGGAACGTGTAGAGGCCGGTGAGGAACGTCCCGGCGATGCCGGCGGCGAAGAGCAGGTCGCCGTACCAGCCGCGGTCGAGCGCCGCGGCGAGGATCGTGTCCTTGGAGAAGAAGCCGGAGAACGGCGGGATCCCGGCGAGCGCGAGCCCGCCGACGAGCATCGCCGCCCACGTCCACGGCATCAGCCGTCGCAGCCCGCCCATCTTGCGCATGTCCTGCTCGCCCGCGAGCGCGTGGATGACGAGCCCGGCGGCGAGGAAGAGCAGCGCCTTGAAGAACGCGTGCGTCATCAGGTGGAACATCGCGTTCGCGTAGGCGCCGATCCCGGCTGCGAGGAACATGTAGCCGATCTGCGACATCGTCGAGTACGCGATCACGCGCTTGATGTCGGTCTGGACGAGCGCGATCAGCCCGGCCATCAGCAGCGTCAGCGCGCCCAGCCCGGCGGCCAGGTCCTGCACGTGCGGCGCGAGCTCGAACAGCGGGTGCGTGCGGACGATCAGGTAGACGCCGGCGGTGACCATCGTCGCCGCGTGGATCAGCGCGCTGACCGGCGTCGGGCCCTCCATCGCGTCCGGAAGCCATGTCTGGAGCGGGAGCTGGGCCGACTTCGCGACTGCCCCGCCGAGCAGGCCGAGCGCGACCAGGTTCTGCACCGTCGACGTGAGCCCCTGCGACTTGTCGAACGCGAGCGCGTACTCGAGCGTGCCCGTCTTCTGGATCAGCAGGAAGAAGGCCAGCGCCATCGTCGCGTCGCCGAACGCGTTCATGACGAATGCCTTCTTGGCGGCGGCGATCGCCTGGGGCCGGTGGTGCCAGAAGCCGATCAGCAAGTACGACGAGAGGCCGACGAGGCCCCAGCCGATGAGCAGGTCGAGCAGGTTGCCACCCTGTACGAGCATCAGCATCGAGAAGACGAAGAGCGACATGTAGGCGAAGTAGCGGCGCTCTTCGTCGTCACCGTCCATGTAGCCGATCGAGTAGGCGACGATCAGCGACCCGACCCCGGTGACGATCAGCATCATCATCATCGAGAGCGGGTCGGTGAGGATCGAGAAGCCGACCCGGAAGTCGCCGGCGCTGAGCCACGTCCACGCGACCGAGAGCTCCGACCGGTCCTCGGGATCGCGGCCGAGCATGAACCCGAAGGAGACGATCGCGGCGACGAAGGCGGCGAGGCAGGAGAGCGTCGAGATCCAGGCTGCCGCGCGCCGCGAGACGCCGTTCCCGCCGAGGGTGATCAGCCCGGTTGCGCCGAGCGGCAGGAACAGGCAGACCCAGGCGGCGGCGGTCACCGGCTAGCCCCGCAGGGTCGAGAGCTTGTCGACGTCGAGGTCGAGCCGGCGTCGCGCCATCGCGACGATCAGCCCGAGCCCGACCACGACCTCGGATGCGGCGACCGCCATCACTGCGAGCGCGAAGATCTGCCCGTCGCCGTGACCGAAGTGGCGCGAGAACGCGATCAGGGCGAGGTTCGCCCCGTTCAGCATGATCTCGAGCGAGAGGAGCACGATCAGCGGGCTGCGGCGGATGAGCACGCCGAGCGCGCCCGTCGCGAAGAGCATCGCGGAGATGATCAGATAGGCCGCGACGTCAGGCCCGAGCATCGGGGTCTCCGATCGAGCCCTCGTCGCGCGCGTGGCTGCCGAGGATGACGCCGCCGACCGCCGCGACGAGCAGGACGATCGACGTGATCTCGAACGCGAGCAGGTGGTCGGTGAGGAACAGCTCGCCGATCTCGCCGGGGCTCCCGAACGAGCGCTCGATCTCAGCCGAGCTCGACAGCCCGCCGTCCGCCTTCGCGGCGATCACGACGATGATCTCGACGAGGAGCGCCGCTGCGGCGATCACCGCAGCCCAGACATGCCCCCTCGATGCGCTCACCCACGGGGCGTCCGCCTGACCGCCGAGGTACGCGATCACGAACAGGAACATGACCATCACCGCCCCGGCGTAGACGAGCACCTGTGCCGCCGCGACGAACTCGGCGGAGAGCAGCAGGTACATGACGGCGAGCGTGCCGAGGTTCCCGATCAGCGCGAGCGCCGAGTAGAAGGGGTTCGAGAAGCTGATCACGGCGACAGCCGAGCCGACGCAGCCGGCGGCGGCGACGATCCAGACGAGCCAGACGAGGGCGTTGCTCGCGGAGGCGAGGATCACGAGTGCGTCCTGTAGTAGGGAAGCGGCGTGTCGAACTCGCTCGGGTCGGCGACCGGCATCTTCTTGATCGGCTCGGCGAGGAGCATGTCCTTGGTGTAGATCAGGTCGTCGCGCGAGTACTCCGAGATCTCGTACTCGTTGCCGAGCGTGATCGCGTCGAACGGGCAGGCGAGCTCGCAGTAGCCGCAGAAGATGCAGCGGCTCATGTTGATCTCGTAGATGCGCGCGTAGCGCTCCCCGGCGGAGACGCGGTTCCGCGCGGTGTTCTCGGCGGCGACGACGCGGATGCAGTCCGCCGGGCAGGCCGCGGCGCACAGCGAGCACCCGACGCACTTCTCGAGCCCGTTCAGGTGCCGGTGCAGGCGGTGGCGGCCGCGGAAGCGCGGGTAGACCGGCCGCTTGTACTCCGGGTACTGCTGCGTGATCGGCTTCTTGAAAATCTGGCCGAACGTGACCGCGAAGCCCTTCAGTGAGTCGAGCGGCTGCGGGCTCACTAGAAGATCACCACGAACAGTGCGGTGACGACCGCGTTGATCGTCGCCACCGGGAGCAGGACCTTCCAGCCGAAGCGCATCAGCTGGTCGTAGCGGAGGCGCGGCAGCGTCGCGCGCAGCCAGATGAAGACCGAGACCGCGAGCAAGAGCTTGATGAAGAACCAGAGCGGGCCGAGCGGCGGCCACGGCCCTTCCCAGCCGCCGAAGTAGAGCGAGACCGTGAGCGCCGAGAGCACGATCACGTTCACGTACTCGGCCATCTGGAAGAGGCCCCAGCGCATGCCCGAGTACTCGGTGTGGTAGCCGCCGACGAGCTCGGTGTCGGCCTCGGGCAGGTCGAACGGCGGCCTGTTCGTCTCGGCGATCCCGGCGATGAAGAAACAGAGCAGCCCGACGAACTGCGGCGCCGCGTACCACCAGCTGTCGACCTGCGCTTGCACGATCCCCGCGATCGAGAGCGTGTGTGCCATCAGCACGACGCCGAGCACGGACAGTGCGAGCGAGACCTCGTACGAGACCATCTGTGCGCAGGTGCGCATCGAGCCGAGCAGCGAGTACTTCGACTCCGACGCCCAGCCCCCGATGATGAAGCCGTAGATCCCGAGCGAGCCGAGCGCGAAGATCAGGATCAGGGAGATCGGTACGTCCGCGAGCTCGCCGTTGACGTGGTAGTGCCAGATCTGCCAGCCCTCGCCCCAGGGGATGACGCTGAACGCCGCGAGCGCGGTGAACGCCGCGAACGCCGGCGCGAGGAGGTAGAGCGTGTCGATCGCTGCCATCGGCGCGAACGCCTCCTTGCGGACCATCTTGATCAGGTCGGCGAAGGGCTGGAGGATCCCCTTCGGCCCGGCGCGATTGGGCCCGTAGCGCCGCTGCATCCGGGCGAGGAGCTTGCGCTCCCAGAGCGTCAGGAAGGCCATCGCGACCAGCAGGAGGTTGATGAAGATCAGCGCCTTGATCAGGCCGATCCACCAGGGCTCGCTCACGGCTTCTTGCTCACCTCCACCGCCCGGTCGAGCGCGCGCACGTGCTCCTCGGCGGCGCGCACGGCGCCGGCGACGAGCCGCTTGTCGATCCGGGCCCGCAGCTCGATCGAGGTGCCGTTCGACTGCACGACGACCGTCTCGCCGGGGGCGATCCCGCGGATCTCGGCATCGCGGGGCGAGAGCTCGATCGTGGGCTCGGGCCGCTGGAACTGGAGCTCGTCGACCCGTTCGATGGCAGGGCCCGAGAAGAGCGGCCGGTAGCGGACGAGCCGGAGCGGGCCGCCTCCGCCCGTCTTCCGCGCCTTCGCAGTGCGGGGCACCGACGAGGCGGCGGGCGCCTCGCCGCGCGGCGGGAGCTCTGCCTGCTCCGCCGCGGGAACCGCTCGGGCGTGCGGGTCGATCTGCACGCCGAAGCGCTCCGCGAGCTTCGCGATCCACGCGATCTCGTCGGGCGCCGGCGGGATCACGGCGCGGCGCAGGCGCTGTGGTCGCCCCTCGAGGTTGACCATCGTCCCGTCGCGCTCGAGGTAGCTCGTCCCGGGCAGGACGAGGTCGGCGAAGCCGCGCGCGGGCTCGGAGAACATCGTGATCGCGAGCACCGACCGCGCCCCGAGCGCCAGCTCGCGGATCCGCGGGTCGGAGACGGCGTCCTCGCCCGAGATCACGAGCACGCCGATGTCGCCCGCCGTCGACGCGGGGCCGCCCTCGCCGGCCGCCGCCCAGGCCTCCGTCACGGCACGCCCGTTCGGGGTCGCGGGGAGATAGAAGGCGGCCTGCGCGCCGAGCTCCCGCGCGAGCGCGGCGACCACGGCTCCGCCCTCCCCGCCTGGGCCGGACCAGATCAGCACGGCGCGCTCGGCCGCGCGGATCCGCTCCGCAGCCTGCTCGAGGACGACCTGCGCGGCCGTCCCCGGTGCCGCCTGCATGCTCCCTGCGACGCCGACGGTGATCACCTCGACACCGGTTCGGCGCGCGGCGCGAACCCAGAGGTCGACGATCGGCGCGCGCTGCTCGACCGGGTCGTCGCCGATCACCACGACGAGGTCCGCGTCACGGATGGACGAGAGAGGCGCGCGGAAGGCGTCCAGCTCCGGCGCCGTCTGCTCCGGGAGCACGACGGCGTCCGACCCGAGCCCCTGCCGGACGAGCTTGGCGAGCGCCTCGGCCTGCTCGACCGTCTCGGAGCCCGAGAGCGCGAGCAGCACGGGGCCGCTCCGCAGCATCCGCTCCGCCTCGTCGAGCGCGTCGTCCCACGAGAGCTCCTCGAAGCGGCGCCTGCCGGACTTCCGCAGGGGGTCCCGGACGCGGTCGGGGGCGTACAGCTGCGTGAAGGCGAACCTCCCCTTGTCGCAGAGCCAGCCCTGGTCGACCTCGGGATGGTTCCGGGAGAGGACGCGCTTGACCTTCCCCTCTCGCGTCGTCGCGCTGATGTTGCACCCGACCGGGCAGAGGCCGCAGACCGACGGGATGTTCTCGATCTCCCACGGTCGCGCCTCGAACCGGTACTGCGTCGAGGTCAGCGCGCCGACGGGGCAGAGCTCGATCACGTTGCCGGAGAACGGTGCGCGATAGGGCTGGTCCTGGAAGGTGGCGATGATCGAGCTCGCGCCGCGCTCGCGCGCGACCAGCTGCATGTCCTCGGCCACGTCCTCCGAGAAGCGCGTGCAGCGGTAGCAGAGGATGCAGCGCTCGCGGTCGAGCGCGATCGTGGGCGAGATCGGGATCGGCTTCTCGAACGTCCGCTTCGGGAACCGCATCCGCGTGTTGCCGGGGCCGTACCGGAAGGTCAGGTCCTGCAGGGGGCACTCGCCGCCCTTGTCGCAGACCGGGCAGTCGAGCGGGTGGTTGACGAGGATGAACTCGAGCGTCGCGTCCTGCGCTTCGGCCGCCATCGGCGAGGTCGCGGCCGTCTTCACGACCATCCCGTCGGCCGCGGTCAGCGTGCAGGCGGCCTGCGGTTTCGGCGGGCCGGGCGAGACCTCGCACAGGCACATCCGGCACGCGCCGACCGGCGGCCCGAGTCGCGGCTCGTAGCAGAAGACGGGGATCTCGATGCCGGCGTAGAGCGCGGCCTCGACGAGCCCGATTCCGGCCGGGACCTGGATCTCGACGTCGTCGACCGTGATCGTGACGAGGTTCGGCTGCTGTCCGTTCGTGCTCATGAGATCGCCAGCGGAAGCGGATGCTCGACGACGGCGTGATGGTGCTGCTCGCTCGGCGCCAGGATCCCCTCCAGCGACGAGTTGCCCCCGAACGGGCAGCGCCCCTGCTGGATGTGCGCGACGAACTCGTCCCGCCACTTGGCGATGTAGCTCGACACCGGGTAGACCGCGAACTCGCCGAGCGCGCACAGGACCTTCCCGAGGATGCGCCCGTTGATCGACTCGAGCAGCTCGAGGTCGGTCATCTCTCCCTCGCCGCGCTCGATCCTCTCGAGGATCTGCACCATCCAGCGCGTCCCCTCGCGGCACGGCGTGCACTTGCCGCACGACTCGTGCATGTAGAACTGCGTCGAGCGCAGGGCGAGCTGCACCATGCAGCACCGGTCGTCGACGACGATCAGCGACGCCGCGCCGAAGAACGTCTTCAGCTCGGCGAGCGAGTCGTAGTCGAGCGGGACGTCGATCTGGTCGGGCGAGAGCGCGGGCACCGACGAGCCCCCCGGGATCACGCACTTCAGCTTCCGCCCCTCCGGGATCCCGCCGGCGTGGTCGTAGATCAGCTCGCGCATCGGCGTGCCGAGCTCGAGCTCGTAGTTGCCTGGATCGACAACGTTGCCGGAGATCGAGAAGATCGCGGTGCCGGGGGCTGTCGGTGCGCCGGTCTTCGCGAACTCCTCCGCGCCCATCGCGATCACGAGCGGGAGCGTCGCGATCGTGCAGACGTTGTTCACCTGGGTCGGCGCGTCGTAGAGGCCCTGGACAGGCGGGAACGGCGGGCGCGGGCGCGGCTGGCCGCGCCGCCCCTCGAGCGAATCGAGCAGCGCCGTCTCCTCGCCGCAGATGTACGCGCCGGCGCCGCGGTGGACGACCACGTGGACGTCGCGGAGCAAGCCCGCGGCCTCTGCCTCGTCCACCGCCGCTTGCACGGTCTCGTACTCCGCCAGGTACTCGCCGCGGATGTAGACGAAGACGTCCTTCGATTCGATCGCGTGCGCCGCGATCAGGCAGCCCTCGAGCAGCCGGTGCGGGACCTGGTCCATCACCTGGCGGTCCTTGAACGCCCCCGGCTCCGACTCGTCGGCGTTGACGACGACGTACTTGGGCTTCGGGGAGTCGCGCGGGATCAGCGACGCCTTGCGGCCGATCGGGAAGCCGGCGCCGCCGCGGCCGCGCAGGTTCGCCGTCTGCATCTCCTCGATCAGCGCCTCCGGCTTCATCCTCCGAGCCTTGGTGAGCGCCTTGTAGCCGCCGACCTTCCTGTACTGGTCGAGCTTGGTCAGGTCGCGCTCGCCCGCGCCCGCGAGCAGCGCCTCAAGCAGCCCCACGGATCTCCTCCACGATTCCGGCCGCGTCCTCGGGCGTCACGAAGTGCCGGTAGCGGTTGTCGATCGCGACGATCGGCGCGTAGCCGCAGCCGCCGAGGCATTCGACCGCCCGGAAGGTGATCTCGCCGTCCTCGGTGGTCTCGCCAGCCTGGACCCCGAGCGTCTTCTCGAACGCCTCGACCACGCGCTGTGCCCCGACGAGCGCGCAGGAGAGGTTGGTGCAGATCTCCACCATGTGGCGCCCGACCGGCTCGAGGTGGAACATGTCGTAGAACGAGGCGACCGCCTGGCAGTAGGCCGGCGTCAGGTCGAGCACCTCCGCCACGTCTTCGAGCGCCTCGGGCGGCAGCCAGCCGTGCTCCTCCTGCGCGAAGCGGAGGGCGGGGAGCGTCAGCGACCGGCGGTCGGGGTAGCGGTGCGCGATCGCCTCGACCCTGGTCGCGAGGTCGCGAGGTCCTGCGGGCACTACCGGTCCACCTCCCCCATCACGGTGTCGAGCGAGCCGACGATCGCGATCATGTCCGCGACGAGGCAGTCGGAGACGCAGGTCGCGGTCGCCTCCAGCGCCACGAACGACGGCGCCCGGAACTTCACCCGCCACGGCTTCGGCCCGCCGTCGGAGACGAGGTAGCAGCCGAACTCGCCGCGGGCCGACTCGACCGCCACGTAGACCTCGCCCTCGGGGACGCGGTAGCCCTCGGTGACGATCTTGAAGTGGTGGATCAGCGACTCCATCGAGGTGTGCAACTCGTGCCGGGGCGGCAGGACGACCTTGCGGTCGTCGGCGATCCAGGCGCCGCCCGGCATCCCCTCGAGGCACTGGGCGATCATCCGCACCGACTCCCGCATCTCGTCGACTCGGATCCGGTAGCGGTCATAGACATCGCCGTTGTCGTAGATCGGAACGTCGAAGTCGAGCTCGGGGTAGGCGAGGTACGGCTCGTCGCGGCGCAGGTCCCAGTCGACCCCGGAGGCGCGCAGCACCGGTCCGGACTGGCCGAGTGCGATCGCGTCGTCGGCGGACAGCGGCCCGAGCCCCCGTGTCCGCTCGAGCCAGATCTTCTGGTTCGTCAGCAGCGTCTCGTACATGTCGATCGTGTCCGGGAACTCGTCGCAGAAGCGCTTGCACTCGGTGAAGAAGCCGCGCGGGATGTCCTCGGCGAGGCCGCCCGTCTGGAAGTAGCGCGTGTGCATGCGCGACCCGCCGACCAGCTCGAAGAGGTCGAGGACGGTGTCGCGGGCGTTGAAGCAGTACCAGAGCAGCCCGATCGCGCCGATCTCCAGCGCGCTCGTGCCGAGCCAGATCAGGTGCGAGTGGATCCGGTTCAGCTCCAGCAGCAGCGTGCGCATCCACGTCGCCTTCGCCGGCACCTCGATCGCGAGCAGCTTCTCGATCGCGGCAACGAATGCGTACTCGTTCGCCTGAAAGGCGAGGTAGTCCATACGCGGCGCGTACGTGACCCCCTTCCAGTACGTCTTCTGCTCCATGTTCTTCTCGAAGCCCGTGTGGAGGTAGCCGACCACCGCCTCGAGGCCCACGACGTGCTCGCCGTGCAGGTCGACGATCAGGCGCAGGACGCCGTGTGTGGAGGGGTGGTTCGGGCCGAAGTTGACGGTGAGGACGTCCTCCAGGTCCGGCGACGGCTTCAGCATCGTCGGCACCGGCGACGGGATCCGTGTGCCCTCGTAGAGCGGCTCCTCAGGGACGACTCTCTGCCGGTCCCGCGTCCTCTCGGGGGCGACCGCCACCTACTCCTCCTCCGAGAAGCGAACCGGCTCGCCGCCGAGCGGGTAGTCCTTGCGGAGCGGATGCCCCTCCCAGTCGTCCTCCATCAGGATCCGCCGGAGCTTCGGATGGCCCTCGACCGGGATGCCCATCATGTCCCAGGCCTCGCGCTCGTGCCAGTCGGCGGTCGGCCAGACCGGAACGACGCTCGGCACCGTCTCGCCCTCGTCGAGCCAGACCTGGACCCGGACGCGCACGGCCGGGCGCTCGAGCCGCAACAGGTGGTAGTTCATCGCGAAGCGCTTCGGCTTCTGCGACGGCTTCCGCGCCAGGCCCGCCGATCCGGGCGCGTTGAGGTCGCGGCCGAAGGCGTTGCCGATGTGGCCGGCGACCTCGCGCTCGTTCCAGGCGAGGTAGTCGGTGGCGGCGACGTCGGCGAGGAAGCGAAAGCCGTACTCGTCGCGCAGGAACAGGCACGCCTCGACCAGGCGCGCGCCGTCGACGACGAGCGTCGTCTCGCCGTGAGCTTCTCTCGTCTCGACGAGGCCGGGAACGGAGTCGTACAGGGTCGCTTCGGTGGTCGCTATTGGGCCACGCCCCGGATCTCGTACGCCGGCGGGACGCCGGCCAGCACCTTTTCGTGCAGGCGGATGATCCCCTCGAGGAGGGCCTCGGGCCTCGGCGGGCAGCCCGGCACGTGGATGTCGACGGGGACGATCTTGTCGACGCCCTGCAGCACCGAGTAGTTGTTGAACATGCCGCCGGAGCTCGCGCACGCGCCCATCGCGATCACCCACTTCGGCTCGAGCATCTGGTCATAGATCTGCCTGAGCGGCGCCGCCATCTTGTGCGCGACGCGGCCGGAGACGATCAGCAGGTCGGCCTGGCGCGGCGACGCGCGGAACGCCTCCATCCCGAAGCGCGCGATGTCGTAGCGCGAGGCGACGATCGCGATCATCTCCATCGCGCAGCAGGAGAGGCCGAACTGGTCGGGCCACATCGACTTCGTCTGCGACCACGCGACCGCCTTCTCGAGCGTCGTCAGCATCAGCTTCTGCTCCAGGTCCTCGGTGCCGAGCTCGCGCTCGAACACGCTCGGCCCCTTCGTCGGCCAGAGCAGCCGTTCGCTCTTCAGGCCGTAGTCCTTGAGCCGCTTCACCGCCATTCCAGAGCTCCCTTGCGCCAGATGTAGACGTACGCGACCGCGAGGATCGCGACGAAGAAGAGGAGCTCCAGGAACGCGAACCAGCCGAGCGCGTTGAGCGCGACCGCCAGCGGATACAGGAAGACGATCTCGATGTCGAAGACGATGAAGAGCATCGCCGTCAGGTAGAAGCTGATCGTGAACCGCTGGCGGGCGAGCGGCCCGGTGGAGACGCCGGACTCGAACGGGATCGTCCGCGCGCGCGTCCGTCGGCTCGGGCGCGTCGAGAACCAGAACGAGAATACGACCATCGAGAGCGGGATCGCGAGCGCGAGCAGCCCGTAGATCAGGAACGGCAACCAGCTGTGCAGCACGCCCCGCTTCCTCCTCCGTCAGCCCTTCCGGGCGCGGACCTTAGCAAGCGGCAGACGGGCCGCACGAAGAGAGCGAGAAACCGCTCAACGATGCTACGTCGCGGTGTCACAAAGTCGGCCCGTTTCGGGACTTCCTGAGCCTCCGGACCGGGTGCTACGATGGGCTTACGATGGCGACGATCGAAGAGCCCACGACCGCTCTGGTCGAACTGAGCGAGCGGGCGGCGGCGAAGATCAAGGAGCTGCAGGCCGACGAGCCGGCCGGCGACGCCGAGGTCCTGCGCGTTGCGGTGCAGGGCGGCGGCTGCTCCGGCTTCGAGTACGCACTCGGTTTCGACCGGGGCGCCCAGGAGGGCGACCACGAGCTCGAGGCGTACGGCGTCCGCGTCGTCGTCGACCCGTTCAGCGCGCCGTACCTCCAGGGTGCGCAGATCGACTTCCTCGACGGGCTCCAGGAGTCCGGGTTCAAGATCGAGAATCCGAACGTGACCTCGGCATGCGGCTGCGGCCACTCCTTCCAGGTCGAGGACGGGGAAGCGCCCGCCGACGCCGGCTGCGGCTCCGGGTGTTCGCACTGACGCGCAAGCGCGTCAGTAGTGGTTGCAATCACCAGCGCTCGCACTAGACAGCGTCCGGCGCACTTCGTAGAGTCGCCCGCGCGCGGGCCCTCCAGACGATCCATCGCTACTGGGTCGCGCTCCTCTCCCTCGCCGTGCTCGTCCAGATCGGCGCGGTCGGCTGACCGTACTCCCGCTCTAGGATCAGGCCGATGAGCGATCCGCTTCGCATCGCCGTGGTCGGCTCCGGTCCGGCGGGGTTCTACGCCGCCGGCCACCTGCTGGCATCGGATCTGGCGATCGAGGTGGACATGATCGAGCGCCTGCCGACGCCGTGGGGCCTCGTGCGTCTCGGGGTGGCGCCGGACCACCCGAACATCAAGGCCGTCTCGCGCGCGTTCGAGAAGATCGCGGCGCAGCCGGGGTTCCGGTTCTTCGGCAACGTCGAGGTGGGCCCGGACGTGATGCACGAGGAGCTCGCGCGGCTCTACGACGCCGTCGTCTACGCGGTCGGTGCACAGACCGATCGGCGGCTCGGCATCCCCGGCGAGGACCTGCCCGGCTCGTGGGCGGCGACGGAGTTCGTCGCCTGGTACAACGCCCACCCCGACTACCAGACGATTGCGTGCGACCTGCAGACCGAGAGCGCGGTCGTCGTCGGGGCAGGCAACGTCGCGCTGGACGTCGCCCGCATGCTCGCGCTCTCGCCGGATGAGCTGGCGCCGACGGACACGACGGACGCGGCGATCGCGGCGATCAACGAGTCGCCGCTGCGCGGGATCGTCCTCCTTGCCCGCCGGGGTCCAGCGCAGGCCGCCTTCACCACCCCCGAGCTGAAGGAGATGGGCGAGCTCGCCGACGCCGACGTGATCGTCGACCCGGCCGACCTCGAGGGCGCCGTCGGAACGAGCACGAACTCGGAGCGCAACCTGGAGGTGCTACGCGAGTACGCCGGCCGCGAGCCCTCCGCGAAGCGGCGCGCGGTCGTCTTCCGGTTCTGCGTCTCGCCGGTCGAGATCCGCGGCGACGGCCGCGTCGAGGAGATCGAGATCGTCCACAACGAGCTCGTCGACGACGGGCGGGGCGGCGTGCGTGCGGTTCCGACCGATCGTCGGGAGACGATCCGCTGCGGTCTCGTCTTCCGGAGCGTCGGCTATCGCGGCGTTTCCCTGCCCGGCCTCCCCTTCGACGAGGAGGTCGGCGTGATCCCGAACGAGCGCGGCCGCGTGGAGGCCGGCCTCTACTGCGCCGGCTGGATCAAGCGGGGGCCGACAGGGGTGATCGGCACGAACAAGAAGGACGCGACCGAGACGATCGAGCTCCTGCTCGAGGACGCACGCGCCGGCCTGCTACGGCGCACGTCGGACGAGCGGCTCGAGAGCGTACTCGCGGAGCGCGGCGTCGAGGCCGTCATGTACGGCGGCTGGGAGGCGATCGACGTCGAAGAGCGGGCGCGGGGCGAGCCCCACGGCCGGCCGAGGGTCAAGCTGTGCACCTGGGACGAGCTGCTCGCGGCGGCGAGGTCCGTCGCCGCGCGCGGCTGACGCATCCCCCGTTCGAGGGTCGTCGGCGGCCTGGGGAGGCCGATTCTGTCGGCATGGAGGTCAGGCTCCGCCAGGTCGAATGCCTGAGCTGCGGCTACAGGCGGGCGATGCGTGCTGACGGAAACACCTCTGCGCACGACGAGTGCCCCAAGTGCAGCTACGTCGGCTGGGCCTCGAGCGCGGAGCTCTCCGAGCGGACGCGGCGGCTGCTGCGCGAGCGCCCGCTCGACCGCCGCCGGCTGCACGCTCTCTAACTAGACTCGGGCGTGTGGCCCGGTTGGAGATCCGGAACGAGCTGTGGGGGGGTGAAACGAGGAAGGCGGTGGCGAACTTCAAGGTCTCCGGCGAGCCGATCCCGCTGCCCGTCGCGCGCTGGCTGGGGCGGATCAAGGCGGCCGCCGCGCGTGTGAACGCGGAGCTCGGCCTGCTCGACGCGGACAAGGCGGAGCGCATCGCCGCTGCGGGTGACCGGATCGCCGCCGGCGAGCTCGACGACCAGTTCCCGATCGACGTCTTCCAGACGGGATCGGGTACCTCGTCGAACATGAATGCGAACGAGGTGATGGCACTCCTCGCGGGCGACGACGTCCACGCGAACGACGACGTCAACCTCGGCCAATCGTCGAACGACGTCTTCCCGTCGGCCGTCCACCTCGCCGCGCTCGCCGAGCTGACCAACGACCTCCTGCCGGCGCTCCGTCGCCTGGCCGACTCGCTCGCTGCGAAGGCCGAGGAGTTCGACGACGTCGTCAAGTCGGGACGCACGCATTGGATGGATGCCGTTCCCGTCACGCTCGGGCAGGAGTTCGGCGGCTATGCGGCGCAGGTGCGCCAGGGAATCGCCCGGGTCGAGTCGACCCTCGAACGGGTCGGGCAGATCCCGCTCGGCGGCACCGCCGTCGGCACCGGCCTGAACACGCACCCGGAGTTCGCCGCGCGAGTCCGCGAGCGGCTCTCCGCCGAGACCGGCCTCACGATCCTCCCGCCGCCCGACCCGTTCGAGGCGCAGGCCGCGCGGGACGCGCTCGTCGAGGCCTCCGGGGCGCTGAAGACCTTGGCCGTCTCGTTGACGAAGATCGCGAACGACCTCCGCTTCATGGGCTCGGGGCCGCGCGCCGGGCTCGGCGAGATCTTCCTGCCCGAGCTCCAGAAAGGGAGCTCGATCATGCCGGGCAAGGTCAATCCGGTGATCCCGGAGGTCGTCACGCAGGTCGCCGCGCAGGTGATCGGCAACGACGCAGCGATCACTGTCGGAGGGATGCAGGGCCACTTCGAGCTGAACGTCTTTGTCCCGCTGATCGCGCGCAACCTGCTCGACTCGATCAAGCTGCTCACCTCGGCCTCCCGACTGCTCGCCGAGAAGTGCGTCGACGGGATCGAGGCCAATCGGGTGGTGAACGAGCGCTACGCGGAGCTGACCCTCTCGGCCGCGACGGCGCTGAACCCGTATATCGGCTACGACAAGGCGACCGAGATCGTCAAGGAGGCGGCGGCATCGGGCCGCTCGCTCCGCGAGGTTGCCCGCGACGCAGGGGTCGAGGAGTCCGTGCTCGACGAGGCCCTCGACTACCGCAAGATGGCGAAGCCGCACGGCTGAGCCGCGTCGCCGCTCCCACTCGACGTCTCGTGGTTCGCGGCTGGGCGGCCTTTCCGGTTTCATGGGACCCGTGACGCGGTGCGCATGGGTCCCCGAGAAGGACGAGCTCTACGTCGCCTATCACGACGACGAGTGGGGCGTCCCGTCTCGCGACCCGCGGCACCTGTTCGAGCACCTGGTCCTGGAGGGCGCACAGGCAGGGCTCTCGTGGTCGACGATCCTGCGCAAGCGCGAGGGCTACCGTCGCGCGTTCGCCGGCTTCGACCCGAAGCGCGTCTCGCGGCTCGACGCGGCGGCACTTCTCCAGGATCCCGGCATCGTCCGGAACCGGCTGAAGGTCGAGTCGGCGATCGCGAACGCCCGCGCCTGGCTCGAGCAGGACGACGCGGTCGAGCTCCTGTGGTCGTTCGTCGGCGGCGAGCCGAAGGTGAACCGGTGGCGGAAGATCGCCGAGATTCCGGCCGAGACCGACGAGTCGCGCACGATGTCGAAGGAGCTGAAGCGACGCGGCTTTCGCTTCGTCGGGCCGACGATCTGCTACGCGTTCATGCAGGCCTGCGGCCTCGTGAACGACCATACCGTCGACTGCTTTAGACATGCCGAAGTCGGACGCGGGTAGAGCCGCAATCGCGCTTCACACGCCAAGAACCCCAAGTAACAGACTGTTACTTGGTCAGTAGGCGACGGCGCCGCGGCCGGTCTCCGCGGCGTGGCGCTGCTCGTCCGCTCTGTACGACGAGCGGACGAGCGGGCCCGAGAACACCGAGCCGAAGCCGAGCGCCTCGCCCCGCTCGCGGAACCACCGGAACTCGTCCGGGTGGACCCAGCGGTCGATCTTCGCGTGCTGCGCGGAGGGCTGGAGGTACTGCCCGATCGTGACGACGTCGACGCCGTGCGCGCGGAGGTCGCGCATCGTCTCCACGACCTCGTCGTTCGTCTCGCCGAGCCCGACGATGATCCCGCTCTTGGTCAGAACGGGATAGCTCGCAAGCTCCTTCGCCCGGCCGAGGAGCCAGAGAGCGGTGTCGTAGGACGCCTTCGCGCCGCGCATCCGCGGATGGAGGCGGCGCACGGTCTCGATGTTGTGGTTGAAGACGTCGGGGCGCTCCGCGAGCACCACCCGGAGCGCCTCCTCCTCCACCCCGAGGAAGTCCGGCGTCAGCACCTCGACCGACGCCGCCGGCACCTTCCGCTTCAGCGCGCGGATCGTCGCGGCGTAGTGGCCGGCGCCGCAGTCGGGCAGGTCGTCACGGTCGACGGAGGTGACGACCACGTGCTTCAGGTCCATCCGCGCGGCCGTCTGAGCGAGCCGCAGCGGCTCCAGCGGGTCCGGGGGGCCGTCCGGCTTGCCGGAGTGGACGTAGCAGTAGCGGCATGCGCGGGTGCACGTGTCCCCGAGGATCTGGAACGTGGCCGTGCCGCGGCCCCAGCACTCGCCGATGTTCGGGCAGCGCGCCTCCTCGCAGATCGTGTGCAGGCCCGCGCCGTGGATCAGCTTGCGGACGTCGTAGTAGCGCGAGTCCGCGCTCGGCGCGCGCACCTTCATCCACTCGGGGCGGCGCGGCCGCTCGGCGACGGGCACCGATTGCTCCATGCGGGCCAGTCTAGTCCGCGCTCGCTCTGCCGCCGAAGATCGAGCTCTCCACGATGTAGATCGCGGCGATCACGAGGTAGAGGACCGCGCTCGCGACCGCGCTCGCGTAGGCGACGAGCGTGGCGCCGAGGTAGATCCAGGGGCCGGGGATGTACGCGCGCGTGATTCCCGCGACGACGCGAGGGTCGGCGTCGGCGCGCAGCAGCCTTCCTCCCACCGCTGCGTAGAACCAGACCGCGTTGAAGAAGAAAGACGTGACCACGAGCGTGAACCCGTAGGCGAGCGCCGCGTCGCGCGCAGACGAGTCGCGGATGTGCTCGGCGAGCAGGCGAGTCGGGAACGGGACGAAGGCGATGCACATCAGGAGCCCGATGTTCGCGACCATGAACCTCCGGTCGACGCGGGAAACCAGGCCGGCCAGCGTGTGGTGGTTGATCCACATGATCCCGATCGTCACGAAGCTGACCACATAGCCGACGTATGCGGGCCAGGCGTGGGTCAGGTCGGCGGGATCGTGGACTGCGCCGTCGACGCTCAGGATCAGCAGTGTCGCCGCGATCGCGAAGATGCCGTCGGCGAACGTCTCGAGCCGGGCCACGGCTAGCGCGGGCCGGCGGCGATCGCCTGGTTCGCCATCCGGGTGAGAATCGCCTTCTCCGGGCTGCGCAGGTCCTTCGCCTGCCAGCTGTAGAGGACGCCCCTGTGCGTGAACCAGAACGAATTCGGCGCGCACGACCCGCCGCACGTGACCGGGTGGAAGAAGGCGGGATCGCCGCCGGCGAGCCGCGCGTTCGGCCGGCCGGGGAGCTTGCCGCCGCGCTCGCCCTTGAACATGGCGACGAAGCAGGCATTCGCGCCGCCGCAGCGCGGCGCTGCGGCGAGCTCGAGGTCGAAGGAACCCCGCGTCGCCCAGCCGGTCGCGTACACCCTGTAGCTTCCGAGCAGCGGCAGGCTCGGCGGCAGCAGCACCGGGACGGACGT
>JBKPRD010000131.1:0-5132 GCA_046734415.1 Actinomycetota bacterium | reverse complement strand
CGAGGAGCCGATGAGCTTCCGCGTCCCCGATCCGATCGTCGATCCGGCGGACGGGACCGATCCCGAGCATGAGGCGCTCCTGGCCGACTCGGTCGGCCTCGCGCTGCTCATCGTCCTCGAGAAGCTGACTCCAGCCGAGCGGCTGGCGTTCGTGTTGCACGACATGTTTGCCGTGCCGTTCGACGAGATCGCCCCGATCGTCGAGCGCTCCCCGGAGGCCACACGGCAGCTCGCGAGCCGCGCGCGCCGGCGGGTGCAGGGCGAGCGGACGGAGCCCGACCCCGACCTCGACCGCCAGCGCGAGGTGGTCGATGCGTTCATTGCCGCAGCGCGCGAGGGTGATTTCGAAGCGCTCGTTGCCGTGCTCGACCCCGAGGTCGTGCTGCACGCGGACTTCGGTGGCGGCAGGACACAAGAGCTGCGCGGCGCCGAGGCAGTGGCGAGTCAGGCCCAGGTCTACTCGCAGATGGGCCTCGTCATCCACCCGGCGCTGGTCAACGGCGCAGTCGGTGCGGTCTCGACGCGCGACGGCCGCCCGTTCTCGATCGGCGCAGTCACAGTGCGCGACGGCAAGATCGTCGAGCTGGACTTCCTCGCCGATCCCGAGCGTCTCGCGCAGCTCGACTTGACGATCCTGGATGGCTGAGGAGGGCGGCGTTCGATGGCAAGGACGTCACGCGGTGTCCTCGCCGCCCTGCTGAGCGATCCCGCGTCGGAGGATGTCGCGGAGCGCCTTCTGGTCCGCGGTGGACAGGCCGGCTATCGCGGGCGGCGGCTCTGCGAGTCGTTTGGTGATCTCGACGCGGACCTGCTCGCCCTCATCTGTGAGGACAAGCATCTTGACGCGGCGATCACGCTGACCGGGCTGCCGCGTGACGAGGCCGCGCTCCTCGAGACGATCGGTGATCGCGGTGACGCTGGAGCTGTCGCAACTGAGAATCTTGGCCAGGTCGCCCATCGACCGCGGACCTCCGCCCAAGATGCGCAACGCGATCACGCCCTGGAACGGGAGTTCGAACTCCTGGGCGACCGCCTGCATCCGCGGCTTGTTGGAAATCATGAGCCAGTGCATGAGGCTCCAGGCCTCGCCGGCGGGATCGGTACGACTCGCCTCGGCGGCGAGCCAGTGGTTTGCCCCGTGGCTCTCGGTAAGGGCCTGCGTCTTCTTCTCCCGCGTGCTCATCGTGTCTAATCGTATTACGAATCCAACAGTTGACAAAACCAATGATTGCGTTACCCTGCCGTTTGTCAGATCAACTGATGTTGCACCCCAAGCAATAAGGAGCCTCCGATCAGCATGACCGCGAAATCGGATGACGGAATCGAAGCCAGAGGGCTGGTCCGCAACTTCAAGGGCGGCGTGGTTGCCGTCGATGGCATAGACCTCGACGTCCGCGCCGGTGAGATCTACGGCTTCCTCGGGCCCAACGGCGCCGGGAAATCGACGACCGTGCACATGCTCACCACCCTCATGCCCCCGACCGCGGGCTCGGCGAAGGTGGCCGGTTACGACGTCGTTCGCCAAGGTGCGCTGGTCCGCGACGCGATCGGGGCAGCTCTTCAGGAGGCAGCTCTCGATCCGCAGCTGAGCGCGCGCGAGCACATGCGCCTGCAGGGCGCGCTCCACGGCTTGCCGAAAGAGGAACGCAGGCGACGCGGCGATGCCCTGATCGAGCGCGTCGGTCTGTCGGAGGCGGCCGACCGCAGGGTGGCGACCTACTCAGGCGGAATGAAGCGACGCTTGGACCTGGCGCTCGCCCTCCTTCACGGCCCGCGGGTCCTGTTCCTCGACGAGCCGACGACCGGCCTCGACATCCAGAGTCGCACAGCACTCTGGGACGAGATCGCCCACCTCTCCCGCGACGACGGGGTCACCGTCTTCCTCACAACTCAGTACCTCGAGGAGGCGGATCAGCTCGCCGAGCGTCTCGCGATCATCGATCACGGGCGCATCGTCGCCGAGGGCACGCCACAGGCGCTCAAGGCGGAGATCGGCCGCCCGACTGTGGCGGTGATTCCGGTCGAAGCCGCCGACCGGGAGAGGGTGGCGGGCGTCCTGGGTCGCTTCGGCGAGCCGGTCCCGGGAACGCCGAGCGGCGCCGCGGTCCGCCTGGCTGACGGCGCCGAAGAGCTGGCCAGAATCGTCCGCGCCTTCGACGCCGAGGGGCTGCGCATCGCCAACCTCCAGCTTCACGACGCGAGCCTGAACGACGTCTTCCTTGCGAAAACGGGACGTTCGCTCGAGGGAGCGCAGGCGGGAGCCGAACAACAAGAAGCCGATGTTCATCCGGCACTGGAAGGGGCGGCCGCATGAGCGGCGCGGCGGCCGGGACCGTCCAGTTGCGCGGCCAGGTCGCGGAGCTCGCGCGGCGCTCCGTCCTGCGCACAATGCGCCAACCGGCCCAGATCGTGCCCGCGACCACCTTCCCGCTGATCCTGCTCGCTATCAACTCGGCAGGCCTCGATTCGGCCACGCGCCTGCCTGGCTTCCCGACCGACTCCTACGTGACGTTCGCCCTCGCCTTTGCCTTTCTCCAGGCAGGCGTATTCGCTGTCATCGGAACCGGCCAGAACCTTGCCGAAGACATCTCGGGCGGCTTCTTCAGTCGCCTCCAGCTGACCCCGGTACGGCCGGCTGCGCTGGTGGCGGGGCAGCTCGCCGGGACCCTCGCACTCGGACTCTTCCAGGCGGCCACCTACATCGGTGTCGGCCTCGCCGCGGGCGGCACGATCAAGGCGGGCGTGCCGGGTGCGCTGGTCGTAATCGGCTTGGCGACCGTGATCACGCTGGCCTTTGGCTCGATCGGTCTCATCGCCGGCATGCGCTCGAGCACGCCGGAGAACGTCCAGGGCCTTTTCCCCGTGGTCTTCGTGTTTCTGTTCCTCAGCTCGATGGCGATGCCGCGCGATCTGATCCAGACCGACTGGTTCCGGACGATCGCCACGTACAACCCGGTCAGCTACATGGTCGAGGGCATTCGCAGCCTGTTCATCACGGGCTGGGACGGGGAGGCGCTGGCACTCGGCTTCGGTTGCGCGATCGCGATTCTCGCGACGGCCTTGGCCGCGGCGACGCTCTCGATGAAGGGAAGGATGGTGAGAACGTGATCGCCCGGTACTTCTCGGTCGCCGGCGGCCTCGCCCGGCGGCTCGCTGCGAACTTCCTGAGCACGCCGGCGCTCTTCCTCCCGCCGCTGCTCATGCCGCTCTTCTTCTTCGTTGCCTTCGCCGGCGGACTCTCGGCTGTGAGCCGGGCACCCGGATTCGATTACCCGGCGGGCTATACCGCCTTCGAGTTCGGCTTCGTGCTGCTCCAAGCAGCCGCCTTTGGGGGTGTCTTCACGGGCTTCTCGATCGCGGCCGACTTTCAGTTCGGCTTCGGCCGCCGTCTGCTGCTCGCAACGCCGAATCGCAGCGCCCTGATCCTCGGCTACGGCGTCGTCGCCCTCGTTCGTGCCGCCATCACGATCAGTCTGATCACCGGGGTCGCTCTCGCGGCCGGGATGAAGGTTCTTGGAAGCGCCGGCGATCTGGCGTCGATGTACGCGCTCGCGGCGATTGTGAACGTAGCCGGAACCTTGTTCGCTGCCGGGGTCGCACTGCGCTTTCGCAGCTTGCAGGCGACGCCGCTGATGATGGTGCCGGTATTCCTGCTCCTCTTCCTTGCACCGGTCTATGTGCCGCGAGATCTACTCGGCGGCTGGGTCCACGCGGTCTCGCCTTTTGATCCGATCACGCATGTGATGGAAACCGGGCGCAACCTACTCGCGGCACAACCCGCCGACTACCTAGGCGCGCTCGCGATCGCGCTGGCGTTGGCGACTGTCCTGAGCGTCTTCGCGATCCGCGGTTTGCGCCGCGCAGAGGCTGCGGGGTAGACGCCGGTAGCGTCGCGCCCAAGATGATCTACCGCATCATCCCGAACCTCAAAGTCCGCGACGCACGCGCAGGTCACGACTTCTACGTCGACTTCCTCGGCCTCGAGAAGCAGTTCGACCTCGGTTGGGTCGTGAGCTTCCGCTCTCCCGAGAACCGCTCGATCCAGGTCAGCCTGGTGTCCGGGGACGCCACCGCGCCCGAGGACTCGGCGATCAGCGTGAACGTAGACGACGTCGATGCGGCCTACGCAGAGGCTCGCCAGCGCGGCTATGAGATCGTCCACCCGCTGACCGAAGAGCCGTGGGGCCCTCGGCGCTTCTTCGTTCGCGATCCGAACGGCGTCGTCGTCAACGTCGTCGGTCACCCGGACTGACTCGGCCTGGCCGCCGACCAGTTGATCGCGGTCTCGTAGGCGAAGGTGACGATCCGATCCAGGACGAACTCCTATCGCCCGCGGCCGCGCAAGGATCGGGGCAGTCCGAAGAGCGGGAAGGTGCTGCTGTCGGTGAACCGCGTAATCGCTGAGATATTGTCGCCCTGCAGGGTGAGGACGAACAGTCCGTACGGCCGCGCGATGTCGGTCTGCGGGGCGGGCAGATAGCACCCGAATGCCGGCTGGCCGTTGGCGCGCGTTGGTACGAGCCGGAGTGGCACCCCGCGGCTCAGCTCCATGTTGAGTAGCAGCGCGCGGATCGCGTCGTGGCCCTGGTACTCGTATGGCTCGGGCGGCATCGTCACCCAGGCGTCGTCGGCGAGCAGGGCGACCATACCGTCGACGTCGCCCGCCTCGACTGCGTCGGCGAAGCGGCCCACGACGTCGCGCTCGCGCTCGGTGTTCGGGAGCGGCGCCCGTTCGCGCTCCGTCGCGGGGAGCCGGGACTCGAACGCCTCGCGCGCGCGGCGCAGCAGGCCGTTGACGGAGGCCTCGGTCGTCTCGAGCATCTCGGCGACCTCGCCGGCACGGAAGCCGAGCACGTCGCGCAGCACGAGCACCGCGCGCTGCTCTGGTGCGAGGTGCTGGAGGCCTGCGACGAACGCCAGTGCGGTCGCCTCCTTCGTCTCGTAACGCGCGTCGGGACCCGGGGCCTCGTCGGGGACGCTGTCGAGGAGGGCGTCGGGGTACGGCTCGAGCCAGATCGGCTCGCCGCGGCGCGTCGGTTCAGGCATGTCGGTCATGCGTTGCAGGTCTTCGGGGCGGCGTCGGCTCGCACGGAGGAAATCGAGCGCCCGATTGGTGGCGATCCGGTGCAACC
>JBKPRD010000130.1:0-7995 GCA_046734415.1 Actinomycetota bacterium | reverse complement strand
CGCGGGGCCCGTAGCTCAGCTGGTCAGAGCAGCGGACTCATAATCCGTTGGTCCCTGGTTCGAATCCAGGCGGGCCCAACTCGCATGACGGCGTCGCCTGACGGCGTCCGCTAGTTGCGGATCGTGACGTCCGAGTAGGCTTCCGCCTCGTTGCCGGCAACGTCCCAGGCGAGGATGTGGAATCGGTAGCGGCCGTTCGGGAGGCTCGTCGTGTCCCAGTACGGCTTCGGGAAGAGGCGGAACCAGTAGATCCCGTCGCAGCGCGCCGTGCGATGCATCGCCATGCACAGATTCGCGGGCAGGTTCTGGTCGGTGCCCGGCGCGAAGTGCTGTCCCGCGGGGGTTTCGACGGAGCGCTCTGCCCGGAAGACGTCGTGGTTGAAGACGACGTGGCCGCTCGGGAGCTCGACGAGCGCGACCGAGACGCGGAACGGGTGGTGAGGCGCGGCCAGCCAGGGCAGGTCAGCGAACCAGCCGATGAACGACTGCGGGTCGTCGAGGTGCACGCGCACGTCCACCTTCCCGGACAGGCGCGTCTTGTCGAGGCGGGTTCCGGCCTGCGGAAGGCGCGCGACGGTCGCCTCCGGGCGTCGCGTCCATTCCGGCTCGGCCGGCGTGTAGTAGCGGATCTCGTGGATCTCCGGCGCAGCGTCGTCCACGTACGGCCGGAGCTTCCCCCCCGGCCTCAGCGCGTTCACCAGGATGGGATCGTCGCCGGGGCGAAAGATCCATTCGCCGACGTGGACGTGCCAGGAGTCGAAGCAACTCCAGCCGATCAGATCTCCCGGGTCGACCTTGTCCCCGACCTTGACCAGCGCATCCACGTGCTCGTAGCGGAAGTGCCCGCAGTCGACGAGCCCGCGTACGCCCTTCGGCGTCGCACGGCGGACATCGCCACCCTCGATCGCATAGACGCGGTGTGTTCGTCCGGGTGGGGCGCCCGACTCGGGGCGGTCGTCGCGCACGGCGACGTCGACCCCGTCGTGGTAGATCCCGCCCAGGTCGGGATCCGGCCGCGGGTCCATGAAGGACCCGCGGATCGGATGCGGCTCGTGCACCGGAGCCACCGGCCACCCGCGGTAGTCGTCGTTGTACGTCTGGGCGACGTCGAGCTTGCCGGGCACCGCCGACACGACGGGACTCTGACAGACCGCGTGCCGGCCGCCGGGGCGCCGCGGCCCGGCGCGGGAGCCGGACGCTGTGCGGTAACCCGGGCGGCGGGTCCCATAATCCGTCGGTCCCCGGGTGGAAAATCCATCCTGCCTACTCGGGGGCGTCTGCAACCGTGTCGGTCGAACAGCATCGTGACGACAACAGGGCCGCGGTGGTCGGAGGGTCGATCGGCGGTTTGACGGCGGCTCTTCTGCTCCGCGACGCGGGTTGGGACGTTGACGTGTTCGAGCGTTCGGGCGGAGTGCTGGAAGGACGTGGCGGCGGGATCGTCCTCCACCCGGCGACGATCCGGTATCTCGTCGAGCGGGCCGGAGTGACGCCGGCCGAGATCGGAGTCTCCGTGACCTGGCTCCGCTATCTCGACGGCGCCGGCAGGATCGCGCATCAGGAACGGTGCCACTACCGCTTCACCTCGTACGACTTCCTCTATCGCCGACTGCTCGAGTCGTACGGCCGCGAGCGATACCACCTGGCCGAGGAATGCACCGGGCTCGAGGACCCGAACGGCAGCCCGTCACTCGAGTTCGCCTCGGGGCGCCGAGCCGCCGACCTGGTCGTCTTCGCCGACGGGATCAACTCGATCGGTCGCCGTCTCCTCGCACCCGAGGCGGAACCGCAGTACGCGGGCTACGTTGCCTGGCGCGGCACCGTCGACGAGAACCATGCCGAGCCCGCAGTCTTCGAGTCGGTCGCCGACGCGATCACCTACCACGTCCTCGCCGACGGGCACTTCATCAGCTATCCCATCCCGGCCGGCGAGAGCCCGGCCGGTTTCCCCCGGCTCCTCAACTGGCTGTGGTACCGCAACGTGCGCCCCGGCGACGAGCTCGAGGATCTCCTGACCGGCGCCGGCGACGCGCGCTTCACGACCTCCGTACCTCGCGGACTTGTGCCGCGCGAGCGCTTGAGTGAGCTCGCGCGCCGGGCAACGGCGTACCTCCCTCCCGTGCTCGCGGAGATCCTGATCGGGACGCCGGAGCCCTTCATCCAGGTCATCTTCGATCTGGCGGTCGAACGCACGACCTCCGGGCGAGCGTGTCTGATCGGCGACGCCGCTTTCACCGCCCGCCCCCATGTCGCCGTCGGCACGGCGAAGGCCTCCGAGGACGCGTGGACGCTGGCGACGGCACTGGACGGCGTGGGAAGCAACGTCGCGCAGGCCCTGCTCCCGTGGTCGCGGCAGCAGATCGCGCGCGGCGCGGCCGCCGTCGCGCGCTCGCGCGAGGCCGGGGCCCGCCTTCAGAGCGGGCGCTGGCAGATCGGCGAGCCCCTGCCGTACGGGCTCTACCGGGTCGGCGACAGCTCGCTCCCAGACAGCTGAGGGTCGGCGGCACCCATTCCGCGCTGGGGCGATCGAAAACGAGAGCCGATGGACGTTAGGGGTCGGCGTGCTTGGCCGAGTAGTACAGCGCGAGCGTCGCGTGCAGCTGCCCCTTGACGTGTGAGGACAGCCACCAGCTCTTCAGCAGCCGCTCCGCCTCCTGAGCGTGGAGCTCGGCACGTTCACGCGGATCGTCGGGCGCGCCGCTCGTCTTCCGGGAGAGCTTGTGCAGAACAGCAGTCATCTCACCCTCCTTCCAGGAGCCGACCCTCGCGCACGACGTTTCGGAGGGCATCGGGGACAACCCGGATCTCGGAGAACGACGCTGGGCGCCGAGCCGGTCGGCGAGGCGCTCCACGAGTCGGAGGTCGTACAGCTACCGGCCGCCGCCCCGGTTCGCGTCGACGCCGATGCAGTCACGGCGGCGATCCAGCACAATACGCCGATCCGGACACGACAGGGGGTGAGCGAGCGGTGAAGGTCTTCCAGCGGGAGCAGCAACTACGGACGACGGGCGGACTCCACGTCCGTGACATCACCGACGACGTGGCCGAGGCCGTGACCGACAGCGGCGTCCAGGACGGCATCGCCTGCGTGTACTCGCCCCACACGACGTGCTGCGTCCGCGTGAACGAGTTCGAGCGCGGGTTCCTCGAGGACTTCGCGCAACTCCTGCTGCGCCTCGTGCCGCGCGAGACCTACTACGCCCACGACGACTGGGACCGCCGCACCGAGAACATCTGTCCGGAGGACGTGGACTTCGGAAACGGCCACTCCCACTGCATGGCGATGCTGCTCGGCACCGCCGGCGAGTCGATTCCGATCCGGAACGGCGAGCTCCAGCTCGGCACCTACCAGCGCGTGCTCTTCATCGAGCTGGACCGCGAGCGCGACCGCCGCTGGATCGTTCAGGTCGTCGGCCACTGACGCTCGCGGCGGCTTCGCCGCCAGCTCGCCCGCATGGGGACACGGCCGGTTAGGTCAGGCAGCTTCGCGCAGGCCCGCGACCTCGCGCAGCATCGACAGGGTCTCGAGGGCACCCGCCTCGATCTGACGTACGCGCTCGCGCGTGAGCCCGAGCGTGCGCCCGATCGCCTCGAGCGACATCGGCTCCCCGTCGCCGACGAGGCCGTAGCGGAGCTCGAGCACCGAACGCTCCCGCTCCGGCAGCTCGTCCAGCGCCTTGCGCAGCGTCTCCTGGCGGAGGCTGATCTCCACCTCCTCGTCGGTGTGCACCTGGTCGGCGGCAAAGAGATCACCGAAGGAGCCGGAGTCGTTCTCGCCGATCGGCTTGTCGAGGCTGGTCACCGCCCGCGCCGCCGACTTGACCTCGCGAACCTGCTTCAGCGGGAGCTTGGCCTGCTTTGCCAGCTCCTGGTCGGTCGGCTGCCGGCCGAGTTTCACGACCAGCTCGCGCTCCGCCCGTGCGATCTTCTGCTCGCGCTCGACGATGTGCACGGGGATCCTGATCGTGCGCGACTTGTTCGCGACACCGCGCTGCACGGCCTGGCGGATCCACCACGTGGCATAGGTGGAGAACTTGAAGCCCTTGCGGTAGTCGAACTTCTCCACCGCCCTGATCAGACCGATGATCCCCTCCTGGATCAGGTCGAGCAGCGACAGCCCGTGCCCCTGGTAGCGCTTCGCGATCGAGACCACGAGCCGCAGGTTCGAGTTGATCATCAAGTCCTTGGCCTGCTTGTCGCCGCGCTCGATGCGCTTGGCCAGCTCGACCTCCTCCTCGGCGGTGAGGAGCTTGTAGCGGCCGGCCTCGTTCAGGAAGAGCTGCAGCGCATCGGTGGTCGCATGGGCCAGCTCACCGTTGACGAAGGTGGCGTCGTCCTCGCGCACGTGGCCGCAGTCGTCGCTGAGCTCGATCCCGCGCTCCTCGAGCTGCTCGTAGACGTGCGCGAGCTCGTCCTCATCGAGGTCGAGCTCGTGCAGCAGCTCGCTGAACTGCGACAGGTTGACGCAGCCCTGCTCCTCGGCTCGATCGATCAACGCTGTCAGCCGGTCCACCGGGAACCTCCAAACCGCGTAGTGCCCGATCGCCTCCCAGCCTAACCGCTCTGGATCTCAGAGCAAGCCGCAGTACCGCGCCGTGTTCGGCCACGGCCAGAAGCCGCGGGTGCGGAAGGCACGCTCGGCAACCCACATCTGCTCGAGCGGTGTCCAGTGGTTGGCCGTTCCCTTCGCTCGGTAGAGGTCGAACCCGTACGTGCGCTGGAACTCGACATCCATCTGCAGACCGCCGAAGAACGGCGCATTCGGGTCGCTCCACGAGCCCTCGAAGCGGTGGATGCAGAGCCACTCGGTCCTGTGCGGCGGCCGCAGCGCCTGGTGCCTGGCGACGGTCGCCCGATGCAGCCACAAACCGGCCACCCACCGCCGGTACGCGAGGCTCGCGACGTGGCGCGCCGAGTCGTTGAACGGCGTTCGTGGCCGTTGCATCACCCGCTGCCACCGCCACGTCTCGTCCCGGTGCGCCTGGATGCGGCGGAGGAGCACCGTCGAGTCCTGCGGCGCGACCTGCTTCACCGCCCGCACGGTTCTCGCGACGTGCTGCCGAGCCGTCGCCTGGGGGACGAGCGCCGTCGCCAACGCCGTGAGCACGGCAACAAAGACGACGTTTTTCAACGTGGTGGGCTCCTTCCTCGTACTGGCGACGACAGGAGCGGTCAACCACGCTGGGCAAGCACGCCAAGGAGGCGTGCCGCAGCCACTCAGCCGTCTGGCTTTGCGCTAACCGGCTCAAGGTAGCAGCCAGATCGGACAACAGGCGCGCCCTAGGTGAGCGAATCGGTCACCTTGACCCGGAAGAGGGCGATCAGACGTTCGCTTTCGGGCAGCAGCTGACCGCCGTCGAGCAGTCCCGAGCCGACCCCGCGCTGGACGGATTCGACCAACGCTCGATCCTCCTCCCCGACCCGGTCGTCGAAGGCGATCGCTTCGCGAGCCCAGGCCTCGTCGACGTCCGGCCCGAAGAAGTAGTCCAGGAATCCGACCGTGCGGCTGGCAGATCCGGCCAGAGTGGGCCGATCGACGCGAAAGACGAGTGACCACGGGTCGAACGGGAGCCGCGCGTCGACGAGCATCTCTGCCGGCGGGACCGCGTCGCGATCGGCGGTCACGAACAGGAACGGCCCCCACGCCTCGACCCGAAGCGCAACGAGGTCGAGTCCGGCGACGTCGAATCCCGCCTCGCGGTCGGCACGAGGGGCGGAACGCAGCTCGCCGTCCAACCCGTACGTCCAGGCGTGGTACGGGCACTGCAGCGTGCCGCGGCGACCCGCTCCCGACGCGACCTCCGCGCCACGATGACGGCAGACGTTCAGGAACGCGCGCAACACGCCTTCTCCATCCTTGGTGACCACGACCGGCAAGCCGCCGGTGACGCAGGCGAAGTACGACGGCGGCTCCGGCAACTGCCCCGCGTGGCCGACGTAGTGCCACGCGGACCGGAAGATCCGTTCTCGCTCGGCGGCGAGCACGGCCGGGTCCCAGTACCACGCCCACGGATACGGCTCAGGCACGACGGCCCTCAGGTTCGATGCCCGTGCCGCCGATGGAGACAACGTGCGTCGCACCGGTCGGACTCTGATCGCCTGCGCGGGCGTCGCCTGCGTCTTCGCGGGCGGCGCTCGCGCCGGCCAGGGCCTCCTCGTCGGCGTTGCGGACGACACGCTCAAGTGGTCGGACAAGCCGACCGCCCAGCGCGCGCTCACCTACACACGCGATCTCGGCCTCCGCGCCGTCCGCGTCACCGTCCCGTGGTCTCCGGGCCAGACCCGTCTCGGCGTCTTCGACCGTCGGCCGATCGACCGCATGATCCTGGCGACCTGGGGCGGCGGCCTGCGGGTCGTCCTCGCCGTCTACGGCAGGGCCGTCGACCCGCCTCTGACGTACCCGCAACGTGACGCGTACTGCCAGTTCGTCGCCAGCCTCCTGCATCGCTACCCCGGTGTCCACGACGTCGTGATCTGGAACGAGCCCAACTCGAGCCGGTTCTGGCGTCCCCAGTTCACACCCGACGGCACGAGCCTTGCGCCCGCAGCGTACGAGCTGCTCCTCGCCCAGTGCTGGGACGCCCTCCACGCGGCTCGGCCGGGGGTGAACGTGATCGCCGCCTCCGCCGCGCGCGGCAACGACAACCCGGCCGCTCCCTCGAACGTCTCGCACTCGCCGGTCAACTTCTATCGCAAGATCGGGCAGGCCTACCGCGCCAGCGGGCGGCAGCTGCCGATTCTCGACACGGTCGGGCACAACCCGTATCCGGTCACCAACGCGGAGCGACCGTGGATCCGCCACCCGGGCTCCACGGCGATCTCGGAAGGCGACTACGACAAGCTGATCGCCGTCCTCAAGGAGGCCTTCGGCGGCACCCGGCAGCCGCTGCCCGGCCAACGGGGGGTCAGCATCTGGTACATGGAGCAGGGATTCCAGACCACCGTCGACCCGGCGAAGGGTGGCTTCTACCGCGGGCGGGAGACGGGCCGGCAGCTGTTGCCGCCGTTCTTCGTGCGGGCGGCTGCCGGAGCCGGCGCCAGGCTCGCCTCCGACCAGGCGACGCAGCTCTCCGACGCCGTCCAGCTCGCCTACTGCCAGCCGGCGGTGGGCGCCTTCTTCAACTTCGAGCTCGCCGACGAGACGAACCTCGCCGGCTGGCAGTCGGGCGTCCTGTGGAGCGACATGACGCCGAAGCCGTCCTACGTGGCTTTCCGCAGTGCCGTGCGGAGGGTTGCGTCCGGCCGGGTGGACTGCTCCGCCTACGCGAAGCTCTCGGCTGAGACGGGGACGGGCATCGGCTTCACCGTATCCACGAAGAAGCGGAGCTCGGCGGCCAGGTGAGACCGGCTCGGTGAAGTAGCCTTCGGCGCGTGATCGTCCGCTCGCTGGAGCAGGCCGAGCCCTTCACCACCGCGGACGGCAGCACGATCCGGGAGCTTCTCGGCCTGCCCACGGCGCCCGTCCGGAACCAGAGCCTCGCCGAGGCGACGCTCGCGCCCGGGCAGGCGACCCAGCGCCACTACCACGCCGAGAGCGAGGAGATCTACTACGTCGTCGAAGGGTCCGGCGAGATGGAGCTCGACGGCGACCGCCGCCGGATCGGAGTTGGAGACGCCGTCCTGATCCCGCCCGGCGCACGTCACCAGGTCCGCGCAGACGACGGCGGCCTCCGCTTCCTGTGCTGCTGCGCTCCGGCCTACCGGCACGAGGACACGATTTTCGACTAGTCCGGCCGGGCCGGTGGCTGTGGACAACTTGTGACACCTTTGTTGCACCTCCGGTGCCAGGCATTGGTTGTGGAAAACGGTGCCGCGTGGGGTGATCCGGCCTAGGTAGGTTTCGGCAGATGGCGCGGGTCACGATCGGCGTCCAGGTGATCCCCCAGCACGGCGACTTCGAGCCCCTGAAGCGCGCATGGATCGAGGCCGACGCGCTCGGGGTCGACCGGATCTACAACTGGGACCACTTCTTCCCGCTGAGCGGCGACCGCAACG
>JBKPRD010000129.1:0-10578 GCA_046734415.1 Actinomycetota bacterium | reverse complement strand
TATGTGGGTGAATACCTGCATCGAGGGTTCGAATCCCTCCTTCTCCGCTCGGAGGGGTGGCAGAGCGGTCGAATGCGGCGGTCTCGAAAACCGTTATCCGTCGTTAGGCGGATCGAGGGTTCAAATCCCTCCCCCTCCGCTCCCTAGGCCGTCTTCCGCGTAACGGAGCGGCCTGGCGCCTTTTCTGCCGGACGAGCCGTTCTCCGCTCAAGCCCGCCTGAGAGGGGCGCGCACTGGCCGCAACTGGCGCGCACCTCGAACTCATCCGCTCGGCGAAGCGTGTCGCGCCGGCCGAAGACCTCTGCCGAAGATCAACACGATGGCGAGGAGCCAGACGGCGAGATTTCGGGGCGCCGCGAGAGCGAACATCGGCGGGATGTTGTTGAAGTGTTGCCAATGTTCAGGAAACCAGAGACGCGTGAGCACAACCGCCACCGCCAGCATGAGGAGGGCCGCGCGGCGCAATGTCAGGGCCACGAACGGCACCAGCCAGACCAGGTACTGCGGAGAAAAGACCTTCGAACACGCGATCGCGATGGCAATCACGGCCGTGGAGCGGGCGATGAGTGCTTCCGGGGAGAGACGTACCATTGCCGAGCGCCACCAGAGGGCAAGTAGCGCTGCCGCCCCGACGATTGCGATCACGACCCCGAGATGTGCAGCGTGTGTGCCTTCGAAATTCATCGATCCATAGGACACATGCGTGCCGACCTCCCGCCATCCCGCGATGTGCTCGAGGCCGACGATCGATCCGGCGGTGCTCTCGATCTCGACCGGCCGGTCGATGAGATAGCTAAATGGGTAGCGAAGCCCTCTGATGCTGAGGATCGCCGCGGTCCCGAAGCAGATCGCCGTGGTGGCCAAGAAGGCGGCGAGCGGGGCAAGCGTTCGCTTCCAGCCCACCCAGCGGAGAGCCTGCACGAGGAGCAGCGGTAGCAAGACGAGACCGAAGAGCTTTGCTGCGATTGCGAAGCCGAGCAGCGCGAGGGCAGCCGTCAACTGTCGCCTGACGAACAACGCCACCGCGGCGATCGTGAGGAGCGTCGGCCACATGTCGTACCAGGAAAGGGAGATCGGGCCGAGTGCGAGCGGGCTCACCCCGACCACGACCACTGCAGCGAGGACTCGCCGCGGATCGTTCCAGAGGAAGTTCGCCGTGCTCGCGACGATGAAGACGATGAGCAGCCCGCAGATCAGCATCAGCGCCTTGAACAGATCGGTGTAGTTGGCCTGCACGCCGAGGTGCCGCAAGCCTTGCTTCGCCCATAAAGGCGTGAGGAACACGACCAGAGAAGCAGGTGGATACTCGAGCGGGAAGTCGCGAATCGGAACCTCATCGTGCGACTTCTTGGCATAGAACTTGTAAGTGGTTATATCGCCTCTAAAACGGTGCGACCAGAGTCCTGTGGTCGGGCTCGACGCCGCCGCCAGATAGAGGACACAGCCGACGAGCGTCGCCACGAGCACCGGCCGTCCCCAGAGCCGGTCGAGCTTGGTTGCGAGGCGATCTGGAAGGCGGTGGGACAGGTCAGAGGCTTGGACCTGGCTGGCGCCAGCACCAGCCGTACCTGACTCCGGGTTCACCGGCCGCAGTCTAGGCACCACGGTCGTCGAGCTGAGACACGAAGCGGACACTTTTTGTGATCGTCCATCGCGGTCCGCCGCCCCCGCCCGCAAACCTCGAACCCGACCTCGCCGAGCCGGGGAGCTCGTCAGGTGTCGAGCCGGGAAACCTCGAGGTCGAGGTCGCGTTCGACGAGCCGCATCACCTCGTCGCTGATCTCGCCGGTGTTGCGCATCTCGACGACTGCGTGCCGTTCGACCTCGAGCAACTCGCGACGGAGGCGCTGGTACTTCAGCGAGCGCTTCTCGATCTTGCCGTCGCCGTCGGAATCCAGGCGCGCCGAGAAGCGGTCGATCCGAAATTGGTACAGACCCCGGAGGCGCTCCGCCGTGTCCTCCAACACCCACCTTTCCGCCTCCAGCTCGTCGAGCCGCTCGAGCGCCGCCTCGGCCGCTCGAATGCGGGCCCGCGCTTCCTCGTCGGCGGCCCCGCCGTCGTCCTCCTCGAGCCCCAACGCCCGGATCACCAGCGGGAGCGACAGACCCTGCACGACGAGCGTCGCGAGCACGACGGCGAACGCGAAGAAGACGACGAGGTTGCGGCCGGGAACGGGCGTGCCTGCATTCGTCTCCAGCGGAATGAGCAGCGCGGCAGCGATCGTGACCGCTCCGCGCATGCCGGTCCACGAGACGAACGCCGGGTAGCGCCACGGCGGCGACGGATCGCGCTCGCGAACGCGCCGGATCAACCAGCGCGGGAGATATGTGGCGGGAAAGACCCAGACGATCCGGATCGCGATCACGGCCAGCGCGATCACGGCCGCGTCGCCGACGAGCGACCAGCCGCTTTGACCCGAAAGCGTGTCGAGGATCGGCCTTAGCTGCAGCCCGACCAGGCCGAACAGCAGCACGTTGAGCAGGAAGGTCACGATGCTCCAGAACCCCTGACCCTGCAGACGCGTCTCGACCGTCGTCAGCTCCGGCGTGTACCAGCCCATGTACACACCGGCCGTCACGGCCGCGAGCACTCCCGAGACGCCGAGCGCCGAGGCGGGCAGGAACGCGAGGTATCCGGTCAGGAAGGCGATCGTCACCTCGAGCGGCGGGTTGTCGAGCCGGCGTCGAACCCGCCGGATGAGGTAGCCCACGACGAGTCCCACCGCAATCCCGCCGACGATGTTCAGCACCAACCGCCCTCCGGCCGCCCACCACGAAAACGATCCCGCGACGGCGGCCGTGATCGCCGTCCGCAGAAGCACCAGCGCCGTTCCGTCGTTGACCAGGCTCTCGCCCTCGACGATGTCGATCAACCGGCGCGGCACGCCGAGGCGCCTACCGATCGCGCTGGCGGCGATCGGGTCAGTCGGCGAAACGACTGCGCCGAGCACGAAGGCCTCCGCCCAGCCGAGACCGGCGATCTCGTGGGCGACGACAGCGACGCCGAACGTCGTCAACACGACGAGCCCGATCGCGAGCAGCGAGATCGGGCGAAGGTTCTGCCGCAACTCGCGCAGCCCCGTCGAGTAGGCCGTCACATACAGGAGCGGCGGCAGGATCCCGACGAGCACGATGTCCGGAGGCATCGTCACCTTCGGCAGCCCGGGCGCGAAACCGAGAAGAAGCCCGCCGAGGACGAGCAGGATCGGGTACGGAATTCGCAGCGGCCCGGACAGGATCAGCAAGGCCGCGCCGGCGGCGAGCAGGACGAGCAACTGCCACTCCTGGTGGGCGCCGAACGCCGCGGTCACGCCGTAATCAATACAGAGAGTAGACGTGGGCGAACGTGTTGCAAGATGTCGCCCTGATGAGCGCGATCACACCGGAAGTCGAGCGGGCGCGCGCCGCGTATGCCGAGCGCTCTTGGCTCGAGGCATACGAGGCGTTCGCGCGCGCAGACGAGGCTGCGCCGCTCTCGCCGGCGGACCTCGAGCTGCGAGCGACCACCGCACGCATGCTCGCCCGGGACGACGAGTCGGTCGAGATCCTCGAACGGGCGCATCACGCCTACCTCGAGGAAGCCGACACGGCTCGTGCGGCCTACTGCGCGGGCTGGATCGGCATGACCCTCTTCTACAACGGGGCAGTGGGGCCCGCGGGCGGGTGGATCGCACGCGCGCACCGGCTGCTCGAAGACGTGCCGGCGGAGACGGCCGTCCACGGCTACGCCTTGCTGCCGGAGGTGTTCCGCCTCGAGGCCGCGGGGGACTTCGACGCTGCGGCCGCCACCGCCTGCACGGCGGCGGAGATCGGCAGGCGCCACGGCGACGCCGACCTGATGGCGCTCGCGATCCACGCGCAGGGCCACATGCTCGTCCTGGACGGCCGGATCCCCGAGGGCCTCGCCCTCCTGGACGAGGCGATGGTGACGGTGACGACGGCCGAGCTCTCGCCGTTCGTCGTCGGGATCGTCTACTGCGGCGTCATCCTCGCCTGCGAGTCGGCCTTCGAGGTTGGGAGGGCGCGCGAGTGGACGCTCGAGCTGACCCGTTGGATCGAGCAGCAGCGGGACCTGGTCGCGTTCACGGGCCGCTGCCTCGTCCATCGCGCCGAGATCCTGCAGCTGGGCGGATCCTGGGCCGAGGCGCTCGCCGAGGCTCGCCTCGCGGCCGACCGGCTCGCGCAGGCGAGGAATCCCGCGGCCGGGCTCGCCCTCTACCGTCAGGGCGAGCTCTTCCGGCTCCGCGGCGAGTTCGAGACGGCCGAGGAGGCGTACCGCGACGCGAGCCGGAACGGCTGGGAGCCTCAGCCGGGCCTCGCGCAGCTGCGGCTCGCGCAGGGCAAGCGCGACGCGGCGCTGGCGGCGATCCGCCGCGCCGACGCCGAGGCCGCGGAGCCGCTGAAGAGGGCTGCGCTCCTCCCCGCCCACGTCGAGATCGCGCTCGCGTCGGGTGAGGTCGAGGAGGCGCGGACGGCGTGTTTCGAGCTGCAGAAGCTCGCGGAGCAGTACGAGAGCGCGATGCTCGACGGGATCGTCGCGCACGCCCAGGGAGCGGTCGCGCTCGCGGAGGGCGACGCGTCGGCGGCGGTCGAGCGGTTGCGCCATGCGCAGCGGATCTGGCTCGCGCTCGACGCGCCCTACGAGGTCGCTCGCACGCGGGAGCTGATCGCGCACGCGTGCTCCGCTCTCGGCGACGGCGAGGCGGGCAGGCTCGAGCTCGAGAACGCCCGAGAGCTGTTCGAGCGCCTCGGAGCCGCGCCGGATCTCGCGCGCAGCTCGGCTCCGACCGGGGCGGCCTTCGGGCTCTCGCAGCGGGAGCTCGAGGTCCTGCGGCTCGTCGCCGCGGGAAAGAGCAACCGCGAGGTCGCAGCGACGCTCGTCATCAGCGAGCACACCGTCGCGCGGCACCTGCAGAACATCTACGCGAAGCTCAGGCTCTCGTCGCGCGCCGCGGCAACGGCCTTCGCATTCGAGCACGAGCTCGTGTAGCGCCGCCGCGTGGTCAGAAATGACCACGCGCCCGCCCGCGCAAGTTGGTGAATCCCGGCGATGTCGCGGCGCGCGCGGCCTCCTACCCTCGGCGAAACGATCGGAAAGGAGGCAGGACGATGCAGCAGGTTCAGCGATACGAGACGGTGATCGTCGGCGGGGGCCAGGCCGGACTCTCGGTCGGCTACTTCCTGAAGGAGCAAGGGCGCTCGTTCGTCGTACTCGACGCGAGCGAGCGGATCGGCGACTCCTGGCGCAACCGCTGGGACTCGCTGCGGCTCTACTCGCCGGCGTTTCGCGATGGGCTGCCGGGCATGGCGTTCCCGGCGGCGCGCACCGCCTACCCGACGAAGGACGAGATGGGCGACTACCTCGAGGCCTACGCGGCGCGCTTCGGGCTGCCGGTTCGCAGCGGCACCGCCGTGGTGGCCCTGACGAGGGAGAACGGCCGCTACGTCGCGAGCGCCGGCGACGACCGCTTCGAGGCCGAAAACGTCGTCGTCGCCTCAGGCGTCTTCCGGAAGCCGTACACGCCCGACTTCGCGGGCGAGGTGGACCCAGCGATCACGCAGCTGCACTCCAACGACTACCGCAACCTGTCGCAGCTCCAGCAGGGGCCGGTGCTCGTCGTCGGTGCCTCCCACTCCGGCTCGGACCTCGCGTACGAGGCATCGGCGGCGCACGACGTGATCCTCTCCGGCCCCGACACCGGGCAGATCCCTGTCCCGATCGAAAGCCGGCGGGGACGTCTGGGCTTCCGGGTGCTGGTGTTCGCCGGGACGCACGTCCTCAACGTGGACACGCCGCTGGGGCGGAAGATGCGCCCGCACGTGCGACACGGCGGCGGCCCGCTCCTCCGCTACCGCAGAAAGGACCTGGCCGCGGCGGGGGTCGAGCGCGTGCTTGCCCGAACCGTCGGCGTCCGGGGTGGCTTCCCGGTGCTGGACGACGGCCGCGTCGTCGAGGCGCGCAACGTGGTCTGGTGCACGGGTTTCCGCCCGGACTTCAGCTGGATTCGCGTTCCGTTCGAGTTGGGCGAGGACGGCTTCCCGGTGCAGTACCGAGGCGCGGCCTCGTCCTCACCGGGCCTCTACTTCGTCGGGCTCCCCTTCCTGCACTCGTTCGCGTCGATGTTGATCGCCGGTACCGGGCGAGACGCCGAGCGTGTCGCCCGCCAAATCGTGAAGGAGCGCGCGCCGGAGCTCGATGCGAAGCCGGACAGAGTCGCGCTGGCAGCCGCGTCGTGATCCGGGACGTGCTGGTCTGGAACGGCCGCGTGGCGAGCCCCATTCGTGCGAGCCACCGACGTCCTCGGGACCGGCTAGCGCGGGTCGATGACGAGCAGGCGCTCCTCGGTCATCTCGCGGATCGCCCAGCGCATGCCCTCGCGGCCGTGGCCGGAGCGCTTGGCGCCGCCGTAGGGCATCTGGTCGACCCGGAAGGTGTTCACGTCGTTGACGACGAGCGCGCCGACCTCGAGGCGCTCGAACGCCCGGTGGATGACGCGGATGTCGTTCGAGAACAGCCCCGCCTGGAGGCCGAACGGGGAGTCGTTCGCGAGCGCGATCGCCGCGTCCACGTCGTCGTATGACGAGACGACGACGATCGGCGCGAACGCCTCTTCCGCGCAGACGCGCAGCTGCTCGGGGACGTCGACGAGCAGGGTCGGGGCCAGCACGGTGCCTTCGCGCGTCCCGCCGCAGAGCACGCGGCCGCCAGCGGCGACGGCCTCCTGGACGAGCGCCTCGGCCTTCTGGGCCGCGGCCTCGTCGATCAACCCGCCTACGACCGTCTCCTCGTCGAGCGGGTTGCCGGTCCGCAGCTCCGCGATCCGCTCGAGCAGCTTGTCGCGCAGCGGCTCGTAGATCGACGAGTGCGCGTATAGCCGCTGGACGGAGATACAGGCCTGACCCGCGCGCAGGAAGCCGCCGAACGCGCACCGCTGCGCAACGTAGTCGAGATCCGCGTCCGGCTCGACGATCACCGCGCCGTTGCCGCCGAGCTCGAGCGTCACCCGGGCGGTCGCCGCGACCTTCTGCAGCCGCCAGCCGACGGCGGCGCTGCCCGTAAAGGAGAGCATCTGCACCCGCTCGTCCGCGACCATCCGCTCGGCCAGCTCGGTCGCGCACGGGACGACGCTCACCGCCGCCGGCGGCGCGCCTGCCTCGAGCATGATCTCGCCCAGCGAGAGGGCCGAGAGCGGCGTCTTCGACGCGGGACGCGCGATGCACGGGCACCCGGCGGCGAGCGCCGGGCCGAGCTTGTGGGCGACGAGCAGCAGCGGCGCGTTGAAGGGAGTGATCGCGAGCACCGTCCCGACCGGGAAGCGCCGCGTCAGGCCGATCCTTCCCTCTCCGCGCGGGACGGCGTCGATCGGCACCGACTCCCCGGTCGAGGCGATGCGCCGCGCCTCCTCGCCCGCCAGCTGGAGGATCTCACCGGTCCGCTGCGCCTCGAACCGGGTCTCCCATACCGCGTTGCCGGTCTCGAGCGTCATCTGCCTGGCCAGCTCGTCCTCGCGCGAGCGCACCAGCTCGGCGGCGGCGATCAGGATCTCGGCGCGCCTGAACGGGGGTAGCGCGGCGACTTCGGCTTCCGCGGCCGCGGCGGATGCGAGCGCTTGCTCGACCAGCGCCTCGTCGGCAAGGCAGACGCGGGCGATCTCGCTCCCGTCGTAGGGGAAGACCACGGGGAGGCTCTCGTCCGTGGTCGTCGGTCGGCCTGCCAGCAGCAGCGGGCGGGTCTGGGTGGGTGCCACTGTCTCGGTCATTTCGGTACCTCCTCCGGCTGACTGGCCAGGATGATCGTCCGCAGGTCGGGATCGGCCTGCCACCACCGATCCCACTCGTCGAAGCCGATCGCAAGCTGGGCGCGCTGGAGGACGAGGTCGTGGTGCAGATACTCCTGGGCGATCAGCGCGAGCACGGGGTTGCGTGTGCGGACGGCGCTTGCCGGCCCCTGACGCGGGATGTGGGCGATCAGGGCCTCCTCGCGGTCGGCCACCACCGTCAGCATGCGTCCCTCGATCCGGTCCGTGACGATCTGCTGGTAGCTGTGGACGAGCCAGGAGCCGATGTCCAGCGGCGCCTCGCCATAGAGCATTCCGAAGATCCGGACCTTCCGCTCGTGGGCGGCGACGAGTGAGTCGTGCAGGTGCTCGACGTCGTCGGCCCACACGGAGATGTAGATCTCCTTGCGAGCGTCGTCGAGGATGAACCGCGTGTTCTCCCGGATCGCATCGAGACCCGAGACGGTGAGCACCTCGTCTGCCGGCTCGAACACGGCCAACTCCGGGAGTGTCCTCTCGAGGTATGCGATCGGCTCGTCGAACTCGTTCCGGAACCGGTGGATGAGCTCGTCCGGAGGGATGCAAATGTACTGCGTCCCGGAACCAGTGCGCACCGAGTGGACGATCCCCCTGGACGCGAGGCGCTGGAGGCCCGAGTAGACCTTCGACGACGGGATCCCGGCCGACTTCGAGACCTCGTTCCCGTTCTGCGGCCCGTGGCGGAGCAGGCCGACGTAGATCCGGGCCTCGTACAGCGACATCCCGAGCGCCTGCAGCCTGTCGACGACTCCGTCGTCCATCATCGCTCCAGTGTCGCAGCCGTCGCGTGCTCCGGAAGCGCACCTGACGGCTCCTCGAGCCCGATCGCGGCTTCGGAGTCGAGGTCGAAGAAGTGCAGCCGCCGCGTGTCCAGCCGCATCTCGACGTCGGCCCCGGCGCGTGTCTCCGAACCGATCCCGAAACGGCCGATGACGACAGTCCTGCGCGCCCGAGCCTCGCTCTCCAGCTCGATCACCCGGGACCGATCGACGTCCTCGAGGACCTCCCGGACCTCCTGCGTGACCACCGGCGCTGCCTCGATCTCCACGTGGGCGAGCAGCTCCGAGCCGAGCAGCTCGGTGGTCACGACCTTTCCGCGCAGCCGGCCCGCGGCCGGTACGGCGCCGGCCAGTGCGGCGTCGTCGAGCTGCTCCGGCCGGATGCCGAGTCCGATCGTCCTGCCCACGTACGTCTCGAGCCCCGGGCGCGCGTGGACGAGCTCCGGCGGCACGGCGAGCTCCTGACCGCCGACCGCGCAGGCGAGACCGCCGCCGCGGCGCTCGAGCCGCGCCTCGACCAGGTTCATCTCTGGGCTGCCGATGAAGCTCGCCACGAACAGGTTCGCCGGCCGGTCGTACACCTGCTGCGGCGAGTCCACCTGCTGTAGCTCGCCCTTCCGCAGCACGGCGACGCGGTCGCCCATCGTCATCGCCTCGACCTGGTCGTGCGTGACGTAGATCGTCGTCGCGCCCAGCTCGCGCTGGATCCGTGCGATCTCGGCCCGCATCTGGACGCGCAGCTTCGCGTCCAGGTTCGACAACGGCTCGTCCATCAGGAACGCCTGCGGATGACGCACGATCGCGCGGCCCATCGCCACGCGCTGGCGCTGGCCGCCCGAGAGCTGCCCCGGCTTTCGCTTCAGCTCGGCGGTCAGGCCCAGGATCCTGGCCGCCTCCTCGACCCGCCGCTTGATCTCGTCCGGCGGCGTCTTCCGGATCTTCAGCGCGAAGGCGATGTTCCGGAAGACGGACATGTGGGGGTACAGCGCGTAGTTCTGGAAGACCATCGCGACGTCCCGGTGGCGCGGGTGGAGCCCGTTCACGACGCGGTCGCCGATCCGCACCTCGCCCTCGGTGATGTCCTCGAGCCCGGCGACCATCCGCAGCGCCGTCGTCTTGCCGCAGCCGGAGGGGCCGACGAAGACCATGAACTCCCCGTCGGCCACCTCGAGGCTGAAGCCGGAGAGCGCGCGCGTGCCGTCGTGATAGACCTTGCCGACGTTCGTGAACGAGACCGGGGCCATCAGCGCACCGCCCCGGCCGTGATCCCGCGCACGATGTAGCGCTGGACGACGATCGAGAAGAGCAGGATCGGGATCACCGTGAAGATCCCGGTCGCGGCGGCGATGTTCCAGTCGATCGGGCTCTCCACCGTGAGCAGGCTCGAGGCGGCGATCGGGATCGTGTAGTGGCCCTGCGAGTTGATCACGTACAGGCCGACGAGGAACTCGTTCCAGACGAAGATCACCCCGAACGTCGCCGCCACGAGCATGCCCGGCCGCGCCAGCGGCAGCAGTACCTTGAGGAGCACGACCGGGCGCGTCAGGCCGTCCACCATCGCCGCCTCGTCGATCTCGCGCGGGATCTCGTCGAAGAAGCCGATCATGATCCAGACGACCAGCGGGAGCGAGAAGGCGACGTAGGGGAGGATTAGCCCGAAGTAGCCGTCCAGGAGGTTGAGATACCTGATCATCAGATAGATCGGGATCGCGACCGCGACCGGCGGCATGAATCGGAAGCTGAGGATCGTCGAGGCCCAGGTGTCGCTCCCGCGGAACCGCAGCCGCGAGAACGCGTAGCCCGCCGGCACACCGAGCCCGAGCGCGATCAGCGTCGAGATGCCTGTGACGAGCACCGAGTTCTTCACGTACGTGAAGTAGCCGTCCTCATGGATCACTTCTGCGTAGTTCGCCTTGATCGTCGGCCAGTGGAAGTCGAGGGAGGGCGGCACCTCGAGGATGTCCAGGCGGGACTTGGTCGAC